>DASRMA010000069.1:0-17480 GCA_035648155.1 Desulfosporosinus sp.
GGATCCTAATACGAACGAATGGTCAGTCTTTAAAAAGCCAATTATTGATATGTTTGGTATTGCATAACATTTAGACAACGTCTCAGTAATAAAGTCAATCGGTTGATTAGCTTGTATTTTGCTACGGTTATTGACTGATTGTAAGTGAGTGGGTGCAAAATTTTCGTATTATGCGAGATTTGCACCCTTTTCCCTTTGTATCTTCCGTTGAACAAGTTCACTAGGGAGCACATGCACCCAAAACTAAGATTCCCACTACTTGTAAGAGGGAGTCTTAGTTTTTCTTGCTTCGGTTGGAGGAATTTATTTTGTATATAAGCCCAGTGATCGGAGGAATGATGCTCATAAACATCATAGATCTTTGTTGGCTGAAATATTACAAAAAGATGACTGGGCGTCGGTCACCAAGCATGAATAACCAGGGGGCATCTTAATGCTCAAACAGAGATGCAGTAAACAATTTATAGTTTGTTAATAAACTGTTTAGGGAAAATCAAGACTAATAAGGTAAACTAACCATAGGAAGCTTCCTGAAAACAGTTGAGGAGATGAATTAATGAAATTTAAAAAGAAAACAGCGATGCTAGTAAGCTTTACGCTAGGAACCTTACTAGTCGCGACAACAGCTCTAGCCGACATCGCAAACAAGAGTGGTTATGACCAGTTGAAGGATGCTCTTAAAGTTACTGCTGAGCAGACCAACGAAAAATTTGCCAGCTACACAATGGATTTCTCCATGGCGCTAAAGGACAATGGGAAACCGTTGATGACTCAAAATGAAACTCAGAAATACGACAGAAGTAAAGAGGCCTCAGAGAACATTTCTTCAGTAGAAAGTCTACGAGGAGATAAACGCAATTCTCAAAACTACTCGGATAAGACGACCAATATCCGAGTTTCCGAGAGTGACCCTACTTACTATGTCACGAATTATACCCAGGAAAGTAGAGATGATGACTTTTCTAATGCCTTTCCTAATCTTTTTAAAGAAGATCAGGCAGCCGATATTGAAAAAATAGCTGACGCTATCGTTGGAAGTCTGAAAGACCATGTGGTAGTCACCGAAAATGCGGATGGCAGTAAAGGGCTTAAAGGCTCTCTGAGTGGAGTCCAAATTCCATCCTTGGTCAATGCTGTCGCTTCCTATACATTGAAACAAGAGTTTAATAACGCTAATCAAGACAACAAGATGCCTCATCTCACCAAGGATGTTGTTGTCAAAGAAATTAAGGGTACAGCCAAAGTTAACAAAGACGGCGTTATGGAGAGCATCTTAGGGACGGCGATGCTCTCTGGTAAGGATGATAAAGGAACGGTTCATGACGTAACGGTTGAGGTTTTAGCTAAGTTGTCCGGGATCAACTCCACCAAGGTCACAAAACCCGATCTTACAGGTAAGAAAGTTGTCACGAACGTCGCTAGGAATGAAAAATCAGTATTTGAGATCTCTAATCCTGAGAAGTTTGTCGGCAAATTTAGTAACGATATCTTGATAGAAAAAGACAACAAGTTTGTCAAAGTCGGTGAGAGGTTCATCGATATTACGCAGTTTGATAATAAGACGATTGCTGGTAAATATTACGAAGTGTATAAGCCGGGATTTGAAGAATACGCCACCACTCAAAGCAACTTCAAATTTACTGGCCAAAATCCTGACGAAAAAAGTCGTACAGATTTTGCTATCACAACGGAATCGGGGAGTAAAGGGAATTTATACCCTAATCAATCAGCAGGGAAAATACAGTTTAATCTGAATAACTCCTCCATGGGTGGCTTGTTATATGATTCAACGTTCAGTCCAGATCTAGACTAAGATCATAGACAAATCAAGAGGTAGACAGATGACTGCCGGGTTAATATCCGGCAGTCACCTTATCACGTTAGGGAGGCATGGCATGGAAAAGGTTATTGAAATTAAGAACCTCACCAAAGTATATAGCAATGGACGGGGAATTAAAGATATTAGCTTGGACATCTTTCAAGGGGATATTTTCGGATTCCTCGGCCCAAACGGAGCTGGCAAAACGACCGCTATGAAAATTATGACAGGGCTCGTCCGACCGGAGCGTGGAGATGTTAAGATCTTTGGCTATAGTGTGCTGGAAGAGTATGAATTGGCGATGAAAGAGGTGGGCTGTTTAATCGAAATCGCCGAGGCTTACCCCTATCTTAGTGCCTTTGATAACTTGAAGCAGTTGGCTCGGTATTACCCAGATGTGGATGATAAGCGAATTGATGAGGTTCTTGAGTTAACAGGAATGATTAAATATAAGCAGGAAAAGCCCAAAAAGTTTTCGCTAGGGATGAAGCAACGCTTAGGTTTGGCGGCAGCGGTATTATCCCGACCTAAGGTCGTCATCCTCGATGAACCACTGAATGGGCTCGATGTTGAGGGAATGATCGCTATTCGTAAGATGATCCTGCATTTAGCGGAGCAGGAACAGACCACATTTTTCATTTCTAGTCATCTCATCCATGATGTCGAGTTGACCTGTAATCGCATTGGGGTAATCTATGATGGGAAAATGCTCAATGTCGAGAGCACACCAAACATCTTAAAGAACTATGCGACACTTGAGAATTATTTTGTAAGTGAGGTAGAGAGATATGGCCGTGTTTCAAGCAGCGCTGATTAATGAAATTGAGAAACTTTATAAAAAGAAAAAAGCCTTGGTGGCCATTTTTCTCTCTCTAGCCGTGATTGTAATTGGCCAACTCGCCATCGTTGGGGTGAGAAGCGGCTTTGGACTCAGAGGTGCAGGAAGTGTTGAATTTCCCATGCTCGTACTGTCGGTAGTGGTCAACACCATTCTGCCACTTTTCACAGCCTTAGTCGCCATTGATAGTTTTTCTGGGGAGTATTCTCAGAACAGCATGCGCATCACGCTAACTCGACCCGTGAGCCGATTTAAAATCTTTAGCGCTAAGATCACGTCTATCGTCCTATTTATTCTAGCCACGCTGCTATTGCTACTTATATTTTCGATGCTGGCGGGATTTATATTTAATACGAATTCGGCAACCTGGGATTCCTTGTTAAGGACAGTGTTCTCCTATATAGTGAGCTTGTTTCCGATGGTTGTGTTGGCTTTAGGCATTGTCCTTTTAGCCAATGTCTTCAAGAGTGGAATATCAGTCTTTTTTGTCTCTATCTTAGCCTTTATCGTCTTAAAAGTACTGGGAGTCGTCTTTTCTCAGTACTCAAGTTTGTTCATGACGACCCAACTTGACTGGTATAATTTATTTCTGGTAAATTCTTTTCCCGTAGGAAAAATTGTACGGCAGTTCCTGCTCATGCTAGGATCTGGTATAATGCTCTTTACAGCCGGGTTTTACTTATTCGATAAAAAGGAATTTTAAGGTGACGTTATGAAACTCAAAAAACGCTTGATTTTAGCCAACGCTTCGACAGTAGTCATTCCTATGCTGATTACTGTCTTAATTGCTGTGGCTTTTCTTTTTATTTTCGGCAAATTATTAGGTCACGACATCTCGTTTGAAAACTACCAAAGGTTATCGCAGATCAAGTTTGAGCTCATTAATAGTGAAACTGGTCTTTTACAGCGCACACCTGAGGTTGTCGAGGAAGAAAGCTTTCAAAAGCATATACTGGAACAGCTTGCTGGAATTGATGGAGAGCTCATTATGATTAAGGATTCTAGGACGATCTTTTCCTCGCGGGATTTCAGTAAAATCGATGTGGCCAAGTTTTTGGAAGCAGGGATTAAGAAGGGGGGAGGAGAAACAGTCGTTATAGGAGATATTTCTTATACCGTTCAGTTAATTGAACTTAAATTTAAGGAGGGTTCTCAAGGGAGCGTGTTGCTCCTCGCTCCCTTGGATCGATCGTCTACCAACCTGACAATTTTCCTGTTGTTTATCGGTGTTTCGTTCGGTTTTGCGTTTGCGCTTACAAGTATTGTTGTTTCGTATCAGTTTTCTCGCAGTATAATAAAGCCACTCCATAATTTACAAAGTGCCGCAGCAGAAATTAGTCGAGGCAATCTTGAGCACACGATTGCAGAAGAAGGAGATCAAGAGATCCAAGCGTTGTGTCGTGATCTTGAACTCATGCGCATCAAGCTAAGAGACTCAGTGCACACTCAACTGAAGTATGAGGATAACCGCAAAATGCTGATATCAAGTATTTCCCATGACTTAAAGACGCCGGTGACATCGATTAAGGGATACGTAGAAGGGATCTTGGATGGTATAGCTAATACTCCTGATAAAATGGAGCGGTATTTGAAAACAATCGCTTCCAAGGCTTACCAAGTTGACCAAATGATTGATGATCTACTGCTTTATGCCAAGCTCGATTTAAACCAGATTCCCTTTGATTTTGAGATAACAGATATTGAGGGGTATCTTGCGCTTTGTATACTAGAGAGTGAACCGGAATTAGAAAACGATCATATCAAGATTTCGTTCCATAATGAAATGCTCCACAAACAACACGTCCTGTTAGATCAAGTGAGAATGAAACGGGTGATTATGAACATCTTAGATAATTCCCGCAAATATATGGGTAATGATCAAGGCGAAATTAAAGTCCTGTTGCGAGACACCTTTGCCAGTCTGATTATTGAACTGCGTGACAACGGTTCTGGGATAAGTAATGAAGATTTACCATACATCTTTGATCGGTTCTACCGGTCTGACGCTGCTCGGAGCAAAGGGAGTGGTCTAGGACTAGCCATAGCAAAGCAAATTATAGAAGGGCACAAGGGAAGGGTATGGGCCATCAGTAACGGGGAGGTGGGCACCAGTATCATGATTTCATTAAGTAAATCGTGATACTGGGCATAGAGATGAACAAGAAAATCTTAATTATTGAAGATGATGTTAGTATTGCAGAATTACAGAAAGACTACCTTGAAGTGGCGGACTTCGACGTGACGGTCTGTACCAACGGTTTAGAGGGCTTAAAAGCCCTTCAGGAAAACGAAGTTGATCTCTTGATTTTAGATATCATGCTCCCCGGGATGGATGGTTTAGAAATATTGCGGAGTATGAAGGAGGACAAAGATATTCCGGTGCTCTTAGTTTCTGCCAAAAAGGAAGAAATCGATAAGATTAAGGGCTTAAGCCTTGGGGCTGATGATTATATCACGAAACCTTTTAGTCCAGGCGAACTGGTCGCGAGAGTAAAAGCCCATCTGCAGAATTACGAGCGACTAAAACAGCGGTTCAGTGAAGGCGTTAAGCAGGGAAATACTTTGACGATTCGGGGACTGAAAATAGAAAAAGATTCACATAGAGTCTTTGTTGTCGGTCAGGAAGTTAATCTAGCACAGAAGGAATTTGGCATACTCCTGTACTTAGCACAAAATCCTAACAGAGTGTTTGGGCGTGAAGAACTATTCGAACGTGTCTGGGGTTTAGACGCTTTGGGAGACTCAGCAACTGTGACAGTCCATATCGCTAGAGTGCGGGAGAAAATTGAAAGTAATCCCTCAAATCCTCAATACATAGAAACAGTTTGGGGTGCAGGTTATAGGTTTAGGGTATAAATAAGCAATAGGCAATTTGTACTGTCTGATTTCTGGAATTATGATATAATTTGTATAAAATCTATTCTAAAGGAGCAGTTAGATGATAAAATATTCAGAGGATTTAAGGCAAGATACAGTTTCTGAATTCCGTGGAGGTAAAGGTGAAGTACAGATAAATCATTTTCTGGAAGTGGAAAAGGATGAATTCAAGGCCAAAGGTCGATTATTTGCTAAGAATGTCTTGAAGCCTGGCGCATCCATTGGTCTTCACGAACATGTAGGAGATACTGAAACATATGTCATTTTAAGTGGAGAAGGCCTAGTAAATGATAACGGCGACAAAAAGCTTGTTAAGCCTGGCGATGTGATTATTACTAGAAATGGAGAAAAGCACTCTATTGAAAATACGGGAACATTTAACTTGGAGTTTCTTGCCTTAATCTTATTTGATTAGGAAATTCTATAGTTTCTTCGCTTACTTTAGCTTGTCTGAAACTATCAAATAACAGCTCAGAAGGATATTATCTTTCCGAGCTGTTTTCTTTCAGGTCATTTTTCTTGACTTGCCCGTAAGATTGGATTTTTCTCAAGTTATTGATTTTTGGATTATCCCTAAAGAAGTGATATAATCAAATCATTATCCTTTTGTGGCAATTTATTTTTAGAAAGGTAGGAGAAACAATGGCAGTAAGACTTAGTAAAGGACAAAAAGTTGACCTTACAAAAAGCAATCCTAACTTGAAGGAAATTATCGTCGGTTTGGGTTGGGCGTCTAATCCAGCGTCCAGTAGTTATAACTTTGATTTAGATGCTTCTGCTTTTTTGATAGGTTCAAACGGTAAAGTGAAAGATGAAAACGATCTTGTCTTCTATAATAATCCGTCTGGAGGACAGGGTTCTGTAAAGCACAGTGGGGATAATAAGAAGGGCTCCGGTGATGGTGATGACGAGCAAATTCGGATCAATCTGTCAGCAGTACCTGCTTATATAGAGAGAATTGCTTTCACCATTACTATTAATGATGCTCAAATGAAACGACAAAGTTTCGGGGATATTCAGAATTCTTACGTGCGGATTCTCAATGCCACCACAAACGAACCACTTCTTAATTACGAGCTGGGCCAAGAATTTTCCGTTGAAACTGCCATCGTTGCGGCTGAACTATATCGACATGCTGGGGAATGGAAATTTAACGCTATAGCCAGTGGGTTTCAAGGCGGTTTGGGCGCCCTGTGTCATAATTTTGGACTAGAGGTAGAAGATGACCAAAACTCGGCGGGTTCTAATAGTTCTGGTAATACTAGTTATGGAAACACTGCAAATGCAAATCCAAGAGCGGGAAGTTCCGCTACCCCTTATGGACAAAATATCCCTCAACCTTATGGGCAAAGCAATTCACAATTCAATGGTCAAAACAGCGCTCAGGGCTACGGTCACTCCTCTGACCAAGGTATGGTCTGCCCCAGTTGCCATTCGAGCCAAGTGACAGCCGGTAAGAAAGGTTTTGGCATAGGCAAGGCCCTATTGGGCGGTGTTATGTTAGGTCCGGTCGGGATATTAGCGGGCTTTATTGGAAGTAAAAACATGGAGTTTGTCTGCTTGAGCTGTAAGACACGGTGGAACGCGGCCAGTAACACTAATACTGCAGAGTGGTTAAAGAAACAAACAGAGAGTGCCCGTAATGTCGTGAGTAAATACATGGGGAAAGATCTTACGGAAGCACTTGTAGCGGGTAGTGCTTTGGTAGCGATGGCAGACGGGATTATCGATCCGTCAGAAAGACAAAAGCTCATCGATTATTTCCGTACAAGTCAAGAAATGAAAGGAATTAACATTAATGAGGTGGATTCCCGCTTTAATTACTTTGTTCAGCGGATTCAAAGTGATCAAATGATGGGTAAAGCAGAAGCCTTACGAGCAATAGGTAAACTCGCAAGCAAACCAGATGCTGCTCGCTTGGTAGTCCGTTTATGCTGTGCTATTGGTTTTGCAGACGGAGAATTTGCCCAAGTAGAAAAGAATATTGTCGAGGAGATTTCACGCGAAGTAAACTTAGACCCGAGGGAATTTATATTTTAAGCTTTTAGGATCGACCGTAAAGGCCGGTCCTTTTTACTAGTAGTCCCATTCCAGTTCAAGCTATTGTTCAATGTGTTTGTTGCTCAATAGTCGGGAGGAATTAAATTATGAAGAAAGGAAGTATTTCATGAGACTCTGGCACCAGGAGCTCCTTGTTTTATTACCCCGAGCCCAGATATTGGGGCAACATAGAGAATGCTGTGCCCTGCGGGGAATGGGCTGGGGAAGGAAACACTCGACTGTAGATTACGTGTTCACGCACAGCGTAATGAGGCTTGTTGACTATCATCAGCTTGTTCTCAGGGAAATGGAGCGTAGAGGATACAAGCCCGCAATACAATGGTATTGTCCCGAATACCGTGGGAAAAATAATATGCCATGGTCTTGCGCTTTGCCATGTGAGCATTACCTTAGTGCAGAAATATTTATCTATTCTGAGCATGATGACGCCTATCTTGAAGAATGCTTAGCAAATCTCAAAAAGAAAGGTGTAGACCTTTCTCAGCGTGTTTGAAGGGATTCGTAATTAAATTGTAGAATATTTAGAGAGGTACTTGCACCGGCAGAAATTTGTGTCATTTGCTATATTTATTATTATATTTTCGTTTAAGGAGAGTCGACAGCGGAATGAATATCCAAATCTTCGGGGTTAAGAAATGCTTTGACACCAAAAAGGCAGAACGTTATTTTAAAGAGAGAAAGATCAACTATCAGTTTGTGGATTTGACCATGTTCGGCTTAAGTAAGGGAGAATTGGAAAGTGTGAAGGCTGCGCTAGGTTTAGATAATCTAGTTAATAGTACATCTAAGGATTATAAGAAGTTACATATGGATCGTATTATTTCTGCAGGTGGTAGGGTAGAAATGCTCTTCAATAACCCTAGTCTCTATAAAACACCAATCGTCCGCAATGGCAAGCAATCGACTGTTGGCTATGTTCCGGATGTATGGGCTTCGTGGGTAGATAACGCTTAGGTATTGCGAAACATTGCTTTTGGCTTTGAAGGGGTGATTGGTATGGAGGTAAGGAAAGAAATCGGAACGGTCTTGAAGCATTCCGACGATATTTTCAGAGATATATTATCCCCTTTGGTTAATAGGGGACCTAGCTCATATGTCTATTCTTATCGAATTATTGGGTGCGACGATGAGGAGAAATACCTAGCGGAGATTGTTAGGTTACATGAGAAACTTAGGATTCTTGTCAATTATATATTAATTGACAAAACAATCAAGATAGCAAGTAACACATCTTCTATTGATGCAGCCAGAGAATTGCTTATGCAAGTTCCTCTTAACGATTATAGTAATGGGGCGCTCTTAAACGTATTGCAGACACATGGCTATTTTTCGTTAACCTCAAACCTTCAAGTCAACCAAACTAGCAAGGATGCTTTTGGGGTCATGCTCAATTTGTATATGACTAATGAGCGATCTGTTAACCTAAGTATCATCATGAATTTTGTTATGAAACTATTGTTGTGGTTTGTAGATTATGGAAAACAAGTTGGTAAGAAATCTTCTTATAATCCTAAACTGATTTATTGGGGAAGTCCCAAAAAACACGAAGTTTATTTTCTTATCCTTATGTCCCTTATAGGGTGCGATGTGCTTGTGCTTAATACGTCGTTTAATGACATGTTTGATAAAGTAGACAAGTCAAATCAATATTCCTACTTAATTAAGAAAGGGGGAGAACGACAGATCAGTGCTTTCCCCGCTAAAGAATCCATAAAAGTGACTCAGACGAGGATAGAAAAATCCTCGTCTCTAGTAGAAGAACCTACTAAACTAAAGGGTAACACTGAAAATGATCCGGCTATTGTGGTTAAACTCAAGAAATCCGAAACCATATTTGAGGAGATCTTCGTTCCCTTGACTAAACGAAGTGGCTATGTAGGAGGGCCCTATCCAATACTTCCTGCATATTTTATGCGTTATATTGGAGTCCCTGGTTCCTCAGATGATTGGGAAGCTGAATATTATAATAGTCTTTATAACCTGAATAATGCCTTTATAAATTCAAAGTCTTACCTGAGGTTTCTAGATGGCATTCCAACGCCGAGTGCTGCAGAAAGTGATTTAATTCCCCAAAGGCTTATAGGTTATCCGTACAAAGATAGGCTTGAAATCATAGAACTACTTCTTCAGGCCAATATACTACCTCAATTAAATGATCAGCTTCTGGACAACACTGTTAGAAAAACGTTTGTAGATTCAGTTAATCTCTTCGCGGAGAAAGGTAGTAATAATACATCTATAGTCTTGAACTTTTCACTAAAACTTGTTACATGGCTCAATAGATACGTGCCCAAACTCTTTACTGGATGTAATCGTAACAAGGAATTAAGTGGAGAAGGGCTTGAATATGAGCATAATCCTAAAATCCTTTACTATGGCGCTATCAAACCCCACGAAATCTACTTACTGAACGCTTTTCACAAAATGGGATGCGATGTTCTTTTCATTCACCCGAATGAAGAAGGAGATCTACCGTTCCGAGCCTTCGACAATAACAAACTAATGACCCATATGATTAGTTATGAACATAATTTACCCCTAACAACATTTCCAGAAGGAGAGAAGTTGATCCGCAAGAGTACAACAGCCTATAAAGCCTCCAAAGAGATTGAGGAAGTGATCTATAATGAGGAAGTTGGCCTTTTTAAACCGTGGCAGTTCGAAAGTTACTCTACCCAACCTGTAACGCTTAAAACGACGTTTGATGAGTTAAAAATTCTTTGGGGAGAACCAGCTAAACTGCGTCCCGAGTTCAAAGTTCAAAACAAGAAGGTTTATGTACCCAATTTGTTCGCGAAAATCAATGGAGTTGACGAAGATCTTAATTCATATTGGCTTAACCTCAAAGAACTTTCGTCAGCTCCAAATACGAGGCTTATTGAAGATGTTCCCTTTACTAAAATCAGCTATACTAAGCAAGAGCTTTATCAATCCGAATACCTACTGAACGATCAGGGCCTCTTTGATGAGCTCAAAGTAATGAAAAGTGAACACTACAAATTTGGCTATCTGAAAGGGCATTTGCAGCATTTCCTAATCATAAAGGTCAATGAACTACTAACTGCTGGTATGTTCTTGGCGACAGTCGATGATAAATTAAAGCTTAAAATAATTATGACCATCCTAACCATGGACGATTCTCTGATCAGACTTATTGAAGTGTTTGATTATCCACAAGAGATTCCTAAAGTGATTGTTTACGACAATGAAAAAGAATCTTTTAATGAAAATGATGCTATTTTACTCGCCTATTTTAATCTAATTGGTCTCGACGTGGTTATCTTTACACCCACAAATTACAAGACAGTCTCGCAACGAATTAGACCCAGCCTCTTTGATGTTCATCAACTTCCGTTAGTAAAATATGATCTAACGCTTCCAGTTTTAAACAGTATTTCAGCGGCTCCCGTACAAAAGCCTGGACTATTTTCTCGCTTTTTCAATCTGACATAATATATAACCCGTACCACTTCAAAATTATTAAAAAGGGGATACGAAAATGGAAATTCAAGGTTTCACTTCGACATTATCTAAAGATAACAATTTAGTTCCGGTAGAGTATCCAAAATTTGATCTCGAAAAGAAGAAAAACGAAGTAATGGCTAAGGTACAGGAGAGTCCAGAAGTACGCAGTATTATTCGGCAGATTAATGTCGAAGATGTTAGTTCTATCATGACGTTTGGGAAGAACACTTCAGAAGAGGTTTCTCGCTTTTCAGACGCCATTCTTCACTCGATGCAAACGACAAAGGTTGAAGACTCAGGAGAATTATTAATTCAGCTCAATAAGATCATGGACAAGTTTGATATTAAGGATTTTGAGAACAAATCTCCGGGCTTTCTGGAAAAGATCTTTTCTAAGGCAAAGAATTCTGTTGAAGCGCTTTTTCACAAATATAACTCTATGGGTGATGAAGTTGACAAAGTTTTTGTAACGTTAAAAAAGTATGAAGCGGAAATAAATGTTGCCAATAAGCATTTAGAGGACATGTTTATTAAGAATAGTGATTATTACGAGCAATTAGGGCAATATATTTACGCAGGCCAAGTAGTGCTGACAGAGCTTAAAGATAATATTATCCCTGCAGCCCAAGCCAAGGCTAACCAGACAGAAAACAGACTAGACCAGATTGCTGTCAATAACCTTCTGCAAGTACAGGACATAATGGAACAAAGGATTTATGATTTACAACTCGCCGAAAATGTTGCTGTCCAGAGTATGCCAACTATTAAGTCGATTGAGTATGGTAATTACAACTTGGTCCGCAAGATAAATTCGGCCTTTGTTATTACCATGCCAATCTTTAAACAGTGCTTAGTTCAAGCGATCATGTTAAAACGTCAATCTGTTCAGGCAAAAGCGATGAGTGCCTTAGATGAGAAGACAAACGAATTATTACTGAGAAATGCTGAAAACACGGCGTTGCAATCAAAAATGGTGGCAAAACTTGCCTCTGGGAGTTCAGTTAGTATCGAAACCTTAGAGAAATCATGGGAGACCATTGTAAAAGGCATCGAAGAAACAAAGGTAATACAAGAGGAAATGAGACAAAAACGACTTGACGGTACGAAACGATTGGAGATTCTAAAACAAGATTTTGTTAATCGAGGGATTATAAAATAGGATAAAGGATGACAAAGGGGTATTTGCATTATTTTTGCAAGTACCCCTTTGTCTTATATTTTTCTAAGGTCATATTATATATATGCCGATTTTTTCAATATCCTACAAGGAAATTTAATTCCTCGATTGACTAATCAATACTTAGAGAGTAATATATATTTCGAGGACGAAATAAACGTACGTGAAATATATGGCTTCGAAACAAACAATGACGTAGTAATATGGAAAAGGAGGATAAATTGGATAATAATAGTGAAAGCACGAAAGTTGCAGACCTTTTCCAGGAAGTAATGATCCTTTTTAAACAAAGTATGAGCAAAGTATTTGAGAATTCTGGTATAACAGCCCCACAGGGCATGGTGCTTAGAATTATAAGTATGCATAAAAAGATTAAAGTCACGGAACTGAGTAGTAAGCTTAGTTTACCTAATAGTACTGTATCTGGGCTTGTCGATCGGTTAGAAAAACAAGGGATGGTGACAAGAGAGCGAAGTGAAGAGGATCGAAGAGTTGTTTATGTCAGCCTTTCCCCTCATTTTAAAGAAACGCATCAACACTTTCATAAGAATTTACGGATTAATATAGAAAACGTGATGAAACAAGGTACAGTAGACGATGTTAATGCCATTTTTATAGGTCTTAATACCCTTAAGAAACTCTTAAGTGGCCCTGAAAAATAAGTTCAACTTTAACGACGAGGAGATAACTATGCTTAAATTATTTAGGTATCTAAAACAATATACCGCTCATATAGTTGTAATTATTGCACTTTTGTTTGCGCAAGTTCTTTCGGACCTGTATTTACCTACTTTAATGGCAGATATTGTCGATATAGGCTTAGCCAATAAAGATATTAGTTATATTGTCAAACTTGGTGGGTTTATGTTACTAATCGCAGCGGGAGGAACAATATGTGCTATTATTGCAACCTATCTTTCCTCTAAAACAGCTGTAGGTTTTGGTAAACTAGTGCGAGAAAAGCTCTTTACTAAAGTTGCAAGCTTTTCTCTGCATGAATTTGATAAGTTAGGTACTGCCACTTTAATTACCAGAACCACAAATGATGTAACCCAAATACAGCAAGTATCAGTTTTGATCCTCAGTATGATGATTACTGCGCCTCTAACCTGTATTGGTGGAGTTATTATGGCCTTGCGACAGGATACATCTTTAGCCTGGGTACTTGTGGTTGTTATTCCAATACTGTTTGGTGTCATAGCAATTACCTTGAAAAGAGGCTTGCCACTCTTTAAGGTAATGCAGGAAAAAATAGATAAATTGAATCTTGTGTTACGAGAAAATCTTACAGGCATTAGAGTCGTACGTGCTTTTAATCGCATCGATCGAGAGAGAGCGCGTTTTGATGATGCCAACGCAGACCTCATGGATAACGCAGTTAAGATCAATATCATTATGGCTGTATTAATGCCATCTATGATGCTGATTATGAACTTAACGACTGTGGCACTTGTCTGGTTTGGAGCTATTAGAATAGATGATGGAACTATGCAAATTGGATCACTTCTAGCATTTATTCAATACGCGACTCAAATATTGTTCTCATTACTGATGCTTGTCATGTTATTTATCATGGTACCCCGCGCTCAGGTTTCAGCAGTAAGAATCAACGAAGTCCTTGAAACAGATCCTGACATTATAGATCCCGAAAAATCAAAACTGGCAAATAGTAAAAGAGGTTCCATTGAATTTAAGGAAGTTTCCTTTAGGTACCCTGGCGCAGACCAACCAGCGCTTAACAATATAACCTTTAGTTCAAACCCAGGTGAACTGACTGCAATAATAGGAGGTACTGGTTCAGGTAAATCCACGCTGATTAATTTAATTACACGTTTCTACGATGTTGAAAGCGGCAGTGTTTTAGTTGACGGAATCGACGTTCGAGAAATGAGTCAGAAGGAACTTCGAGCTAAGATTGGTTTTGTCCCTCAGGAAACGGTACTATTCTCGGGTACCATTGCTGAAAATATAAAGTATGGCAAAGTAGATGCTACTAAAGAGGAGATTGAGCATGCAGCTGACGTTGCTCAAGCAACAGAGTTTGTCTTAGATATCGAAGCGGGCTTCGATCATCCTATTGCCCAGGGAGGAACTAATGTTTCTGGCGGTCAGAAGCAACGACTTTCAATTGCCCGTGCTTTAATTAGAAAAGCTGAGATATATATTTTTGACGATAGTTTTTCCGCACTGGATTTTAAAACAGATGCTAAGCTACGCGCAGCTCTTAAACCTGAGATCGCAAATGCAACGGTTTTCATTATTGCCCAAAGCGTCTCAACTGTTAGGGATGCTGATAGAATTATAGTATTAGATGAGGGTCAGATATCGGGTATTGGAACGCACACAGAACTGTTAGATACCTGTAAGGTATATCGTGAAATTGTTGCTTCCCAGCTTTCAGAGGAGGAATTGGCATGAGCGAAGAACGTAAAATTGATAAACCTCAAAAAGGTTTTGGTGGTGGGGGTCCAATGGGCTCCCTTGGTAAACCAGTAGTAAAAGCCAAGAACTTCAAAGCAACCCTACTAAGGCTGCTTAGGTATTTAAAGCCTCAAAGAATTAAATTTATTACGGTGTTTATATTTGCGATTTTGAGCACGATTTTCAGTATTGTGGGACCTAAAATCATGGGTAAGGCGATAACGAAAATTGCAGACGGGTTTGGAGCTAAAATTATGGCTCTGAAGCTGCATCAGCCTATTCCACCCATGGATTTTACGTATATTGGTCAGATAGTGCTAATTCTTTTAGGGTTATATCTCATTAGTGCGGCATTTAGTTATCTGCAACAATATATTATGGCTGGAGTTGCCCAAAAAACGGTTTATAATATGCGCAAGGAAGTTGATGGGAAGCTTTCACTCTTGCCTCTTAAGTTTTTTGATGCAAGAACACATGGCGAAATTCTGAGTCGTGTCACTAACGACTTTGATAATATCTCAACAACTCTACAGCAAAGTCTTACCCAACTAATTACTTCTATTGTAACGATTATCGGTGTTGTTGTGATGATGCTTTCAATAAGCCCGTTATTAACACTTATTGTTATATTAACTCTACCTCTTTATGTTGTAGTAACCATGAATATTGCCAAACGTTCGCAAAAGCACTTTGATGCTCAACAAAAATCCCTAGGTGAACTTAATGGGCATGTCGAAGAAATGTACACAGGCCACAAAATTATTAAAGCTTACGGACGTGAGGGTGAATCAATTGAAATTTTTAATTCAATTAATGATCGACTCTACACGGCAGGTTACAAAGCTCAGTTTATTTCAGGTATAATTATGCCTCTGATGAGATTTGTGGGCAATCTAGGCTATGTTATCATCTGTGTAGTCGGTACTATCTTTGCAACTATGGGAACTATTACAATTGGTAATATTTTAGCCTTTATTCAATACTCAAGACAATTCACCATGCCAATTGTTCAGACTGCGAATATTGCAAATATTATTCAATCAACTGTGGCATCTGCTGAACGCGTCTTTGAACTGTTAGATGAGGTAGAAGAATTACCAGATGGCCCAGATGCTAAAGTTATAGCGTTTCCTAAGGGAGAAGTAAGATTTGTAAACGTAGATTTCAGTTATAAGGAAGAACAACCACTGATCAAGAATGTTAATATTGATGTCAAACAGGGACATAGGATCGCTATTGTTGGGCCTACTGGTGCGGGTAAAACGACACTTGTTAATCTACTGATGCGTTTCTATGAGATAAATGCTGGTAAAATTACGGTAGATGGAGTTGATATCAGAGATATAAAGCGTGGTGCTTTGCGCAGTATGTTTGGTATGGTGCTTCAAGATACCTGGCTCTTTAACGGTACTATTATGGAAAATATAGCTTATGGGCGTGAAGGCGCTACCGCAGAAGCGGTTATACAAGCAACAAGGGCAGCTCATGCCCATCACTTCATTAAAACACTTCCTAACGGATATGATACAATCTTAAATGAAGAAGCTTCTAATATTTCTCAGGGTCAAAAACAACTTCTAACGATTGCGCGGGCAATCCTAGCAGATCCTGCAATCTTAATTCTTGACGAGGCTACCAGTAGTGTTGATTCAAGAACTGAGGTATATATTCAAAGAGCTATGACGGAACTAATGCAAGGAAGAACTAGCTTTGTCATTGCGCATAGACTTTCAACTATCAGAGAAGCAGAAATGATACTGGTTATGGACAAAGGAAGTATTGTTGAAATGGGTAACCATATTGAACTTCTTGCACAGAACGGTTTCTATGCAGACCTTTATAACAGTCAATTTGCTGGTACTCATATAAACAAAAAAATTGTTTAAACGAGATATATCATTTCGAATAAAGCTGCTGTCAGACTATGCGGACAGCAGCTTTATTCGAAATGAAAGTAACAATGGCGTATAATGTATTCGAGACTCCTTAAACGACGAGGATTAAAAGGGGGTATAGATATTGGGACATATGATCAATGCCAAAGAAGAGATATACCATGCCTTGGCAGAACGATTAAGTAAGACTCCAGAAGGCGCGCCAATTAACGAAGACCTCATGGCAATCCTTCATCAACTTTATACTGAAAGCGAAGCTCTAGTAGGTAGTAAATTCTCTTCAATTCCCATGACCCTGAATAAGATTGCTAGGATTACTGGGATTGAGGAAACTGAGTTAAAAGTAATTCTGGACGGAATGTCCGATAAAGGGCTTGTATTAGACATTCCTCGAAAGGATTCCTTCTATTACATGCTAGCCCCAATGCTAGTGGGATTCTTTGAGTATACCTTTATGCGGACAGGAGACCATATCTCCTTAAAAGATTTGGCCGAGTTGTTTGAGGCATACTTTCACAGCGAAGGGGTTATGAAAGAAATAGCTGGGTTTGCAACCCATTTCCGTAATTTCATCCCATCGATAGATTTAGACAAATGCATCAGCTGTGGTATTTGTGCATATAAGTGCAATTCCACGCAATCAGTATGAATGATACGGGAAATGGAGTAAAAGCACCGGTTCTGAATAATGAGCGTTGTATTGGCTGCGGTGCATGTGCTACTGCCTGCCCAAGTGTTTCGTTGACTATGTTTCGCCGAACTATTTTGAATGCCCCATCAGCGGATAATAATGGAAAACAATACATATATGAGGACACTCAATGAGAATCTGGGTGTCTTCTTCAACTTATTATTCGCGCCTCCTCTAGACAAAAGGGATAAGCAAGTGATAATGTACTTGTTGACTTATAATTGTTAAAGACGAAC
>DASRMA010000070.1:0-27936 GCA_035648155.1 Desulfosporosinus sp.
CAAATGCAGCAGAATGGACAGGCTCAACAACTCTTTGATCTTCTTCGGGTAAATCCCTACGATAACAGCGAATGAACATTGAAAAAATGAGTCATTCATAATTCCTATTTCCTTGTTCAAGGGTGCTCAAAATGAGTTATATAATATAGTGCAAATTTACAAGATATCTAGCGCAAAGTAACAACAAATTTATGAAGTATTTTTGCTCCGATTCACTAACAATAATTGTGAACTCCTAATAGAGAGTCCTCTTATCCCCCTGACGACGTGTAATGTGCTGTTGATCAAAGAACTCCAGCAGTGGAACAATATATTTTCTTGACGTTCCCCACATTTCACGCACCTCAGAAACACCAATTTCGGCATGTTTATTAAGAAATTTAAGCAAATGTTCTTTGGCTAACTCTAGATCCTTTTGTCTAAAGTAAAACTGATCGATGTGTACCCATTCTCCCTTTTCGCATAAATACTGAGCATACTCAAGAGTTTCAGACTTTGCAATACCACATGCTTCTGCGGTAATCGTAAGCTCAGGAGGCGCAAGAGCAACCATTTGCCATTTGGCCCGTAAGGCCTCCAATCGTTTCATAATCCCAGGTGGAATTTCCACACCCTCGTTGGTCTGAACTTTGCTTCCTGTAATGCGATAAAACCCGCGCATTGAACCTTGCTCTAAAATGGTTTGCCACCGACGATGTGCCCAAGAAATTCCAAGACGAGTTTTTAATTCTTCTCTGCTGATACCACAGCGCAGAGGATTGGCTACTTCATACAATTTAATTATGTTAAGTAATTTTGACCGCCAACTCTCAGCTGTCGCTTTTGCCCAATAGAGTGTTGTACCATCTTCAAGCCAAAATTCCAATCGCTCAGATTCCTCTAAAGTTTTTATACTCACCTCCAATTCACCGACGGTGATATGCAAACGTGACGCTAAATCCAAGCCTGTTCGTGGTTCCGCCATTTCTCTTTCTAAGAGGTCCAGAGGATCTCCTTGGTCTTTCATCCTCATCTGTGCAATTACGTTTTCTTTAAAGCGCTTTTGCTTGTACTCCGCTACCCCGAGTACCTTTCCACCAGCAATAGTATGGGTAGGGGAATAAAAGCGGAGTACAAAACGGTCTCCTGATGCTACAATAATTGGTTCTTCCAGAAGAATTTGTGCAAATCCCTCTTGTCCAGGGCTTAATTCCTTCTGCTCCAAAAGATGTATTCGTCCCAATATCTCCGTAGTTCCGTGGTGAAAGCGGACCCGTTGTCTTTGTATTAAGGGTTTATCTGCCGAGGAGAGGTTTAAGACCTTTATGTCCAAGATCTTACCGACCTTGAACACGCTTGGCATTACGAGCACTGAACCCCGTTGCACTTCTGTAACATCTACGCCTGCAAGATTAACCGCCACCCGCTGTCCTGCTTTAGCCTCACTTACTTTGTTCTTGTATACTTGCAGGGAGCGGACTTTAGCCAGTGTATGCCCTGGTTCTATCGCTAACTCCTGTCCCAGTTTCACTGTCCCACTATGAAGTGTTCCAGTCACAACGGTACCAAAGCCTTGGATGCTAAAGACTCTGTCAATTGGCATACGAACCGGACCAGTCGATTTTTTGCTTTCTACCTCTGATAACAGTCCATCAATGGTTTGACGCAGATTTTCAATTCCCACACCGGATATAGCCGAAACCCGACAAATTGGGGCTTTATGAAACGCCGTCTCTTGTAATTCCTCACGTATCTCTTCTTCCATTAAATCAAGCCATTCTGTCTCCACAAGGTCCGCCTTATTTAAAACAACAATCCCTCTAGGTATCCCGAGCAAGGTTAGAATGTCCAAATGTTCTTGAGTTTGAGGCATGATCCCTTCATCCGCAGCGATGACAAGCAACACTACATCCATGCCACTAGCGCCGGCCAGCATTTGACGTACAAACCGTTCATGTCCTGGAACATCCACAATACCAATTTGTCGGCCACTAGGCAGCATCATATGAGCAAATCCTAGTTCGATTGAGATCCCACGTTGTTTCTCTTCTTTTAAACGATCTGTCTCAATACCTGAAAGAGCCCTGATTAGCTCAGTTTTGCCGTGATCAACGTGTCCCGCAGTTCCTACTAAAAAGTGCCGTTCATTCATTTTTGTTCCCCTTATTTACTAAATTATACCAAAGGCTTATTATTAGGTCCTTTACACTATATTTTCCCTTGGAGGATAAACATTTTCTATTCTCTAAGCGTTTTGCCGTCTTAATCTCAGGTATGAAATCACTCAACACTTAGGCATCTTCTGCCTCGTCGAGTTCTCCATTTATAGATGTTTTACTGCTTTATCCTATAAATCTTTCAAAAATTAACATCGTTTGTATTAATAATCCCTGCGACTTAACTATTCCCAAACTATGAAATTTAATGTTTATCATCGATTCACTCTAGTGAGTACTATAAAATCTATCCATAGTACTCATATATGGTGTCTTAACTTAATTGGATCAGACGGAGTAAAGAGATCAGATACCCACTATTTTCTCGATATACGCCAAGAATAAATTATTGACGGTAAAAGCACAAGTCCTAAGTAACCAAATACAGGATACACAAGTTGGACAAGCTTTGAAAACTTTACACCGGCTACAGGTAAAAGCAAAAGTAGCAAAAAGAGCGTTGCGTTACGATAATTCAGCCTGCCACTTTTAACTACTCTGCTTACCAGGCTAAAGCCATTCCCGATTGCTGCCGTAACCATAGCCAACCACAAGACAACTACGTAGAAAAAAGCGGGCCAATCCCCTAATTTCCCTGCAACTGCAACCATGGGGATTTCTAATCCTACACTGTCGGGAAACTTAAGTAATGCGGTTCCTATGACGAAGGCAAATACCCCCAGTGCTACACCACCTAAAGCTGCTCCTAAGCGCGCACCCGGCCGTTGAACGACCCGCCCCAGTGAAGCGAATACTACCATTGCCAATGTTAAATTGAAGGACACATACAGAACGGCTGAAAGTACCCAATTTTTTACAATTGGGTTTTGTGGCTCTATAATGCTCACGACATCTTGAGATGTGGCCATAAGAATTGCGGCACAAGCTATTCCCAAACAGAAAATAAATTTCAAGGGTATCAGGGTAGAATTAATCCATAGTACACCTTCGCCCCGAAACCATAAGGCCAAGGCAATCACAGCACTTGTCAAGAAGATTCCTAGCCACTTTGAGAATCCGAAATATTCATTAAATAGTGCTCCACTACCAGAAATCATCGCGAGCATTCCTACAAACAAAAGAATACTTACAAGAGCATCTGCCCATCGCCCCCATTTACGACCGAGTAAGCGGTCAAAAAATTCTGGGTATGATCTAATTTTCCAGCGTTCCTGTAAATCCAATATACCCCACCCTAGAAGCGAAAACAGGAGGGCACTTACAACTATTCCCGCTAATCCCCACCTACCGAATCGTGCAAAAAATTGCTGGATTTCTTGACCCGAGGCAAATCCTGCCCCCATGACAGCACCCACGTAGGTTGCGGCAACTTGAAACGTTGTTTTCCACTGCATAATGCTTCCCTCCTCGCCATCATGTTTATGGCTGGAATAGGAATATCATGCATAAAACTAATGGCTTTTGGGAAATATATATATAAGTGTGTTATCGATCATTGTTTGTTAGGGGGCAGTTTGTGAGTTTATTTTCATTATTAGCCGAACCTCAAAAAATCAAAGTGCATGTTGACGATTATTTATCAAGAAATAAATTAGAAAAGCGGCTTTCTGATTTATTTGCATCTACGCGAAGACGCCCCGCTGTAATCCTATGCATTGGAACCGATCGGTCCACAGGTGATGCTCTGGGCCCTTTGATTGGGACTCACCTATCACGCCTAAATTTACCGCAGCTTAATGTCTATGGCACTCTAGATGAGCCTGTTCATGCCACAAACTTACAAGAGAATATCCAGTCTATTCAGCAATCATTTGTTAATCCCTTTATTATTGCCATTGATGCCTGCCTCGGGAGGATAGATTCTATAGGGTGTATCACCCTATCCGATGGACCATTAAAACCTGGAGCCGGCGTTCATAAACAACTTCCAGAAGTTGGAGAAGCTCATATTACCGGGATCGTTAATGTCGGAGGGTTCATGGAATATATGGTGTTACAAAACACCCGGCTCAATCTTGTGTGGCGGATGTCCGAGAACATCAGCACTCTCATAACTCATTCATACTTAAAAGTTCGTCGTCAATAGGTTTTTAAATTTTTTGTCCATGCATTGCGCGATTTATAACTTCTTTTTCCTCTCCTGTCAATGAATAGGTGGATATTCCAGCCTTAACGGGTTTGGCATACACTCTTGATTCCTCACGACTATGGATTGAGCTTAATATAACTCCGTTACCATCTTGATTCAAGAGCGCTAATGCAAAGCTCAGATCACTTCCTACGTTTTCAAACGCCTTAAAACGGAGTAATTCGGCTCGATCCACTCCGTCGCGTAATTTGTTTTCGTTACGAGTGAGTCTCGTGCTAATTTCATTATACAGTTGCTCTTGATGAACCAGTTTTTGAACGCATTCTTGAAGAAGTGTATCTAGTTGATGGCCAGATAAAAATGTTTGTAAGGTTATGGAGGACGCTTCAAAGCGTTTCATTCTACGATTTAATCGGCGATATAGTGAAATGTTCATGATAAATGCGAATATTAATAGTAATGTTACAACACTTATACCCCACCAAGGCATAGGCATAACGTCCTCTAGTATAGCCCATATTGTTTCCAATAGTTTACCCCCTCAATCGTCTAGTTCATAACGCCTCAGTTCCCTTTACATACCTAAATGAAACTTAGTGAATAAAAGGGTTATCGGCACTACTACTATTATTGCCGGTAAAAGATTACCCGCTTTTATTTCTTTAATTTCCAGTATATTAAACCCTATCCCCAGGATAAGAAGACCGCCCGCTGCACTCATTTCAGCGATGACTTGGGAGGAAAGAACTGTTTGAAGCAGTCCAGCTGCCATAGTTATAGCTCCTTGATATAACAACACTGGCAAAGCGGATACTAAAACCCCGATTCCCATCGAAGAGGCAAAGATCAGTGCGGTTATACCATCTAACATCGATTTTACAAACAGTATATTGTGTCTTCCTGTTAGCCCACTCTCTAGCGAGCCCATAATCGCCATGGCTCCAACACAATATATCAAGCTTGTCGTTACAAACGCTTTTGTGAATCCAGAGCCTTGACCTTTCTTTGAGAATTTACATTCAAGCCACTCGCCCAGTTTTTGCAGACGAAGTTCAATGTCGATCCACTCTCCAAGTATGCCACCTAGCACCAGACTTAAAATAATGATTAATGGGTTCTTAGTCTGCAACGCCATACTTCCTCCAATTAGCAAGACGGCTAGACCAATACCTTGGATTACTGTTTTTTTAATTTTTTCTGGAAAAGCTTTCCCAAACAAAAGCCCTATTAATCCTCCTATTACGATTGCAAGCGTATTGACAATGGTCCCTAGCACCGAAAACACCTACCTTCCATCTAGACCAACAATTATAACCCACTAGCTCAGAATTGCTCTCTATAATGTTCCACGTGGAACATTATAGAGCCTTAAGAATTGACCCACTTATACAATCCTCACGCAACTTACCCGAGAAAATAGACCATCTCTAGGTACCTGCTTAGATAAATAAATGTTCCACGTGGAACATTATGTACTAATCAATTCTAATATTCCATAATTCTAATAGGCGATTAAGTTCCTCTTCAGAGAAGTATTGGATTTCGATTTTCCCTTGTTTCAGATCCCCTTTCATTTGAACCTTTGTTTGAAAACTAGTTCTCAATCGGTCCTCTATATTATGGAATAGTGGAGAATGCTCGAGTGGGGTCTTGGGTTTTTTGGTAAGTTCGGATAATTCGCCTACGAGATCCTCAGTCTCTCGAACAGATAGCTGTTTATCCGCAGCCGTTTGCGCTGTTAATAACTGGACAGATGCATCTTTCAACCCTAGTAATATTTTAGCATGACCCAGGTAAATTCTGTTAGTCCTCAACAATTCGAGAATGGATTCAGGTAATTGAATCACACGTAAAAGATTTGCAACAGTTGCCCGGGCTTTACCCACGCGCTGCGCAACAAGTTCCTGGGTCATTCCGAACTCCTCAATTAGTCTTGCATAGGCAAGCCCTTCCTCAATAGGAGTTAAGTCGGCTCTTTGAATATTTTCGATAAGTGCGCGTTCAGCCATTTCCTGGTCTGAGCAAACTTGAACGATCACAGAAATCTTAGTAAATCCTGCAATTTTTGCGGCTCTCAAGCGTCGTTCACCTGCAATAAGGCAATAATGTTCACCGACAGGTCTCACTAAAACTGGCTGCAGCAAGCCGTGAACGAGCAGGGAATCAGCTAACTCATTCAGAGCTATAGGATCAAATTCTTTTCTGGGTTGTCCCGGATTGGGAATAATATTTGATATGGCAATTTCCTTGACACTAGGATTTTCGCCCAACTCATCGGAAAGCAGGGCCTGAAGCCCTCTACCTAACGCTTTCTTAGACACGTTCTAGGACCTCCTTTGCCAGTTCTCGGTATACCTCAGCTCCTCTAGAACGAGAGTCGTAGCTATTAATAGCCTTTCCATGACTTGGCGCCTCGCTAAGACGTACATTCCGAGAAATAATTGTTCTAAAAACTTTTTTAGGTAAATATTTTTTCACCTCATCAACAACTTGTATAGCAAGGTTTGTACGTGCGTCAAACATAGTCATTAAGGCACCAATAATATTAAGGGTAGGATTCAGATTGTTGCGAACTCGTTCCAGAGTATTCATCAAAAGTGTCAAGCCTTCTAGTGCATAGTACTCACATTGAATAGGAATCAACACGTCCGTTGCAGCGGTTAAAGCATTTAAGGTTAATACGCCAAGCGAAGGTGGACAGTCAATAAAGATAAAATCATAATCCCCGTTAATGCTCTTTATTGCACTTTTCAACTTACCCTCACGCGATAGTTGGGATACTAATTCAATTTCTGCTCCTGCCAATTCAATCCGCGCAGGAGCAATACTTAGATTGTCCTGCTCAGTTTTATGAATTATTTGCTCAATAGGGACATCGTTAATCAATACGTCGTAAATACATCGGGTCAATTTGTTTTTTGATATCCCCAAGCCGCTCGTTGCGTTTCCCTGAGGATCCAAATCAATGAGGAGCACTCGTTTTCCCAGTTCTGCGAGGCAAGCACTCAAATTTATTGCCGTTGTTGTCTTTGCGACACCACCTTTTTGATTGGCAATAGCAATTACTTTAGTGATCAATTAGCGAACACTTCCTTTATAACAACTTTATACTAAATATTACAACGTTCACCCTAAATAATATCAAATATAATCCAATAAAAAAAGCGCTATTAACGCTTTTTAAAATATAAATTAGAAACTACTAACTTTTTAAGGTCCAACTGTAAAAATCTTAGGCAATGCTTTATAATGACTCTTGTTAAGTGGTTCACTACTTACGACTATTCCTTTTACTTTCACGGTACGTTTAGATTTTACGAAATATCCAGGTTGCCCCTGTTGCTTAGATACAGATGCCCCATGCACCATTGTTTCATCAACCAAGCGTTGCACAGGAGCCGGAATAATCGACTCAATAGTATTTGTAATAACTACTTCCTGGCCAGGTGTTACCTTACCGTACAGTTCAATCGTAAGAGTATTATACTTTGTTATGGTCCTAACTAGGAGATATCCTCCAGTATTATTCTTAAACTTAAGATCAAGATCCGGATATGCAACCGTCGCATCTTGCCCAAGCGGAGCATACGTAATAGCCAAGTCATGGTTACTCCACTGAGCAACAGCTAAGTTCGCTAGCAGACCAGTATTATATAACGTGGTAGAGACTTGACAAATACCCCCTGCTAACCCCGGAACGAATTGGCCATTAACAATGATATAAGCATCTTTATACCCGCCTTCAATCGTTCTTTCACCGACAATCTTATTGAAAGATAAGATAAGATGAGCTCAGGCTTAATTATTGCCATATCTAAAGCTTTAGCGGCAATTCTCACATTCTCTGTTCTGCCAATTTGATTTGAATTAAATCGAGTGGTATAACTTGCTAATAATCCTGTTATCTTCTGATCTTCTAATTGAGCAGCAGTAACAAGTGGAAGTTCTTCCTTGAATTCTACAATGATCTCTGGTTCCAGCTTATATATGTTCATACCCTTGATTTTCAGTTAAAGTAAAGCAGCACATAAGAATAGTATGTACTGTAACCTGCTGCTAATAGACTCATTGGAACTGGTCTTTGCGCTAAACGCGTAATAATTATAGACTAACCGATCGGAGACTTCGTTGGAGTTCCTGCTTGACGAGGGTATTGTGAAGGGGTTTCCTTAGTCTTTCTTATCCTAATAAGCGCACGATGTTCTGCCCCTTCACCAAGATTAAAATGTTCAATACCTTCTACCAAACCACCTAAAAGTAATAATGCTTTTTTAGATTCTGCTATTTCGACTTCATACTGTAACCCTTTAGGAGCCAAGAAAAGCCCATTAACTTTAAGAGTCGGCAACGCATATTCCAATAAGACAGGAAGACGGGCAACCGCCCTTGAACTCACTGTATCAAAATACCCCCTATAATGTAAGTTATGACCAAAATCTTCTAATCGCGCATGGACAGTGATAATACCCTTAAAATGTAGGTTCTTAATCACAAAATCTAAAAAGTCTAGTTTTTTCTTTAATGAATCCATTAAGACAATATTCAGGTTAGGAAGCAGGATTTTTAGAGGCACGCCAGGAAAACCTGCTCCAGTACCTAAGTCAGCGAATTTCTCACCTGAAATGTAGTTTGCAAGAACCATCGAATCAATAAAATGTTTTAATATGACTTCATGCGGATTAATAATTCTAGTTAAGTTTAAATGTTGATTCCATACCAGTAAAAGTTCTCCAAAAGTACAAAATTGAGTAATCTGTAAATCAGATAGATCATATCCTACGTGCTGATAAGTTAATTGATGAATTAACGAAGCATACTCATCAAACATCAACAAGTTCCTCCTCTTCGCCGCTGTTCTAAAGAAACGAGTAAGACGGAAATATCAGCCGGACTAACACCTGTAATACGAGAAGCCTGGCCTAGATTTAAAGGGCGTACCTCCTTAAGCCGTTGCCTACCTTCAGTAGATAATCCTCTAATTTCTTCATAATCAAGCGTATCTGCTAGGGAACGTGCTTCGAATCTTGAAAAGCCTTCAATGTCCGCCCATTGTTTTTCAATGTAGCCCGCATACTTAGTTTCAATTTCAACTTCTTCTAGTACCTCTCGATCATATTCTTCCAACTCTGGAAGAATTTCAATCAAATGATCAAGCGTAATTTCTGGTCTGCTAATTAAATCCTTAGCACTGATTCCCCCACTTACTGGACTTGATTTAGCTTTTGCCATGATTAAGTGCAAGTCTTCCCTTAAGGGTGAGAAAACAGTCGACTTCCAAAGTTCTTTAATATGAAGATAATTCTTCTTTTTCTTCTCGAAACGCTCCCAACGCTCCTCGCTTACTAACCCAATAGCTCGTCCTTTATCTGTTAACCTCAAATCAGCATTGTCCTGTCGTAGAACTAGACGATATTCTGCTCTGGAAGTCAATAGTCGATAGGGCTCCTTAACCCCTTTTGTAACCAAGTCATCCACTAACACCCCTAAATAGCCGTCAGAACGAAGGATAATAAACGGATCTTTGCCAGTTGCCCTGCGCGCGGCATTAATACCCGCCATCAGGCCTTGTGCAGCAGCTTCTTCATAACCTGACGTACCATTTAATTGGCCAGCAGTGAATAACCCCGGTAGCTTTCGTACCTCTAAACTAAGGGACAGCTGATGCGGCATAACATAATCATATTCAATCGCATATCCCGGACGGAGCATGCGAACGTTTTCTAGACCAGGAATACTCTGTAGTATTTTTACCTGAACCTCTTCAGGCATACTAGTTGAGAGACCAGCAACATAAAGCTCGTCACTTTGCCATCCTTCAGGCTCTAAAAAGATCTGATGAGCTTCTCTTTGAGCAAATTTAACGACTTTATCCTCTATCGAAGGGCAATAACGTGGTCCAATTCCCTCAATTTTTCCAGAATACATGGGTGCACGATAAAGGTTCTCCCGAATAATGTCATGAGTTCTACTTGCAGTATATCCTAACCAACACGAAACTTGCTTAGAAAAATCCGAGTGCCAAAATTGGCTCTCAGTGGGTAGAAAGGAAAAACGCCAATGATTGGCATCTCCAGGCTGAATGCGAAATTTCGAATAATCTACAGACTTACGGTGAATGCGAGGAGGGGTACCTGTTTTGAATCTTCCTAGCTCAATCCCTAAATCTTTGAGTGAATCCGATAGATTCATAGCAGGAACTTGCCCATTTGGGCCTCCTTGGTACATGGCATCCCCGATAATAATTTTACCACGTAAATATGTGCCACTTGTCAAAACTATGTTTTCTGATTCAAAACGTGCACCAGACAGAGTAACGACGCCCGATATCGCATGCTTATCTACGACTAAACGTTCTACAAGCCCTTGAGTTACTGTTAGCCTAAGCTGTGAAAAAAGTGCTGCTCTCATTCTATTCTGGTAAGCTAATTTATCCGATTGAATCCTTAATGCCTGAACGGCTGGTCCCTTTCCAGTATTTAACATTTTAACTTGCAAGGATGTCTCATCCGCTACAATCCCCATTTGGCCGCCTAAGGCATCAATTTCCCTAACCAAATGACCCTTGGCAGGTCCCCCGAGGGATGGATTACACGGCATATGGGCTATTGTATCAAGGTTTATGGTGAGTAATAATGTCTCGCAGCCAAGTCGTGCCGCAGCAAGAGCAGCCTCACAGCCAGCATGTCCAGCTCCAACCACAATAACATCGTATTTCCCAGCAAAGTATTCCAAAGTTAAACCTACTTTCCGATACAAAATCGAGAGAAAATATCTTCCAGAAGAGATTCTTGAACATTGTGTCCCGTAATTTCAGATATGCAATGTAGTGCTTCTCGAAGATCAATAGAAAGTATATCCCACGGCATTCCTTGCGTAATACTCTCCGACGCCTGTTTCAAAGCATTATTACAACGCTCTAAAGCGGAAATCTGTCGTACATTGGAGAGAAGCGGATCTGATGGCATAATAACTTCTCCCTGATAGACTCTCTTTCTAATTTCATCCTCTAGCTCTTCAAAACCCCTGTGTTCAAGAACAGAAAAAGGAATCAAGCGTATATTTTCATACTCAAAAGAAATATTCTCATTTTGCAACAAATCAAGTTTATTGGCAATGACAATAACTTTTTCCGTATATGTACTCAAAATGTGATGCTCATCATTGGTTAAAGGGTCATTAGCTTGAACCACTAACAAAATAAGTTCTGCCGTTTCTAACGCTCTCCAAGTTCTTTCTATACCAAGCCGTTCTACAAGTTCTTGACTTTCACAAATACCGGCGGTATCCACCAGTTTCAGAAGTATACCTCCAACACTAACTGATTCTCTGATTTCGTCTCGGGTTGTTCCTGGAACATCAGTTACTATAGCTCTTTCTTCATGTAATATAGCATTGAGCAAACTAGATTTTCCAACATTAGGGCGCCCAACAATAACAGTGAGCAAACCATCCCGTAGAATTTTGCCTGTTTTACTTCCTTCTAGAAGAAGTCTAGTATTTATTAGCGCCATAGTAACTCTACCTCCGAGGGCTTCTCGATCTAAACTATCAACATCATCTTCAGGGAAATCAATACCTGCTTCAATAAAAGCAAGGGTTTCTAATATTTCATCCCTCAAACTAATAATTTTTTTTGAAAGCCCTCCACTCAGTTGAGATAACGCCAAATTAGCAGCCGTGTCGGTCCGGGAACAAATTAGATCAATAACCGCTTCCGCTTGAACTAAGTCCATCTTACCATATAAAAATGCACGTTTAGAAAATTCGCCAGGCTCAGCAAGCTGCGCACCACAACGGATACATGCGTACAAAATTCTTTGCGCCACAAAAGTTCCACCGTGGCAATTAATTTCATAAACATCCTCTCCCGTATAAGAGAACGGGCCCAACATTCTACCGACCAGAACTTCGTCAAGAACTTTTGATTCATCCTTGAAGACACCAAGGTTTAGTGTAAAATTGTCTCCTCGTGTCCACCGTTTAAGATTATGTGGTTCAAAGCATTTATCAATAATATTACCCGCCTGAGGGCCGCTCAATCTTAAAATATGAATACTTGCTTCACCCATTGCTGTAGCCATAGCAACAATCGTAGCGTCCAAATTTTTTCATCTCCATTTTATATTGCTAATCTTCACTACTCATAAAAGAACTTGGCTAGCTCCAGACCTACAGATGCCGGCGCTAGCCAAGTTCTTCTATACCAAACATAAAGTAAAGTCCATCACTGACACGGCTCAATCAAATTTTTTTAGACACATTTTAATGAAATAACGACTCGTCTGTTAGGTCCATTACCTTCACTTAAAGTTGAAATCTTAGTTTCACCCTGTAAAGTAGTATGAATAATCCGTCGCTCATGAGCATTCATGGGCTCTAAAACAACCTTAATTCCTGTTCTCTTAACATTTTCTGCTAATCTACTTGCAAGGCGTACTAAAGTCTCTTCACGACGTAACCTGTACCCTTCCACATCAACAATTAGACGAACACGTTCAGATAATATTTTAGCTACAGCTAAATTTGTTAAATATTGAAGTGCATCTAGTGTATCTCCACGCCGTCCAATAAGAATTCCAAGCTCGTGCCCAGTTATATCAATATGCCAATATTCCCCATCTTTACTCGCATGTGTATTAGCACTTACACCCATAGCTTGACATATTTTATGAATAAAACTTTCAGCCAACAACCCTGGATTATCTTCATAAGAAATCCGGACTCTTCCAAGACGAGTTCCAAAGAGTCCGAAGAGACCCTTCTTGGAAGGTTCCTCTAATATCTCAATTTTTATATGTTTACGATCAACGCCTAACTCCAGAACCCCAGCAGCGATCGCTTCCTCAACCGTTTTTCCGGTTTTTTCTGCAACCCTCATGAACGATCCTCCTCACGTCTTCCACCTTACTAACTATATCGCTTCCTTTTTAAGACTCCCTAGTTTTCTATTAATATAAAGTTGTTGAAAGATCGAAACAACGTTCATTGTTACCCAATATAGTGCTAAACCCGCTGGTACTGTTGCACTTATATAAGCAAAAAATACCGGCATCATATACAACATTGTCTTTTGGGTTGGATCCGAAGCATTGGGATTTGTTAGCCTGGTTTGTAAGTAGGTTGTTGCAGCCGCAAAAATTGGCAATAACAAATGGAATGTAAGAGCGAAACCATAGGTTTCTGTTAGATCAAAGCCTAAAAACCAATAAGTAGCAGGATTTGACCCATATTGAAAATGCATTAATGTGCTATATAATGCCCAAAAAATTGGCAACTGAACAAGAATAGGAAGACAGCCACCCATCGGATTAACTTTATTTTCCTTGTATAACTCCATAACTGCAGCATTAGCTTTTTCTTTATTGTTTTTGTGTTTTGCTTGAATCGCTTTAATTTTTGGTTGTAGTTCAACTGTTTTACGCATTGAGGCCATTTGCTTATAAGTTAAAGGATAAATCAAAGTTTTAATTGCAATCGTCAAAAGTATAATTGCTACACCATAATTAGGAAACCCAACTGAGGCAGAAAAATTATAGAGTATATTTAATAAACTGGTCATTCCATCAACAATAATAGTCACAAAAATCCTCCTTAAACTGGGTCATGCCCACCCGGATGAAACGGATGGCATTTTAAAATTCGTTTAATTGCTTTCCAACTTCCTTTAGCTAAGCCGTATTTCAGAATAGCCTGAGCTGAATACTCCGAACAGCTAGGGTAAAAGCGGCATGATTGTCCTTTTAAAGGAGAAATAAATTTCTGATATAGACGGATCAAAACAATTAATAAACGTTTCATATTATTTTACTCACTTTTAATCAGGGCATTTGCCTTTTTTAACATATTCATCATAGTCCTTTCGACTTCCATATAGGAAACTCCTTTTATTCTTGCCCTAGCAATGAGGATTATTTGAATATCATTTCGAATTTGTGTCAGATGAAGACGAATGACTTCACGCATGAGACGCTTAGCACGATTTCTCTGAACGGAGTTGCCTACTTTTTTTGAGGCAATAAAGCCAAAACGTTTAGGCCCTTTCAAAACATAAATTGCAACATGTTTAACAGAATAATTTTTTCCTTCCGCAAAAATTTCATTAATACCTGATTTCTTGCGCAAGCGAAATTTTCTTTTTAGCATAACTCCTCCAGGCAGCATACTTCTTCGAGTATATTCTAACTAACAATGCTTTACTTTAAACGTTTTATACTATATTACCTGTTAATTGAAAATATATTTAAAAAAAGGCCACATTTTGCGGCCTTAAACTGATAATTTTTTTCGTCCTTTTAATCGACGGTGTTTAATAACATTTCTACCTGTTGGTGTACTCATACGACTCAAAAAACCGTGAACACGCTTATGACGGCGATTCTTCGGTTGATATGTTCTTTTCAATTTAACGACACCTCCTTAATTTCATAACGAAAAAAACATTTAAAGCAATCAAACTTACTTAGAGATTATACTCTAAAAATTTTTGATCTGTCAAGCTAAGAAAATTAACAAGATGTGGATAACACAGTCGTGTGAAAAGTTATCCACTGTTAATAATTTATTCAAACTCACTATATTCCTGTTGATAACTTTGCAAAAACTTGATATTATATTTTTAGATCTCCAGAGCACAACCATATTTCGTGTTATCTTTTATCCACATTACTTAATTTAACTAAGTTATCCACAAATGTGTATAAGTTTGTGTATAACTTTTTTATTATCATTATCACATTTTTTAAGACAAGGGAGGTCCGTGCATGCCACCACAGTCAATATCCCCCGAATTATTGTGGCAGGAAACTCTAGAAAAGTTGAAAACTGAACTATCCAAGCCAAGCTTTGAAACATGGTTTAGCTCTACCCGGCTTTTTCTAATTGATGGGGATACGTTTGTCATAAGTGTTCCTAATGAATTTGCAAAAGACTGGTTAGAAAGTCGCTACGCACCATTAATTCGATCCTCTATTCAATCCATTGTAGGACATTCCGTCAGTCTCCGTTTCATTATCCCTTCACCCGAAGGGGCTTACTCTGAAGATCTTGTTATTTCCACTCCAGTTCCTCCTATAACTTTCGAACAACCTGAAATTATGCCTAACTCTCTCAATAGTAAATATACCTTTGACACGTTTGTTATTGGTAACAGCAATCGATTTGCTCATGCAGCTTCATTAGCTGTCGCTGAATCCCCGGCAAAATCTTATAATCCTCTCTTCATTTATGGAGGAGTTGGTTTAGGAAAAACACACCTCATGCATGCTATTGGTCATCATATCCTACAACGATCTCCAAATACTAAGGTCCTCTATGTTTCCAGTGAAAAATTCACAAATCAACTGATTGATTCTATCAGAGACGAAAACTCCATTGAATTTCGAAATCAATACCGAAACGTGGATATTCTGTTGATAGATGATATACAATTTTTAGCCGGAAAAGAGCGAACTCAAGAAGAGTTTTTTCATACGTTTAATGCACTTCATGAAGCAAATAAACAAATTATTATTTCTTCCGATCGCCCTCCCAAAGAAATACCTACCTTAGAAGACCGATTGCGTTCTCGTTTTGAATGGGGTCTCATCACAGATATTCAGGCGCCAGATTTAGAAACACGTATAGCAATACTAAGCAAAAAAGCTAAGCTTGAAAATCTTCAAGTTCCTAATGAAGTAATGGTATATATAGCTGATAAAATTCACTCAAATATACGTGAACTCGAAGGAGCTCTTATTCGAGTAATGGCCTTTGCATCCCTTAGTTTGATCCCCATAACCACTGAAGTCGCAATTGAAGCATTAAAAGATATTTTACCCGCTAATAACACTAAACAAATAACCATTGAGCTAATTCAACAATCTGTTGCGGGATATTTTCATCTATCTCCCAGCGAGTTCAAAGCTAAAAAGAGAACTCGTGCGGTTGCTTTCCCACGACAAATTGCTATGTACCTTTCTCGCCAGCTCACCGACTCCTCCTTACCAAAAATAGGCGACGAGTTTGGTGGAAGGGATCATACCACCGTGATGCACGCTCACGATAAAATTACGAACGCCATATTAAATGATCCCTTGTTAGAGAAAAAGGTCAATGAAATGATTCATCAAATACAATCCGAATAACATTCTAATTAATAGATAAACATTTGTGTATAAGTTGTTTATACAATGTGGTTGAAATAAATAATACTTGATATATGTGGACATGTGGATAACATTTATTCATCTGTCCACAAGTTTTTCAACATCCATTAATCAGAACCATAGCGCTACTAGTCTACTTATCCACAAGTTGACAAGTGATACTACTATAACTACTATTAATTATCTTATTATTATTAAACCTAAATTTTTTAAAGTGAGTATAAAGCTTGTAGGAGGAATCACTGATATGAAAATCTTTTGCTCAAAAGATGCCCTGCTTTCCGGTGTAAATGCTGTCCAACGGGCTGTATCTAGTAAAAACACCTTGCCCATACTTCAGGGAATTTTAATTAAAGCTGAACAACAGTCTTTACAATTTGCAGCGACTGATCTCGAAATGGGGATTCGTTGTGAAGTACCCGTCCAAGTTATTGAAGAAGGCATAATGGTTGTACCTGCAAAACTTTTCACAGAAGTTGTTCGTAAACTACCAGATACAACCATTACATTAGAAGAACGAGATAAATCAATCACTATTTGTTACAATCAGTCTGAAATTATTTTAAATAGTTACGATCCTGAGGAATTTCCTTTACTTCCAGACCTACTGGAGCCAATATCATTTACATTATCTACTACAATATTTAAAAATATGATTCGTCAGACAGTATTTTCATGTGCTGTTGAAGAGAATCGTCCAGTATTTAATGGAACTCTTTTACAAATTGAGGGATCCAGTATACGATTAGTAGCAACCGATACACATCGTTTAGCCTATAGCATTTCTGAAATACTAAACCCGCAAGAGTCACATTTTAGCGGTATTATACCGGCTAAGACTCTATCAGAAATATATCGCTTACTTCGGGAAGAAGATGAACTTTTAACCATTAATTTTAGTACTAATCAAGTAGTGTTTCAATTTGGTTCAATATATTTAGTTTCTAGGCTTATAGAAGGACAGTTTCCAAATTATAAACAAGTTATTCCTCAATCGTGTGAAACGAAAGTAAATCTATCGGTTAAAAGTTTCCTAGAAGCCGTTGAGCGGGCCTCATTACTTTCTCGTGATAAAAGTGGAGCCAATATCATAAGAATAAATATTGAAAATAATGAACTAAGAATAGACCAAACGTCCGAATTTGGTAAGATATCAGAGCAATTAGACATTGAGTTGGAAGGCAAAAATGTCATGATTGCCTTTAATGCTAAGTTTTTAATAGATGCATTGAAAGTAATTAATAGTGAGCAGATTATATTCGAACTTTCAGGCCCATTTAGTCCAGGAGTTATGAGGCCGTTAGATAATCCAAACTATCTTTATCTGGTACTGCCGGTTAGGACGTCGTAATCTAAATTATGATGATTAATAACTTTCGACTGCAAAATTTCCGTAATTATGAAGATGAGACAGTAAAGCTTATGCCTGGCATTAATATATTGATGGGAAACAATGGACAGGGCAAAACGAACGTTATAGAAGCAATTTATTACCTATTGACGGGGAAATCTTACAGAGTACAACGCGAACAAGAACTCATGCGTTGGGAACAAAATGAGTTTCATTTGTATGGAGATTTTTCTATAGCTAACCATAAGGTCTCTTTGGAGAGTCATTACCGGGATAAAAAGAAAATGGTAAAAGTTAATCTAGTACCCTGTCAACGTTTGTCCGATTTTGTCGGCACAATTAACGTAATTTTCTTTTCTCCTGATGACCTAGTGATGATCAAAGGGGGTCCTTCTGAAAGAAGAAGATTTTTAGATTTACATATTGCCCAAATGCGGCCTGGACATGTAAGTTTGCTGAATGCGTATAATAAAGTAGTGCAGCAAAAAAGCGCACTTTTGAAATCTTTCATTGATAAATCTCTTAAATATTCACAATTACAACTTTGGAACGAACAACTAATTAAATTAGGTGAAAAGATTATTCGCAATCGAGTTGATTTGACGCTTCGTTTACAAGGTGTAGCAGATCACATCTATACAAACTTAACGTCTAAAAAAGAGATACTTAAAGTGAATTACATTGCATTGGGTAATAAAAATATTGATGAGGCTATTTCGGAATTTCCGCAGTTACTGAACGATAAATTGGGACAAGAAATTGAACGCCAGATGGTGCTTATTGGCCCACATCGTGATGATATACAAATTCTATTAAACGATAGACCAGCACGTCTTTATGCTTCGCAAGGACAACAACGGTCTATTGTGCTAAGTTTAAAGCTTGCGGAATTAGAATTAATACGAAAGGAAAAAGGGGAATATCCGCTTCTTTTACTTGACGATGTGTTGTCTGAATTAGATACTTTTAGGAGAGAATACTTAATGAGTTTTATTGAGACATCCTGTATTCAAACTTTAATAACTATGACAAGTGCAGAAAAGTATCTTGAGTCAGGGGCGCTTTACTATGTGGAAAAAGGACATATAAGGAGGAAAAGGTAATTGTATATGCATCTTGGCGGTGATGTCCTTATAAAAAAGAATAAAATAGTTGCAATTGTTGACTTGGAAACTATAAAGGAAAGTAAAGTTAATGACAATTTTTTTAAAAGTGCCATAAATAATAATAAAAATATTCATGTTTCAGAAAATGGTAAAGATAAAACCTTAATTATTACGCTTAAAGAACAATATTTATCACCTATTTCTGCAACAACTTTAGCTAAAAGAGGGGGACTTGTGTAAGAGACTTATGGACACGGGCCTCGGCACGTCCTTGTGCGTTGCCCCGTCCTCTGGGGTATACTATCGGAGTTAAATTTTGTTAGGACGATTGCATTGCTAAGGACGTGTCTCGCGGAGTTGGTTGTTTTGTTTACGTTAAGACGTCGCGCTCGTGTCATACTGCGTTTAAGGGGCTTGAAACGCAAATATATTAGATACATAAAGTTCAATAATCACTATCTTATTGAATAAATTGAAACAGCTCGCTAATTAGAGTATAATAACAAGGTTGAAGGCATTTTTTGGGAGGAAACAGTTTTGCTAGAAAATACAAATATACCTAATCTAGACCCATGTGACAGTTACAAGGCAGATCAAATCGAAGTACTTGAAGGACTGGAAGCTGTTCGTAAACGTCCCGGTATGTATATTGGTTCGACGAGTAGTCGCGGTCTTCATCACCTTGTCTATGAGATCATTGATAACAGCATTGACGAGGCGTTAGCCGGTGTTTGCAATTTAATTGATGTATTTATTCATTCAGACAATAGCATTACGGTCGTAGATAATGGACGGGGAATTCCAGTCGATATACATCCTAAAACTGGTAAACCAGCTGTCGAGGTGTGCCTGACGGTTTTACATGGTGGTGGGAAATTTGGTGGGAGTGAGAGTGCTTACAAAGTGTCGGGTGGCCTTCATGGCGTAGGATTAAGTGTTGTTAATGCTTTATCAAAATGGTTAATTGTCGAGGTCTCAAAAGGAGGTCATGTTTATCACCAGGAATATGGCCAAGGAAAACCTACCACAGAGCTAATAAATATAGGAACAACTGAGAAAAATGGTACAAAAATAACCTTTTTACCTGACCCGGATATTTTTGAAGAGACTGTTTATGACTACGACATTCTCGCACATCGTCTCAGAGAGATGTCTTTTTTAAATAAAAGTGTGAAGATTAACTTCACCGATGAGCGAACAAACATTAAAGATACCTTTATACATTCGGGTGGTATTCGAGATTTTGTCCGTTATCTTAATAAAAGTAAAGATTGTTTGCATCCCGATCCAATATATATTGAAACGACCAAAGATCGGGTACAAGTTGAAATCTGTATTCAGTATAATGACAGTTATGCCGAAAATCTGTTTTCCTATGCAAATAATATTAATACCCAAGAAGGGGGAACTCATGAGGCTGGTTTCAAGTCTGCTTTAACACGGGTGGTGAATGATTATGCCCGTAAAAGTAATATACTAAAAGCTGCTGATTCTAATCTGTCAGGCGATGATATACGAGAAGGATTGACCGCCATAATTTCTGTTAAAGTACCTGACCCACAGTTTGAAGGGCAAACGAAAACTAAACTCGGAAACAGTGAAATAAGGGGCATTGTCGACTCGGCAACAGGAGAAGGGTTAAGTACTTTTCTTGAAGAAAATCCAACGATTGCTAGAAAATTTATTGATAAGTCAGTTCAAGCGGCTCGAGCTAGAGATGCTGCCCGTAAAGCTCGGGAGTTAACTCGACGTAAGAGTGCTTTAGAGGGAACATCCCTTCCAGGTAAACTAGCGGATTGTTCTTGGAAAGAACCGGATCTCTGTGAAATGTACCTGGTTGAGGGAGATAGTGCTGGTGGTTCAGCCAAACAGGGAAGAGATCGACGTTTCCAAGCTATTTTGCCCTTGCGTGGGAAAATCATTAATGTTGAAAAGGCTAGACTGGATAAAATATTGGCGAACGTAGAAATAAGGGCCATGATTACTGCCATGGGGACTGGTATTTCGGATGAATTTGATATTACTAAAGCGCGCTATCATAAGCTTATTATTATGACAGATGCAGATGTCGATGGCGCTCATATTCGAACCCTTTTATTAACCTTTTTCTATCGCTACATGAGGCCTTTGATCGAAAATCATTATGTATATATAGCGCAACCCCCTCTTTTTAAGGTTAAGAAGGGCAAACACATTCAATACGCCTATACAGATAGAGAGCTCACCAAAATCTTAGATGAGATAGGCAGAGAAAAAGTTGAACTTCAGCGCTATAAAGGTTTGGGAGAAATGAACCCGGATCAGTTGTGGGAAACCACCATGGATCCGGAACATCGCACGATCTTACAAGTGACGATGGAAGATGCTATACGATCTGAGGAAATGTTTACCGTCTTGATGGGAGACAAAGTAGAACCACGTCGCGACTTTATTAACCGTTATGCTAAAGATGTACGTAATCTTGATACTTAAAGGGGTGCTCATTCATGTCGGATGAAATTCAGGGAGGGAAAGTCCTTCCCGTCGAAATTGCGGATGAAATGCGAAAATCCTTTATCGACTATTCTATGAGTGTTATTGTTAGCCGTGCTTTGCCAGATGTGCGGGATGGTCTTAAACCAGTGCATCGCCGAATCCTATACACTCTTCATGAGTTGGGGCTCACACCCAGTAAACCGTACAGTAAGTCAGCACGTCTTGTTGGGGATTGTATGGGTAAATTTCATCCGCACGGAGACAGTTCAATTTATGATGCTATCGTACGTATGGATCAGGATTTTGCTAGCCGGTATCCGCTCATTGACGGACATGGAAACTTTGGTTCTATTGATGGGGACTCTGCTGCGGCCATGCGTTATACTGAGCTCCGAATGGCTAAAATGGCTACCTATATGTTGGCAGACATTGATAAAGATACCGTTAATTTTACGCCGAACTACGACGAAAAACAGGATGAGCCCACGGTATTACCTGCGAAATTTCCAAACTTGCTGGTTAATGGTTCGTCAGGCATTGCCGTAGGAATGGCAACAAATATTCCTCCTCATAATTTGTCCGAAGTTATCGAAGGTACGATTGCTTTGATGGATAACCCAGAGTTATCAATTGATGAGCTGATGAGCTATATCAAAGGTCCCGACTTCCCAACCGGCGGCACGATCATGGGCTACGAAGGAATTAGGTCTGCATTTACGACTGGAAGGGGATCTATCAAAACACGGGCAAAGGCTAAAATAGAACGCATGGAAAAGTCCGGAAAATCTCGTATTCTTGTTACAGAAATTCCCTTTATGGTAAATAAGGCTAGAATGATTGAGAAAATAGCTGACCTCGTGAGAGATAAAAAACTAGATGGGATTACTGATTTGAGGGATGAATCTGATCGCTCAGGGATGCGTATTGTGATCGAGCTAAGGCGTGATGTCAATCCCAAAATTATCTTAAACAAACTTTATAAACATACTCAGCTGGAAGATACTTTTGGCGTAAATATGCTCGCACTCGTGGATGGTCAGCCGAGAACACTTACGCTTAAGGATATGATTTACTATTTTATTGAACATCAAAAGGACGTTATCGTCCGGAGGACTAAATTTGAACTCAAAAAAGCGGAAGCAGAAGCACACATTATTGAGGGACTGAGAATTGCCCTTGATCATATTGACGAAGTTATTGAAACCATTCGTTCTTCTACTAATGAAGCAAATGCTCGAGAAAATCTCTCCATCCGTTTCGGGTTGAGCGAAATACAAGCCCAAGCCATTGTTGATATGAGGTTAAAGCGCCTGACTGGACTAGAACGCGAAAAGCTAGAAAACCAGTATCAAGAATTGGAGAAAACTATTGCCTATTTGCAGTCAGTTCTTGCTTCCGCAAGTATGGTGATTGGAATTATCAAGGCTGAGCTGGAAGAAATCAATCGCAAGTTTGGAGATGCTCGTCGGACTCTCATCACGGATGATGTTAGCAAGATGGACATTGAAGATCTTATTGCTGTTGAAGACGTGGTTATCACAGTAACCCATTATGGGTATATTAAACGGCTACCACTAAGCACTTATAGAAGTCAGAATCGAGGTGGTAAAGGTGTTAATGGTATGGCCACCAAAGAACGAGACTTTGTGGAACATCTCTTTACCACTACGACGCATCACTATATTCTTGTCTTTACATCGCAGGGTAAAGTGTATCGTTTAAAAGCTCACGAGATTCCAGAAGCCAGCAGAATAGGCAAAGGAACTGCTGTGATTAATCTCTTGAATTTAAGTCAGCATGAAATGATAACCGCTGTCATGGCAGTTAAAGACTACAGTTCTGATTACTTCTTGATCACAGCTACTAAAAAAGGGATCATGAAGAAGACTGCACTGCAAGAATATGATTCATCACGACGTGATGGTTTAATTGCGTTAACTCTAGATGAGGGAGATGAGTTGATCGGTGTCAAGCTAACCCAAGGGTTAGATGATATTCTTCTAGCCACAAGAAATGGAATAGCTATTCGTTTCGCTGAGTCAGATGTGCGATATATGGGTCGTACGGCGCGCGGAGTGAAGGGTATAAGGCTTGAAGGAAGCGACGAAGTTGTCGGTATGGACGTGATTGGTGACGAGGGCGAACTTTTGACCATGAGTGTTAAGGGTTTTGCCAAACGCACTAATCTTAAGGAATTCCGTGTGCAAGGCCGTGGTGGCAAGGGGATTATTGTCATGAAACTAAATGACAAAACAGGTCCCTTGGTGGGCATTAAAGTTGTTCAAGTGGAAGATCAGCTTATGGCCATCACAAATAGCGGAATCATGCTTCGAATTCAAGTATCTAGTATTTCTAATCAAGGACGTTCTGCACAAGGGGTTTTGGCTATGCGTACCGGTGCAAGTAGTGTCGTTGCAATAGCCAAAGTTTTGATGAAAGACGACGAGGAAATTGGAGATTCCGAAGAAGGCGAAGATTTGGACGAAGATGATTAAATTGACAAATTTCGCGCTAAGTGTTAGCATATTTGGGGTCAGAGGTCAGAGAATAGAAGACATAGGCTGATCACAGGTATCGGTAGGAGAAAGTACGCGCGTGAGCATGAGGCTTTACGCCCTCATTGTAATTGCTGAAATTTTAAGGAGGAATCATATATGACTGATATTGGATCGTTAAAAGTTAAAACTGGACTTGCAGAAATGCTAAAAGGTGGCGTCATTATGGATGTGACGACCCCTGAACAGGCTATAATAGCGCAAGAGGCTGGGGCATGTGCCGTAATGGCCTTAGAGCGTGTTCCTTCAGATATCCGGGCTGAAGGTGGGGTCGCACGAATGGCAGACCCTTCAATTATACAAAGCATTATGGCTGTGGTATCTATCCCTGTCATGGCGAAAGCTCGTATCGGACATTTTGTGGAAGCCCGTATCTTAGAAGCTTTAGGTGCTGATTATATTGATGAATCAGAAGTATTAACACCTGCAGATGATTCATATCATATTAATAAACATGACTTTAAGGTACCCTTTGTTTGTGGCTGCCGTAATCTTGGGGAAGCATTGCGCAGAATCGGGGAAGGTGCCGCGATGATTCGTACTAAAGGAGAGCCTGGAACGGGTAACGTTGTTGAAGCTGTCCGGCATATGCGTACTGTTATGAGCGAAATTCGTGCTTTAACCTTAATGCCCAAAGAAGAGCTCATGGCAGCCGCCAAAAACATGGGAGCTCCCTATGATTTAGTTCTATATATTGCGGAACATGGTAAATTGCCAGTTGTAAACTTTGCTGCAGGAGGTATAGCTACGCCGGCCGATGCGGCATTAATGATGCATCTTGGAGTGGATGGTATTTTCGTGGGGTCCGGAATTTTTAAATCTGGTGATCCAAAGGCACGTGCCAAGGCAATAGTTATGGCTACAACCCACTTTAAAGACGCCAAGATTCTTGCTGAAATTTCGAAAGATTTAGGACAAGCCATGTCAGGAATTGAAATCTCTACCTTGACTGACTCTCAGCGTATGCAAGAACGGGGCTGGTAAGAATGAAAAAGCGTGTCGGCGTTTTGGCACTGCAAGGTGCTTTCCGCGAGCACCGGCAGGTTTTAGAACATTTAGGGTGCGATGTTATAGAAGTGCGTACAACAAGCGATTTTGAAGCTATCCATGGCCTTATTATCCCAGGTGGGGAAAGCACCACTATTGGGAAACTCTTGCAAATGGATGAGATGGGTGAAAAAATAAAGGAACTTGGGACTCAAGATTTACCTATTTTCGGAACATGCGCAGGGATGATCTTACTTAGCAAAGCTATTATCGATAGTGACCAGTATCGATTAAATCTGATGGATACTGTCGTAGAACGTAATGCCTTTGGAAGGCAGGTAGCAAGTTTTGAAACTGACCTCCATGTCCCTGCAATGGGGCAAAAGCCTTTACGTGCGGTATTTATTAGAGCTCCTTACCTACGGGAAGTTGCCCCGAATGTAGGTATTCTGGCAGAGTATGAGGGCAAGATTGTTTTTGTGCGACAAGGAAATCTATTAGCCTGTTCCTTTCATCCGGAACTTACCCAGGACCTACGAGTTCACCGTTATTTTTTGGATATGATCGATGAACATTAAGCAAAAGCCCCTTCTCGCAATTCTTACAGCAGGGAGGATTTATTATGTTGGATCTCAAGTTTGTTCGTAATAACCCTGAAGTGGTTAAGGAAGCATTGCAAAAGCGTCATGTGTCAATTAATTTGGACCATTTTTTGAAACAAGAAGAAGCAAGACGCAGTTTACTTTTTGAAGTCGAGAATCTAAAAGCCCGTCGTAGATCGGTTTCTGAAGAAGTTGGTCACCTTAAGAAAAACGGTCAAAATGCGGAAACCCTAGTTTTAGAAATGCGAGAAGTTGGCCAAACCATTAAGGATTTGGAAGAAAAGTCGACGGCTATTGTGCAAGAAATGGAAAAAGTGCTCTATGAAATACCTAATATACCTCATGCCTCCGTGCCGGTAGGAGCGGACGAAAGTGCTAACGTTGAAGTTCGTACGTGGGGGACCCCTCGCGTATTTAATTTCGAACCGATGGCGCATTTTGAGATCGGTGAAAAGCTGGATGTTTTGGATTTTATCAGAGCGGCAAAAGTTACCGGTGCTCGTTTTACAGTTTACAAAGGCTTAGGAGCTAAGCTGGAACGTTCGCTCGTATCATTCATGCTTGATCAACATACTGTCAACGGCTATACAGAAATACTTCCTCCGTACATGGTTAATCGCACTTCAATGATTGGGACGGGTCAACTTCCTAAGTTTGAGGAAGATGCTTTTAAAATTGTCGGAACAGACTATTTTTTGATTCCGACCGCTGAAGTGCCAGTAACTAATCTTTATCGTGACGAAATCTTAGAGGGCAGTCAATTGCCAATACATCACTGCGCCTTTAGTGCTTGTTTTCGTTCTGAAGCGGGTTCAGCTGGACGCGATACACGGGGTCTGATTCGCCAACACCAATTTCACAAGGTGGAGCTCGTCAAATTCTCGCTCCCAGAGAATTCTTATGAAGAACTAGAAATGTTGACTAGGGACGCTGAGAGTATTCTTCAAGAACTAGAACTTCCTTACCGGGTTATGGCATTAGCGACGGGCGATTTGGGATTTACTTCTGCCAAAACCTATGATTTGGAAGTATGGCTACCCAGTTTTAATACTTATAGGGAAATTTCATCGTGCAGTAATTTTGAAGATTTCCAAGCTCGGCGGGCAAACATTCGTTTTCGCAGGGGCTATAAAGAAAAGCCAGAGTATGTTCATACTCTCAATGGCAGCGGATTGGCGATTGGACGCACAGTGGCCGCGATTATGGAGAACTACCAGGAAGAGGACGGAAGGATACGAGTTCCTAAAGCATTGCAGCCCTATATGGGCGTTGAATATATCGGATAACGTCTGTTTGTATTAGGAAGTGTTAGGAAGCATTTTTACGGTTTAATCTAAACAGTTAGTTGCAATTCTTCAATATTCGTGTTATGCTATTTTTCGGTCGTCATTCATGGAGGGGTGTTCGAGCGGTTTAAGGACCTGGTCTTGAAAACCAGTGACTTCGCAAGGGGTCCGTGGGTTCGAATCCCACCCCCTCCGCCATAATCGATGTTCGAAGTTCGATATCAGGACGAATGACTTTTTATGTTTCCAAGTTGATTTAATGCGCCTGTAGTTCAGCTGGATAGAGCGTCAGACTTCGAATCTGAATGCCGGGGGTTCGAATCCCTCCGGGCGCACCAATTACACGTTAACCCGTATTATAAGCCACTTTTAAGCGAATCACTTGCATACAAAACCGAAAGGTTGACCGTCTGATTATTGTTAGGTTTAACGGTAATCAGAACGTCAAGGTTTTTGCAGTAATTCGAATGAACGCGGTTTTTGTCATGTCAACTATTAAGGCAATGTCACGAAAGCAATGTTTACGTGGGGCGGTTCAAGCGGCGGTTACGGATGATTATATTATATTCTTACAACAAGACTCGAATTGTAATGATGTTACCGTTGCGACATATATTCGGGGTATCCGGGCGCATATTTATTACTTAATGAAATTGAAGTATATAGAACGGCGATGATTGTTACATTCCTTCTTGGGACGGGTTGCAGGGCGTCTACATTATGCGCAATTAGAGTTGGGGACGTAGATCGCCAACGGTCTTATACAGTACGTTAAGACGAAGAATAAGCGCGCGGCGGCGGTTCTATTGTTGTAGGAGTAGGCGAAGGTCTTGGGGGAATACTTTCGGTATTATAGGGCGGAATCGATTAAAGTTAAGTAGATAACAACAATCCTATAAGATTTGAATCGTAATTCGATGGACGTCCGAAAGGGCGTTATTTTTTTATAACGAAAAGCAAACTCAAACAGGACTTTGCGAGATTATTAAATAAATTATTACATTGTTCGTCTCATAACTATATTTAATTTCCAATGTCTTTGTTGTACCTCATTTTGAGCACCCTTGAACAAGGAAATAGGAATTATGAATGACTCATTTTTTCAATGTTCATTCGCTGTTATCGTAGGGATTTACCCGAAGAAGATCAAAGAGTTGTTGAGCCTGTCCATTCTGCTGCATTTGCT
>DASRMA010000071.1:0-3513 GCA_035648155.1 Desulfosporosinus sp.
GCTTCTCGTAAAATGTCTAATTTTTCACGGGTTACTTCGCCTAGAATTCGAATGGCCAATCCCGGTCCAGGAAAAGGTTGACGCCAAACAATCTCCTCACTCATCCCTAGTTCCATTCCGAGTTCACGTACTTCATCTTTAAAGAGCATTCGTAATGGCTCGATGAGTTCAAATTTCATATCTTCCGGCAAACCACCCACATTATGATGGCTCTTGATTGTTTCCGCAGTGTCCGTCCCACTCTCCACAATATCCGGATAAAGAGTGCCTTGAACCAAGAAATCCACCTGTCCGAGTTTTAAGGCCTCAACTTCAAACACGCGGATAAACTCATTGCCAATCGCTTTGCGTTTCAATTCAGGATCAGACACGCCCAGTACCTTTTGCATAAAGCGTTCATGGACATCTACAAAGACCAAATTCAGTTGAAACTGTTCCGTGAAAACTTTCCTAACCTGCTTTGCCTCATTTTTGCGCATAAATCCATGATCAACGAAGACACAGGTCAACTGATCTCCTACTGCTTTGTGCACCAAAGCCGCAGCTACAGAAGAATCTACTCCGCCACTCAAAGCACAAAGGACATGTTTCTTTCCTACCTTGGCTCGGATCTCTGCAACTTGCAACTCGATGAAGGATTCCATAGTCCAGTCTCCAACACATTTACAAATATCAAAGAGGAATTTTTCTAACATTGCTTGCCCATCCGGAGTATGTTTTACTTCAGGATGAAACTGAACACCATAAAAATGCCGTTCTTCATCCATCATGGCTGCAATTGGAGTATTCCAAGTGTGGGCCGCGACCGCAAAGCCCTTGGGTAATTTATGCACAGAATCACCGTGGCTCATCCAGCACGGGCGCTCTCCACCTAGGTCTTTCCACAGGTCCGTTGTAATATCAACCGTCAGCATAGCTTTCCCATACTCCCTGGCTTCAGGTTTTTCTACACTGCCCCCTAATTGTACCGTCATCAGCTGCATCCCATAGCAAATCCCCAGTATAGGAATTCCTAAGTTATAAATTTCAGGGTCCACTTCAGGAGCATTCAGTTGATTGACACTTGCCGGTCCGCCTGAAAAGATAATGCCCTTTGGCTTGCGAGCTCTGATTTCCTCAATTGATGTTTTATAAGAAACCATTTCAGAATACACATGTGCTTCCCTTACACGGCGAGCAATAAGTTGATTGTACTGCCCTCCAAAATCCAAAACCAAGACGACTTCTTTTGGCACTTTCTATCATCACCATTTCTATTAAACTTATTATAGTAGAGCCTACTCCAATATTTCATACGCTTCCTGCTTCAACACACCGATATAGGGCAGATTCCGATATTCTTGATTAAAATCAAGGCCATACCCCACTACAAATTCATCTGGAATCGAGAATCCATTGTAATCCGGAGTAACCGCTGCGGTCCGTCGAGCTTCCTTGTCGAGAAGCGTAACAACCTTTACACTCAAAGGATTCCGAGCTCTTAAATTTTCTTTTAAATACTTTAATGTCAATCCCGTATCTACAATATCCTCAACAATTAGAATGTGAACATCCTCGACACCGCGATCTAAGTCCTTAAGGATGCGCACTACACCAGAAGACTGAGTCGAGACTCCATAGCTTGATAGGGCCATAAAATCATACGTCAAAGGCAATTTTATCTGTCGGATGAGATCCGCCATGAAGGGAACCGCACCTTTTAAAATCCCAAGAACTAAAATTTTCTTTCCTTCATAATCTCTAGTAATCTCTGCGCCTAGTTCTGCCACACGCTTTCCCAAATCTTCTCTTGAAATTAATACTCGTCCAATATATTCTTCCATTCAGGACACCTCCACCTTACAGCCAAACTTATTTTTAAAAACTTATTATAAAACTATATCAAATGCTTGTCCATTGTGCAAACGTTTTCGAGTGCGCAACTGACTAAAGCCTTTATTGTACTCCCCTAACATACTAATGAGGCAAGAAATAACCCACGAAAGGGTATATATTTCCTGCCTCATTAACTGACCACCAATAGTGTTAGATATCCGGCGCTTGTATAGTCATCTTCTTTCCAATATCCTTAAATTCAAGTGTCATTGTCATCGGGTCGGACTTGACTTTATTTTTTGCTTCAATTGTTGCTTTTACAAGCATTTTATCGGACCTTCGAATATACAGCGTATACTGGAAATCTTTCCAAAACACCTCCATCATTTGATTCTGTACACTGGGCATCAAATGACATACCCATACTTTTTCCCCGTTTACTTTCTCTTGATCGCCAAGCGCCACCTCTCCGAGCTCTTTCATTTGAAGCGAAGATAAGGGGTTAAGCTCTGCCAAAAAAACTTCCTGGGCTGCTAGAGTGTTTGTAAATCTGATCCACTTCTTACTAAACGGATCTTTGCTGTAGGTAGAATCCCCGATTTTGATCATTTCTACTTCGCTTCCCGCCAGCTGTCCTAAGATATGTGTGTTCCCTCCATCTTTTTCCCCTAGCACCTGAGTGAGTACTCGATCTTTCCCCTCTACCCATTGATGCTGGGTCAAACTGTAGCGGAAAGAGCTTGCTGCGTTCAATCGTTCTAGACCTTGTTTGATTAGCGCAGTAGGATCTGGTGGCCTTAAATGGACTGCTAGCAGTCCTCCCAACAACACTATACCGATACTGATTCCGATGATTAATCCAAATCTTCTTTTCTTCATATCATGCCCCCTGGAGGAGTGAGTTCTTACCCTACTAATATGTATAATTAGCTTGCACTATGCCACTTATTGTCCCAAAAAGTTAATCTTCGAACAATTATGTAAATATTATTTGATAACCTTATGGTTATCATTATTTAAATTTAACATAAACTCGATTTTTAAAAAGTATCCTATAAGAATAATATAATACAATTACCAAGAGAATTATCAATCCTAACAGCAGTCCAAACTGAGTCATCAAATCGCTTATAGTCTCCCATGCATCACCAAACCAGTACCCTAATCCCAAATAAACTGCAACCCACACAAATTCGCCGCTCATTACAGTCGATATAAAATGCTTAAATTTATACTTTGTGATTCCTGCCGTTGCATTGACTAAAGAACCTACCGCTGAAAGTGGAAATCTTGTAATCAAAATCGCAGCCTTCCCACGCTCTCGAAAAAAAATGCCAGTTTTGTGAAGCTTTGGTTCTAAATACATTTCCACCCTAGGACAGGTATTTAGGATAAACTTCCCGAACCGTCTCCAAGTCCAGTAACCGATGCTGTCAGCTATTATTTCTAAAAGCCACACCTCAGCAAAAAGCAGAAAAACGTTATATTCACCTGCATATGCAAAGGCACCCGAAGCCATAACTAATACACCTGCGCCTGTTGGAATCCCAATTCCTTGGATTATTATCAACACCGCTAAAAAGACCATGTTGTATTGTCTGAAAAATTCTATTATTAAAGAATATATTTCATTCATGCTGGTCGCCCTTCTGGCTAGAATAGTCAATAATGCTCTGTAAGCCTTTCGTCATTTCGGCG
>DASRMA010000072.1:0-12899 GCA_035648155.1 Desulfosporosinus sp.
AAAGCCCCGATGCGCAGAATTGCTCGTACTTCATGCGGTAGTGACGACATTGGTTTACTTAAATGCAAACGTAGAGCGTAATCGAGGGTTAGCCGGTGTTTGAGCGTACCATTGACCAATAATGTTACAAATTGGCGATCTCTAGAATCTGTTAATCTGATAATATTTTTCTGTAATAAGAGATTAGCGTAAGCTCCGTGTGTCTCAACGCGCGACAGCATATGAACCGCCATCCCTCGGGCTGTTTCTTTAATCATTGCTTCTACCTCTCAAAATTAAAATAAACCGTACTAAATTTCAGAGTTTATCTGTGCCTATTTCCCTCACTCTAATTTTTCTCCCGTCTGGCCATGTCTGCCGTTGAAGAAATCCCGAGCAGGCATGGCGCGTTTTCCTGCTGGTTGGACTTCGAGAATGCGAAGGACTCCATCCCCAGTCTGAACCACTAAACTATCCTCCAGCACCTGAAGAATTTGACCCGGCTCAGCCGCCTTAACTCGAGGTTCGAGGCTCGAGGCTCGAACCTCGAACTTCCGCCCTTCCGTCTCCAGATACTTTTCCTTATATAGAAAGGGAGTGCTTCTCCAGATTTTAAGGTTTTCTCCCCGAAAGATCGCAAACGCTCCTGGCCAAGGGTTTAATCCCCGAATCTGATGATGTAATTCAACCGCCCCACGTGACCAATCTATGCGTTCATGCTCACGTTTTAGAAGAGGTGCATAATTCGATATATCGGTTTGTGGGGTAGCAGTTAGCCTCCCCATCTCTAGCTCTTGTAGCGTATCTAGGAGGAGTTCTCCTCCTAGATACGCTAACACGTCATGAATCTGTCCTGTTGTAGCCTCATCTGAGATTACTATTTCGCGTTTTAGTAACATGTCTCCTGTATCCAAACCTTCATCCATCCACATGGTGGTCACCCCTGTACGAGTTTCCCCCTTCATGACAGCCCAATGAATGGGCGCTGCCCCACGATATGAAGGGAGCAACGAAGCGTGAACATTTATACACCCATTACATGGCAACTGTAAAATTTCTGTTGATAAAATTTGCCCGTAAGCTACAACAATAATGCAATCTGGAGCTAAGGCTTGTAACTGTTGAATTCCTTCTAATGTTTTTATCTTTTCAGGCTGAAAAACAGATAGTCCCAGTTCTTCTGCGACAATCTTTACAGGACTAGGTTTTAATTTCCTCCCTCTCCCTGACGGTCGATCGGGTTGTGTAAAGACTCCCACCACGTCATGAGCTCCCCTGACCAGGGCCCGTAAAGAAGCTACGGCAAAATCTGGTGTACCCATAAAAACTAATCGCATACTTAATCCCCCTACTAGTGGTTCGTAGTTGGTAGTTCGTAGTTCGTAGTTCGTAGTTCGTAGTTCGTAGTTCGTAGTTCGTAGTTCGTAGTTCGTAGTTCGTAGTTCGTAGTTCGAAACCAAGCCAGAGGAGCGCTTGTCAGCGGTGTAACGCGCAGACGTGTGCAGAACTGCGCTCCGACTAACTCCGATAGGTCTTCTTGGCCACATCGACAAACAGTATCCCCTCCAGGTGATCAACTTCATGTTGCAAGGCACGAGCCAACAAACTCTCCGCCCCAAAGTCCAACATTTGTCCTTGGCGATTTAACCCCTGAACACGGACTTTAGAAGGCCGCAGTACATCTCCTGTTACATTTGGTATACTAAGGCACCCTTCCTCAGCACTATTCTCGCCCTCTCTTTCCAAAATAACAGGATTTATGAGTTCAACCAGCACTTGATCCACTTCTACGATGATTACCCGCTTGGAGACCCCTATTTGGGGAGCTGCCAAGCCTACGCCATCAGCGGCATGCAGTGTATCTATCATGTTATCAAGGAGTTTTATTATGGACGGATTAACTTCTTTTACCTCTTTTGCCTTTTCCCGTAATATATCTGCACCAATTTCAACAATCTTATATACAGCCATCGCTTTTTACTCCCTTTCAGTAAACCCATAATTTCGCGTCTTTGTCTATTATTGTATCCTATGACTAACCCCTAAGTCGAGGATTCCGGCTTTTAGCTGGAAAGCGGATCAACTTCGATGTTCAATATAATTCCACCACTAGCTGGCCCTTTGTAAAAACGTTGGACCCCTTGATGTAAGAACGACCTGAGCAGATCTAGGCTTCTCCCTTTAACAGATATTTGCCATCGCCATTGATTTTTAAGTCTGGTGAAGACAGCCGGTGCTGGCCCCATAATATCTAATTCACTATTTCCGTATTTGGGGTCCTGAGTTCCTTGCTGTAGACAAGCCCCCAAATCGTTAGCCCCTTTAATTACCCGCTCTTCTTTTTCATGAAGTAACAAGACTCGCACAATATGGGTATACGGAGGATAGTTTCGTTCTTTTCGATAGCGTATCTCTTCCCAGAAAAACCCCTGGAAATCATGCTGAGCAGCCCGCACAATGGCTCCATCGATCGGAGAATAAGTTTGAATGACAACCTCACCGGGTTTAGTACTCCGACCTGCCCGACCTGCAACCTGAGTTAAAAGTTGAAACGTTCGTTCTCTAGACCTAAAATCAGGTATATTGAGTGTTTGGTCTGCTGCAACGACCCCCACCAAGGTGACATTTGGAAAATCCAGTCCTTTGGCCATCATTTGCGTCCCTACCAGGATAGACGCTTCTTGACGGCGGAAACTTTCCAAGATCAGGCGATGCGCTTCTCCGGAGCGTGTAGTGTCGAAATCCAGTCGCAATATGGAAGCCTCCGGAAGTAGTCCCTGCAGTTCCTCTTCTACACGCTGCGTCCCTTGCCCAAAGAAGCGGATATACCGGCTAGCACATTTGGGACACGTCAGTGGGGGAAGTTCTTTGTAGTTACAATAATGACAACGCATTGCCTGCCCTTGGCTATGATACGTCAGAGTTATATCACAATTAGGGCAACTGACCACATAGCCACATTCTCGACAAGACACAAAGGTAGAATAGCCTCTGCGGTTCAGAAAAAGCATCGATTGCTCGCCTCGGTCTAACCTTTCCCGAAGTTTCTGTTGCAGAATAAGGGAAAACATACTTCGGTTGCCCTGTATAAGTTGTTCCCGCATATCCACGATCTCAACCGGTGGCAGGACACTTTCTCCAATTCGCCGGGTCATCGTCAACATACGAATTTTACCAGATTGCGCTGCAGCATAGGCTTCCAAAGATGGCGTTGCACTGCCGAGCAAAACGACGCCCTTTAGCTTTTCCATACGTTTACGAGCGACGTCTCGCGCATGGTATTTGGGGTTCTCGTCTTGTTTATAGGCACCATCGTGTTCCTCATCCAAAATGATAAGGCGCAAATTCTGGAGAGGTGCAAATACTGCGGAACGAGTCCCGATGACGATCCGTTTATGACCTGTCAGAATATCTTCCCAGGCTTTCATTTTTTCCCCCGGTCGTAAACCAGAGTGCAAGATAATTACCAGGTCACCAAACTGGGTTTCAAAATACCGTGCAACTTGAGATGTCAGGGAAATTTCCGGCACCAGAAGTATTGCATCCCCGCCTTGAGCAAGTATATGTGCTATCACCTCACGATAAACATCCGTTTTTCCACTACCCGTCACACCATGCAACAGAATAGTATGAGACGAGCCTTCAGACAAGGCAGTCAGTACGTTTTTTACTGCTGTCGCTTGCTCTTCAGTTAATTCGTAAGTTCTGCCCGTTGGAATTTTATGTTCTATTGTCCCTCCATCCAGGGATGCTTTCTTCACAGAGCCTTTTCCAATCGATACAAAGCGCGCTTTCTTTTTTGCCCATCCATGTTGGATCAGCTTCTCGAGAGTTACCGTCGAAATATTAGCCCGCTTAAGAAATAGTTTAAGGGAAATCCCCTTATTGCGCGCTCGGTTAAGCACTTGAAGGGCTCTGTAGGCATCAACATCTAGCCACTGCAAGGTCTGAACATCTGAATCTCCAAGGGATGCCAGGAGGATAACCCACTCTTCCACTTTTCCCTTGAGAAGCGGCCAGACCGTATGTAGACTTTGAGCAACTGAGCAGATGGTGGTTTGTGCTAACCAATGGGCTAGTTCAATCAGATCCGGAGGGACGAGACTATCCTTGTCTAAACCCTCTAATACGGGTTTTAGCTTCACGAGTGCCAATTCCTCTGGTAGATCGTTGGTCACATTCACGACAAGCCCCTGAACCTTGCGGTTCTGGAGGGTAACGAGAACCCTCATCCCTATCTTCAAGTCCAGAGATTCGGGAATAAGATAATGAAAACTTTGGTCTAGGCGCCGATTTGCTACATCAACCAACACTTCAGCATAACGAAACATGACGACGCCTCCTTAACAGCATAAATATGTTACATTACTGTACCAAATTTTACGTTCACATTACATTCTATCATAATCCTTCTGGAATAGAATATTATAGGATTTTTAAGACAATTCACAACAGGTACCATCTTGTCAGAATGAATTGGAATATGGTATACTCTACAGAGTTAAATTCTTGAACCTTTAAATTAGTCCCGTGAGACTAAGAAGGGAATGGCGGACCATGGATTAAACATGGACACCTCTTTCTTGCTTGCGGGCAGGGAAGAGGTTTTTTAGGTATATGAAAGAAAATAACAAATCAAAGATGCAATGGATATTTGGTTATTTTCTTGAATGTGCCTCATTTAGAAAGAGGAGGAATACCATGTCTACAGAAGTTCAAATCGACGAAAAGCTCCCCCTTGCCCAGGCGATCCCTCTCGGCTTGCAACACGTCTTCGCCATGTTTGGCGCTACTGTTCTTGTGCCTTTTTTAACGGGGCTCAGCCCATCTGTTGCTCTACTTTCTTCGGGGGTCGGCACTATAATATTCCTTTTACTAACAAAAAGTCGAATTCCCGCATACCTCGGTTCATCATTTGCCTACATTGCAGCCTTAACCACCTTTGTTAAAGACCAAAATAATCCTACTGCAGCTATGGGTGGCGTTTTAGCCGTGGGTATGGTGTATGTCATCATCTATCTTCTCATGGCTGCCTTTGGGACACGCTGGATTCATAAGATTGTCCCCCCCATCGTTGCCGGTCCAGTCGTCGCCATCATTGGTTTAAGCTTGACCCCTGTGGCTATTAGCATGGCCGCTGAAAACTGGCCGATTGCCGCCTTCACGTTAGCCGTTGCTGCGTTACTCTCAGTGTATGCCAAAGGCTTCTTAAAGATCATCCCCATCCTTATGGCCATCGTCACTGGCTATATCGTCGCCTCAATCATGGGCCTTGTCGACTTCAGCCCCATCTCTGCCTCCTTTAGCCACCCATTCGTCTTCCCTGTCAAATTAGGAAGTGATTTTCAATTACCCAGCTTCGATAAACTAGCACTGTTGACTATGGCCCCTCTCGCATTAGTAACAATCATTGAAGATTTGGGCCACATGATTGTACTCGGAAATATTACTCATTCCGATCCAATCCAAAAACCCGGGTTTCATCGAGTTCTCCTTGGTAATGGCCTAGCCACCGTCGTGGCGAGCTTCCTAGGAGGACCTCCAGTAACTACTTATGGGGAAAACATTGGCGTGTTAGCCGTTACTAAAGTTTACAGTACCTTCAATATCTGGATTGCCGCGATTCTCGCGATCATCTTTAGTATGTTAAACCCCTTGCAAGCCACTATCATGTCCATACCCACTGCAGTTATGGGCGGTGTCACAATCCTCCTCTTCGGGATGATCGGTACGACTGGTCTGAGAACTCTTATCGAGGCAAAAGTAGATCTTTCGAATAATAAAAATCTTATCATCGCTTCCGTCATTTTCGCCCTAGGTATTGGGTTACCTGAACACGGAGTAGCCTGGGCAACCATCGTCGGAATTACCTTAAACCTTGTACTTAGAGGGCAGCCTGAGCCAATCAAACCCTCTAGCCCTGGCAAACACAGTAAAGGAAAATAGAGATACAAATACTTCAAGAGGGCGTAGCGAAACTTCAGTTTTGCTACGCCCTCTTTTTTCGAGGAAAGTTTAGAAGAAATATTATTTTCTCGCCTTCATCATAAAAAATGAATACTTAATTTTCTTACCGTCTATTATTTTTTCATCGGATAAAAATATATTTGCTTCTATGTCCTTAAAACCTGCACTAATTAAAATATACTTTAGATCATTTTGATTAAAACCATTATGGCCATCAAACTCTGGATATTCTTTATGAAAACTACCATCCTCTTCATCCAAATCTACTATGCACAAATACCCATCTTTATTAAGCAAATGGTAAAAATTCTCGATTATCGCTTTAGTATCATGAATATGATGCAGAACCATAGAGTTGTAAATAACATCATATGTCATATTAAGTGAATTTTTATTGGATATAATATCTAAATGATAAGGAACCACGTTACTTACTCCGTATCTACTAATTTTCGCATTGAGTATGTCTATCATAGCTCTTGATGAATCAACAAGAGCTATACTTTTAAATTTATCAAAGAGGTTAAAACTAACAAGACCTGTTCCACAGCCAAACTCCATAGCAGAATGATCTTCACAACTACCCATTGAATTACTTATTTCATCTGCAATTATTTTTGCTCTGCCAATTCTTTCATCAGTATCCCATGTTTTGGCATAATCATCGAAATTCATTTATTAATCACCCTCCCAAGACCATAGTTACCTCACTTGCAAGTTGAGCGCTTTCATCGCCGTCTCCATGATATCCTTATCCTGAACTCTGAGAACAACTTGAGCCTGTTGATGTTCCTTCTCTACAAAAGCATACATGTACTCCACGACAACGCCCTGTTTGACGAGTCTGTTGAGCACTTCTGCTAGTCCACCAGCGCGATCTGGAACTGTGAGTACCCAAACAGGTGTTAAAGATACTACAACTTTTTGCTCACGTAATTTTTCTGTAGTTTTTTCAGGTTCATCAACGATAATTCTCAGCACCCCATAATCCTTGGTATCCGCCAGTGATAGGGCCCGTATATTTACATTATGTTCTGCAAGAAGACTTATTACCTCGGCCAAACGCCCTTTGGCATTTTCGAGAAAAATTGATAATTGTAACATGTTATTTCTCCTCCCTCTACCGGCGTTTATCGATGACTCGAACTGCTTTTCCTTCACTTCGTGGTATGCTTTTGGGTTCTACCAAGCGAATACGAACCGAGATTCCCAGAATTTCTTCAATTCTTTGCTGTAGACGTTCTTGACGCCCTTCTAATTCCCGTACTTCGTCAAAGAAGCTCGTTTGATTAACTTCGACTTGAACTTCAAGTTGATCCAAGCTACCAACACGGTTAACAACAAGCAGATAATGTGGTTCAAACCCTCCCAAGGAAAGAATAGCCTCCTCAACTTGACTCGGAAAGACATTAACTCCTCGAATGATTAGCATATCGTCCACACGAGCCGAGACACGTTCCATTGTCCAGCCGACCTTTCCACAGGAACACGCCCCATAGTTCAGGGTGGTTAAGTCTTTTGTTCTATAACGTAAAACTGGAAATCCCTCTTTTTCCAAACTTGTGATGACTAACTCTCCTCGTTCCCCAACCGGAAGAGTATTACCTTCTGAGTCCAAAATTTCCGGATAAAAATGTTCATCGATATGTAATCCGTTGTGAGCGGAACATTCCATGGCAACACCCGGTCCCATAGTTTCGCTTAGACCATAAATATCAAACGCTCTGATACCAAGGCGAGCTTCAATCTGTTCTCTCATTCCTTCTGACCAAGGCTCTGCACCGAAAATACCGATTTTCAGTTTCAATTCGTCTCGCGCAATCCCCGATTCCTCAAGACTTTCCGCTAAAAACAACGCATAAGAGGGTGTACACGCCAACACAGTGGTACCAAAATCTCTCATCAACATGAGTTGCCGAGCTGTGTTTCCTCCAGAAATAGGAACGACTACGGCACCCAGCTCTTCACAGCCATAGTGTAACCCCATTCCGCCGGTAAACAAGCCATAGCCGTATGCAATTTGAACGACGTCCTTTTTAGTTATACCTAGTCTCGTAAGTTCCTGGGCCACGATCTTGGCCCAGAGCCCAATATCTTTACTAGTATATCCCACGACGGTCGGCTTGCCCGTTGTTCCAGAGGAGGCATGAAGACGAACAATATTTTCCATCGGTTCGGCAAAAAGCCCAAACGGATAGTTTTGGCGCAAATCCTCTTTCGTCGTTAAGGGAAGCCGCTGAAAGTCTTGCAAGGATTGAACATCCTCAGCTCTATTTATTCCTACTGCTCCAAAACGCTCTCGATAATATGGTATTGGCAAGACGCTCTCAATTGTTTTCCGAAGACCCTTCAGCCATTGTTGTTCTGTATTCATTACCGCATCCCCTACTTAACTATAAATTTAGTCTATCGATCATGACTAATCTTAAATACATTTCATCCAATATGCAATTATATGATCTAATATACTACAGTTTACGTTATCATATGTGAATTCTCTACTTCTTGTCAATGCAGAATCCATTCAATACCTGGCAAGAATGAGATATAAAGAAGAGACCTTATGACCCTTCACAGGTGATAAGGTCTCTTGATCAATGGATTTATTCCTATGCTTACAGACCTGCAAGTTCTCGCAAGGCTTCTTTCTTGTCTGTTCTTTCCCAGGGCAGGTCCAAGTCCGTCCTTCCGAAATGCCCATAGGCTGCCGTTTGGCGGTAGATCGGTCGACGAAGATCTAAAGCCTTGATGATGCCTGCGGGACGAAGATCAAAGGTTTGCAAGATACACTCAGTGATCTTATCATCGTCGATCTTCCCCGTACCAAATGTCTGAATAGAAACGGAAACCGGACGGGCTACTCCGATAGCATACGCTATTTGAATTTCGCAGCGTTCTGCTAACCCTGCAGCCACAACATTTTTGGCCACATAGCGCGCGGCATAGGCCCCTGAACGGTCAACTTTTGTGGGGTCTTTACCTGAGAAGGCACCACCGCCATGACGAGCCATGCCGCCATAGGTATCCACAATAATTTTGCGTCCCGTCAGACCGCAATCCCCTTGGGGTCCACCAATCACAAAACGACCCGTTGGGTTAATAAAGTACTTTGTATCATCATCTAACAGCTCTCTGGGAATAGTTGGAAACACAACATATTGGAGCAAATCACGGCGTATTTGGTCTTGAGTAACATCCGGGTGGTGCTGAGTGGAGATTACAACCGTATCGACCCGAACTGGCTTGTTATCCTCATACTCTACGGTAACCTGAGTTTTACCGTCTGGACGGAGGTAACTTAAGAAATCTGATTTCCTCATTTCACTGAGTTTACGTGCCAAGCGATGGGCTAAATCAATGGGAATAGGCATGTAGCTTTCGCTTTCATTCGTCGCATAGCCGAACATCATGCCCTGATCTCCTGCTCCAATCGCTTCAATATCACTATCGGTCATCTCGCCAGTTTTCGCTTCTAACGCTCTATTCACACCCAACGCGATATCTGCTGATTGTTCTCCGATCGAGGTTAACACTGCGCAGGTATCGGCGTCAAAGCCATATTTGGCCCGGGTATATCCCACTGAACGGATTGTTTCCCTCACAACATGGGGAATATCTACATAGCAGGTCGTCGTAATCTCACCGCTGACTAAGACCAAACCTGTTGTTACGGTCGTTTCACAGGCCACTCGAGCGTTAGGATCTTGCGCATAAATGGCATCCAAGATAGCATCTGAAATTTGATCACAAATCTTATCAGGATGCCCTTCTGTCACAGATTCTGATGTAAACAGTTTTTTTACCATTCAATTCACTCCTTTTGTTTTAATACCAAGAAGACTGCCAATCTCACGAACGAGATGGCGAGCAACTTCCAGTTTGCTCAGCTGTGGTAAATCTATTCTTCTTCCGTCAGTAAAGAGAAAACTGACAATGTTTGTTAGACTGCCAAAGCCAGCACCCGGTTTGGTAATATCATTGGCAACTAGCAAATCAACATTCTTTTTTTGCATTTTATACTGAGCATTAACTAACAGATTCTCCGTCTCAGCTGCAAACCCAATAAGAACCTGCGACGTTTTCTTCCGCCCAAGTTCTGCTAAAATATCCAGGTTTGGAACCAGCTCAAGTGTACTGCTTGTCCCAGTTTTTTTTATCTTCTGTTCAGCCTCAACCGCCGGGCGATAATCTGCAACCGCTGCTGCCTTTACGACTACATCTACTTCGGGAAAAAGCCCCAGGACTTCATCGTACATCTCTCGGGCCGTTTGTACTGATATCCGGGTCACTCCGTAAGGAGTTTGTAGATCCGTTGGCGCACTGACAAGGATGGTCTCCGCACCGGCTTCCTGTAGCGCCTGAGCGATGGCATATCCCATCCGCCCAGAACTGCGGTTACCTAGATAGCGGACTGGATCAAGCGGTTCCTGGGTTCCACCCGCAGTCACTAGGGCTTTCTTCCCTTTTAACCAATCCAAGCCAGCAAAAAACCGCACTAAGGATTCGACGATCTCCACCGGTTCGCTCATACGTCCGTCACCCTCAGTTCCACACGCTTGAAAGCCAGTGTCAGGTCCTATGACGTGGACCCCGCGCCCCTTAAGGAGAGTCAAATTGGCTTGTGTCGCAGGATGGTGATACATCCCATGATTCATGGCCGGTGCCACGAAAACCGGTGCAAGAGTCGCCAAAAGAACCGTCGAAAGAAAATCATCCGCCAGTCCCATCGCCATCTTTGCCAATATATTAGCCGTCGCCGGAGCAACAATGACTGCATCAATGTGCTCCGCCAAGCCTATATGCTCTACATTCCACAGTTTGGATTCGCCAAAGAGATCTAAATACACTGGGTTGGATGAGAGACTTCGCAGAGTAAGTGGGGTAATGAATTCAGTTGCAGACTTCGTCATGGCGACATGTACTTGTGCCTGCAGCTTATGTAAGCATCTAACAACTTCCGCCGCTTTATAGGCTGCAATTCCCCCAGTAACTCCAACGAGAATTCTTTTCTCAGTTAACATTACTCAATCTCTTCTGGGTTACATTCATAGGTGGATTTGCTTTCAGACATCTCTTCGAGCGAAATGCTGACCGGTTTCATGCCTTTGGCTAAGCCCTCATGTTTTGCCTCTTCCATTATTGCACGTGCCCTCTTGGCAACAACTACGACCAACGTGTACTTACTATCGACCTTATTCATTAGTAAATCAAGTGAAGGTTGTTTCATTAAAGTTCCCCCTTAAAAACAAACGGTTTTCGTTTAACTCGACATTTTTCTGCCAAAAGAATACTTTTTAGCTTCTCAACCGCCACAGGCACTTGATCATTAATAACGACGTAATCATACTCACTCACATACTCTAGTTCTTGAACGGCAGTGGCTAAGCGTTTCTGAATGACTTCCTCGGTCTCGGTTCCACGTTTGTGAATACGTTCAGAGAGTACATCCATGGAAGGTGGCACAATAAAGGTGAAAATTCCTTGAGGAAACCGTTTTTTGATTTGCAACGCCCCTTGAATTTCAATCTCTAAAATAACGTCCAGCCCTTCCTGTAGCGCTTGCTCAACAGCAATTCGTGGTGTTCCATAGTAATTATCACAGAACTCAGCCCATTCCAGCAATTCGTCACGAGCTAGCATTTCTTCAAATTCCTGCCTCGGACAAAAATAATAATGTATCCCCTCCATTTCGCCCAGGCGAGGACACCTTGTCGTCAACGAGACAGAATATCTGAGGTTGGGCATTTGCCTCAGAAGTTCATGACAAATCGTCCCTTTGCCTGCTCCAGAAGGGCCAGATAATACAATCAGAAGTCCATGATTTTTTTCCACTCTACACCCCTAGTCATCCGGATCTTCTACGTGGGTATTGGGCTCTTTTGCCGAAAGACGATGAGCCACGGTTTCAGGTTGGACGGCGGATAGAATCACATGATGACTATCGCAGATAATCACAGCGCGTGTTCGACGACCATACGTTGCATCAATGAGCATACCCGCATCGCGTGCTTCTTGAATAATACGTTTGATCGGGGCGGATTCCGGGCTCACAATAGAAACAATTCGGTTGGCAGAAACGATATTGCCAAATCCAATGTTGATGAGCTTAATGTCCAAGCTGAGTCCCCCCCCTACTCTAAATTCTGGATTTGCTCTCGCACTTTTTCCAATTCACTTTTCACACTAACTACCTGTTGGCCGATTTTCAGGTCATTGGCTTTTGAACCAATGGTATTAATTTCTCGGTTCATTTCCTGAACTAAGAAATCAAGTCTGCGTCCCACCGAATCATCACTCTTTAGCGCATCACGTCCTTGAGCTAAATGACTGTCAAAGCGCACAAGTTCTTCTGTGATAGATGCGCGATCCGCAAAATAAACCACTTCATTTGCCAGTCTAGTTGCATCCAATTCAACCTCGCCTAGGAGCGTCTGAATGCGTTCCTGCAGGCGTTCTTGATAATCCGTCACGACATAGGGTGCGCGCTCAGCAATCATTTGCAGAGACCCGGTAATAAGCTCGAGCCGTTGTAGTAGATCGAACGTTAATTTTTCTCCTTCAATCCGGCGCATTTGTCCGAAACTATCAGAGGCTATTCTAAGCGCCTCAGCGCACGCTCCCCACATAGTATTAAGGTCAGTCTCTGGTTCCTGAACCAAAAGAACGTCTGGAAAGGCGACTAAACGGTAAATATCCGTTTCATACGTTGTATGTAGCTCTATGGCGAGATCCTTCAATACCTTATCATACGACAGTGCTAAAAAATTGTCAACCTTCATTGATCTCTTTCGTTCTTCTGTTTCCACCACATTAACATACACTTCAATCCGGCCACGCTGGAACTTCCCTTGCAACGTTTTTCGTATTTGTTCCTCAAAACTAGTTAAATGACGAGGCGTTCTCACTATGATCTCTAAAAATCGATGGTTCACAGCTTTCAGCTCGATAGAAAT
>DASRMA010000073.1:0-18010 GCA_035648155.1 Desulfosporosinus sp.
TTCCAATTAATGAATAAAATAACTGAGAATGCACAAGGCTATTTATATACCTCTGTTCGTTGCCATTTAACAGGCCGAGCATTACAGTGAACTCGTTCAACTAAAGTTGAACATCGAGACTTCGGTGGGGGATTCTACCCCCACCGAAGCAGGGTAACGGAATACCAGACCCACTTATAGAAGTGGGAGTCTAACGATTGGATTAAGAGATTAGGACATTAGGACAAGAGGAGAAGTTATGAAAGTAAAGGAAGTTATGCTAGAGAATCCTCGGACCCTTCATTACAGTAAGACGTTACAGGATGTTAGTCAATTATACAGGCAAACCAAGGTTAACTGCGCTCCGATTGTGGATGATGATAATAATGTGGTAGGGATACTAACGGTCTTTCAATTGCTCGAGGCGATCGAGGCGGGAGTAACCTTTGATACTAGGGTGGACCAGATAATGGACACCAATCTACAAATTATTAATGAAGATACCTGCTTTCATGATATTTGTGGACAGACAATAGATAGGCTCCTGATTTTCAATAATAATCAAAGACTTACAGGAGTGTTAACTCGGATTGATTTGATTAATAAGGTGCATGGGGCACTGGAGCATTCCGAGCACAAATTGGCCGAAGTCTATGAGGTCAACAAGGAGTTAAGAGGCATTATTGAAGCTTCTTATGACGGCATTATTGTGGTGGATGACCAAGGTGTGATTGAGATAGTGAACAAAAGTTTTTTTCGGGTACAGGGCTCTTCTAATGATCCTACGGGAGATGCCATAGAACGCCTTATTATTGTGTGTCGTGATCTGGTCATTCAGGTCTATCGGCGGGTTATGGCCGAAGGAAATGTCTGCTTTGACACTTTTAAGGGAAAAAATCTAACTGAGTTAACCATTACAGGGAGTCCTGTCCTAGATGATCAAAACCACCCAGTACGGGTAGTCATTAGCATTCGTGACTTTACTGAGTTAAATCGATTAAAACACCAATCTGAGCGTTTCTCGCAAGAACTCAAATCACTTAGAGCCAAGGAGCAGAAAGATTTAATCTACCAAAGTTCTGCCATGGAACGGGTTGTAAATAAAGCGTTGCGGGTTTCTGGGGTGGACTCCACGGTTCTTATTACCGGCGAGTCTGGAGTAGGTAAAGAGGTGATCGCCAGAACTATTCATAGAAATAGTTTCAGGGCAGAGGGACCGTTTATTCAAATTAACGTTGGAGCAATACCGGAAAACCTACAAGAATCTGAGTTGTTCGGGTACGAGAGGGGCGCTTTTACTGGGGCCAATAAGGAAGGAAAAGCCGGTCTGATGGAACTGGCAAACGGCGGCACTCTATTACTGGATGAGGTGGGCGACATGCCCATGAACCTACAAGTGAAATTATTACGAGCAATACAAGAGCAAGAGATTTACCGGATTGGTGGACGTGTTGCTATTAAACTTAATATTCGGATTCTATCCGCCACTAATAAAAATCTAAAAAAATTAATAGCTGAAAAAAAATTTCGTGAAGATTTGTTCTACCGTCTGAATGTCGTGCCCATTGAGATACCACCGTTACGGGAACGGAAAAGCGACATTTTACCCTTAGCGAAACATTTCTTGGATAAGGTTAACGACAGATACAGTGTCCAAAAGTATTTTTCCTCTGAGGTCTACCAACTCTTGGAGGAGTATAACTGGCCTGGAAACATCCGAGAACTTGCAAATTTAGTAGAACGATTGGTGATCATGTCAGAACAGGATGCTATTTTCCCAGACCAGTTGCCCGCCTCATTATTTGCCCAAGTAGCCTCTAGCCCTCTCCGAGTATCTATCGATAAGATCATTCCGTTAAAGCAGGCTCGGGAGATTGTAGAAACTGAGTTAATTGTAAAGGCCTTGAAGGAGTATCATAGTCTGCGTCGTACAGGAGAGATCCTAGGAGTAGCCCATTCTACCTTATTACGTAAAGCGAGGGCTTTGGGAATTTCTTACACTGACTAATGAAGTGGTGCAAAAATGGAAAACGTGGTGCAAGGATGGAACAGGACTTGCAAGGTTTGTGTAAGTGGGTTCTTTCACGAAGAATATTAATATGATTTCTTACGTGGTGCGTTCAGGCACCACGTTTTTTTGCTAGTATATACTTTCGTTAGGTTATTCGCCTTATTACAATATGGCATGGTACTTGCAATAGTAATCACAAGGATAAGGCGTTTATTCTTTAATAAGGTGGTGGAGTTAACAGAAAGATTACTATTAACAATTTAGGCAGCACGTGATCTGGAAAATGGATTACGAGATCAAGAATTACCATTAGCTGAGCAACGAAGTAATTATGATAAAAAAGGAGAGGTTATTTATGTCGAAAGTAAACATTGCTTGGGAAGGAAATATGAAATTTGTAGGGACCGATGATAGTGGGTTTAAAATACCTATGGATGCGTCAGAAGTTTATGGCGGGAAAAATGAAGGCGTAAGGCCAATGGAATTAATGCTAATGTCTCTTGGTGGTTGTACAGGCATCGAGTTGGGGCACATTCTCAATAAAATGAGAGTCGTGTACGATCGTTTAGACATTGAAGTTACTGGAAATAGAGTAGAAGAGCACCCTAAGGTGTTCAACGATATTCAAGTTGTTTACCGGTTAAGGGGAAAGAATATCCCTGCCGATAAGGTGAATAAAGCTCTCCAAATGGCTGAGCAGGTCTATTGTTCAGCGTCAAACATGGTCAATAAATCAGCGAAAATCACTTATGCGATAGAAATTAATGGTATGGCCCATAAATATGAAGCTCAGTCAGATCAATAACTTTTAGGATTTTGCGATGAGAGACACCCACCGCCGTAATAATGATTTCATCTAAATTTAGAATGTTTTAAATAATGTGGAGGAGGAGTACTGATGAATTCATTTGGAGCATGGATTGTAGGGTTGTGGCTGACTTATACCGTTGTCCTTATTGTCCTTAGCAGATATGCCAAAAAGAAAGCTGAAGCTGGAGCGGGTGGAGACAGCTTTTGGGTCGGAGGCCGCAGCTTTAAACCTTGGATGGTCTTCGTATGTATTACGGGCTTATTCTCAGGATCTTCGTTTATTTCTGTTTTAGAATTATCCTATAAAGTGGGGATTTCGGCGGCCTGGTATGGCGTGGCTGAAATGGTTCACGTCTTAATCATTGCGCTGTTATTAATTGCCAATCTTCGTAAACTGAAAGTGGTAACTGTTTCCGGATTAATTGGGGATAAATTCGGGCGTCTAGCACTGGGTGTGAGCGGCGCGATTACAGCCTTTACCTTTCCCATGTGGTCAGTAGCAACAGCTCTTGCTTTTGCTTCTGCTCTTCACGTATTTACTCCCTTATCACTTCCCTTTGCCATCGCGATTACAGGTATAACGTTACTGATTTTTCTTCAATCAGGTGGGATGTGGTCAATTGTTGTTACTCAAACAGCAAATAGTTTTGCATTTTTAGCAATGTTTATCGTTGGGTGTATTGCCTTCTTAAAAGAACCTGGTTTCGCAGGATTAGCCCTGTTAGCAGCCGCCAAACCTGCCATGTTTTCCCCTACAACTGTAGGGGTGCAAGTGATCATTGCTTGGTTCGCGACATTTTTGATCAATGTGTTTGTAGCCCAAGCAGCATTTCAGATGGCCTTATCCTGCCGCACTCCTGAGGAAGGAAGAAAAGGCTTATTAATGGCTTTTGGAGCTAATATTTTCTTCATTACCTTCGGTGTTTTGTTTGGTTTGTCAGCAGCTGCAGTTGTGCCAGGCGGCGCTCGTGGCATGATTGCCATACCGCAATATCTGGCTCAAGTATTACCAGCTCCGTTGGTAGGCGTGTTTTTCCTGGGAATTTGGGCCGCGGCGTTAGGGTGGGGTGCTCCTTGCCAATTCTCCGGTGCCACAAGCCTTGGACGTGACGTAATGGGTGCAATTAATCCGTTCTTAAGTGATGAACGCAAAGTTAAGTACACAAAGTATGCCCTGGCTGCGCTAACCTTAGAGATGATTTTATTAGGCCTAATGCGCAGTGAAAACGCTTCCTGGTGGAATGTTTTAGCATGGACACTTCGGAACGGATCGACGTTTGCTCCAGTGGTTGTTGCCTTGGCCTGGCCTTTGGCGACGCGTCGTGGGGCAATAGCTGCTCTGCTGGGCGGATTCATTTCTGGTTTGTCTTGGTATGCCCTAGGTGGCTGGGACCCAGTTAACTTTTTCTTTAATATTCATCCCGTGTTTATCGGTATGACCTTTAATATCTTATTGATGGTGGTTGTTTCCATGGTGGACAATGCCGGACAATGGAAAATTAAATTAGATCAGTCACCTGGGAGAAAAATTTTAGGGCTTGTCTCCATTGCGACCATGGTTTTACTGGGATTCACAGCCATAACCCAATTTAGCTGGCTCTTTAAGAAAGGCCTAATCGGCTTGAATCTCTTCCTCATTGTAGCTACAATCTTTGTGTGTGTAATAATCTATGTAATACCTAAGAAATCAGGGATTACATCGACCGGAAATGAAGCTGCTTAAGCCTTATAACCTTGAATATAACTTATAGGTTTAAGCGCATAAGCTGGTTAATAAATAAATTCAAGAAAGGAGGACTGGTTTTTCTAGCGTCGCAGGATTATGCTTATTTAAAAATTAGCCTATATCTCAAAGATGCGTTTTTGAAAGTGGGGGATGGGTGAAACTGTGATGCTACCACTTTGTCTGGTAGACAGGGTGAAATAGCGTAATGTCATGAGATGTTACGTTTTTAGAAACCAGTATTAGGCAGTTAAATGACGTACGAACTATATGATGTGATTGTTATTGGCGGCGGACCCGGCGGATATACCGCCGCCGCAAAAGCCAGTGCTCTAGGTGGTAAGGTAGCACTTGTGGAAAAAGGGGCACTAGGAGGAACCTGCCTGAATCAGGGATGTATCCCTACCAAGACATTGCTAAAATCTACTGAAGTGCTTGAGACCGTTAAAAAATCCAAGGATTTTGGTGTGGAAGCAAGCCAGATAGAAGTGTCTATAGAAAAAATTCTCGACAGAAAACAGGCTATTATTAAACGTCTTAATACTGGTGTGGAATTTCTGATGAAGAGCAACAAAATCTCAGTTTTCAGGGGAGAAGGGAAAATTACAGGGACAGATGAAGTGACAATTTCCACCCCGAATGATCAGATCAAGTTGAGGACACGAAACATCATTATTGCTACAGGGTCTCGACCGGCTGTGATACCGGGCTTAGAACCGGACGGGCAAAGGATTATGAATAGTGATCATGCATTAAGGTTGTCTAGCATACCTGCGAGCCTCCTAATTATTGGCGGGGGAGCTATCGGCGTAGAGTTCGCGAGTATTTATCAGAAGCTTGGGGCGAAGGTTACGCTGGTCGAGGCAATGGATAGGATTTTGCCATTCGCAGACGAAGAGGTAAGCAACGCTTTAAAACAATTAATGACACGGGAAAAAATAAATGTCTTAACTGCAACAAAGGTCGGAGGAATTACTAAATCGGAAGAGGGCCTGTTGGTGAACGTAGATACACCGAAAGGACTTCAAGAGCTTCAAGTAGATAAAGTTCTGGTAGCAGTTGGACGACGTCCTAATTATGAGGATTTGGGTCTTGAAGAAATAGGTGTTCAAGTGGAAAATGGAAAAATCAAGGTTAACTCCAAAATGGAAACAAGTATTCCGAACATTTATGCCATAGGAGATGTAACGGGCGGCATTTTGCTAGCTCATGTTGCGTCTGCAGAAGGGACAGCAGCTGCAGTAAATGCCATGGGCGGGCAAAAACTAATGAATTATAGCGTAGTGCCTAGCTGTATTTACACCTCACCGGAACTAGCAAGCGTAGGTATTACGGAAGAACAGGCCAAAAGTCAGGAGATTCAGATTGTTGTTGGGAAGTCTCAGTTTATCGGCAGTGGCAAGGCTTTGGCGATGGGTGAAAATAAGGGACTTGTTAAGATTGTTGCCGAGGCGGGCAGTGGCAAAATACTGGGGGTACATATTCTTGGGCCTCAGGCTACGAGCCTAATTTCAGAGGCTGCACTAGCCATTAAGTTGGGAGCTACAGTGGAGGATATTGCAGACACCATCCATGCACATCCGTCACTACCGGAAACCTTGATGGAAGCAGCAGAGCAAGCGGTAGGATTTATTGGTGCAGTGAAATAGCCCATTATGTATCGAATTTTAATCACAAGCCTTGAATCCCACCTTGCAAGGTGCGGACTTAAGGCTTGTGATATAATGTGAAAGAAAAGCCACAAGGTGTTGGCCTTTCATGCGTCAATCTACGGGATTCTATAAACGAAATTCAAGAGAATGATTAAATAAACTAGTGGAGTTAGGATATTAAATATTTAAACAGAAAGATGGTAAGAGGAGTTAAATTTAGAAGATGGATGGGACTTTAAATCGAAATAGAATTTTATGGATTATATCGATTGCACAATTTATGATTATGCAAGTTTGGTATAATTTCTCTGCTATACTTTCAACAGTTAGAGACTTATGGGATTTAACGAACTTTCAAGCGGGGATGATTATTTCAGGGTTTCAATTAGGATATGTGTTTGCAGTTTTCTTTTTCAGTTTTTTAAGTGATTCACGTAGCCCTCAAAAAATTTTTGTTTTTGGAGCCTTGGTTGCTGGAATATCCAGTTTGTTTTTCGCTTTTTTTGCACGAGACTTTTACAGTGCTTTTATTTTCAGAACACTTGCGGGCATAGGGATGGGGGGAGTTTACGTACCTGGTATGAGGTTAATTGCTGGGATATTTCCACCTCAAACAAGAGGAAAAGCGATAGGAGTTTATGTAGGTTCCCTTGTTGTCGGCTCGGGTAGTTCACTGCTTCTATCCGGTGTTTTAGTAAGAGTTTTAGATTGGAATACACTTATAATATTAACTTCTTTAAGTGCACTATTAGGAGCTTTTTTAGTTTACCGGATGGGTGAAGTATCTCTTACTACTGTCAAAGGCGAATTCAGTTGGAGGCAGGTTAAGAAGGCCTTCTCCCGCCCCAATGTCTTAATGAATTTAGCCTATACAGGACATATGTGGGAACTATATGCGATGTGGCCATGGATAGCTCCTTTTCTCGTGGCCGTATTTAAACTTCATGGATACTCGACTCAAAATGCTATGATGTATGGGAATATAATCGGAGGCTTGAGTGTAATCATAGGCTGTATAGCGACTTGGATCGGCGGATTAGTTTCAGATCGGAAGGGAAGAATTAATAGCATCCTTGTATTTTTAGTTGGAAGTATCACTTGTTCGTTTACGATTGGCTGGGTTGGAGAATGGTCCATTTATGCAGTTGTCATTATGGCACTTGTATATGGCTTTTTTGTCATCGGGGATAGCCCGATTTTTTCTACTGCGATAACAGAACTTGCAGATCCTGAGGTTTCTGGGCTCGCTTTAGGAATCCAATCAGTTATGGGTTTTGGTGTCACTATTATTTCTCCCACTGTGTTTGGTTACATCGTAGACAAAACACATTCTTGGGGAATTGCTTTTTCGTCATTAGGTCTAGGGGCTCTCCTTGCTCCTTTAGTCTTAATGAAATTGAAGAAACTGCCGGAAAGTTATAAGTTAGCCAGCGGAAAGCAGTAGAGGACGTATAATAAGTTAAAAGCTTTAAGATCATCTATTGCATAGTGTTGCATTTAGAATTCCGAATCGCTTGATTTTGCTTGATAAAAGTCCCGATACCGTAGCGATTTGGGATTATGAAAAACCAAATCGAGCAGAGAGTCGACCTTTTCAGCAAGGTCATAGGGTGGATTCGTAACATAAGAAAACAGATCCAGATAGCCTTGCAGGTTCTCACGAAGGAAACCTGCGTGAGCGTTCAGAAAGTGTTTCATCAATGCGTGTTGCCGGTTCACGGGCTCAAGCGGATTCTCCTTATCGGGCAACCCCTTCAATTCTTCCGAAGCATAGACTGTGCTCTGCAAGGCAAGCAATTTGACGAGCTTCGCATGGGATTGCTCTTTATCGTGGATTAGCGTTGAACCAGGTGCAATGTGGTTATGGAATGTCTCAAATGTCTTCTTTTGAGATGGCTTACCATAACCTTCAACAAGAAAAAGCGTGTGTCTCTTGTCCGTTGCTACGCCGATACAAAGCTGATTCCTGGAGATGCCTCTGAGCTTCTTGCCATCCTCGTGACGAACAGCATCCATGCTGATGACTGAATAATACGTCTCATCAAGCCATACATCTCCGGATAAAACAATGCCGTCCTGAGAGCCTTGAAGCGTCAGGAACACCTTTTGAAGCCAGTATCGGGACGTTGAAAATGCATTCCTGTTGTTCCATGAATCGACAGAGATGCTCACGTGCCGGAACAGGTTCATGCAATACTCTATCCATTCACTGATGGAGATACGATGTTCATCGAATATCGTGCCTGTTGTAGGCAAGAACGTTTTGCCACAGGTGCATCGATAACGTTGAACACTGTTGGCCGTCAAGCCGTACTTCCTGAACTTGTCCGAATCGCAAAATGGACATTTCGGTGGCATGAACGAATTGATCAGCTCCGCCTCGCCACTGTCGCTCAGCTTCAGGTGACGCTGGGCATAATGCTCCTCAATCTTGTCTTTAATGAAAGATTGTGTTTGCGTCAAGTCGTTCTTTCCTTCCCATACGGTTATCCTACGAGATTCACTTTTTCGGCTGCGATTCATGCTCTCCTCCATACCATGCGTTGTATGGTATTAGCATAGTACGAATTGCAACACTATGCAAATAATGATCTAAAGCTTTTTATCTTTAGTTGAACGAGTTCACTTAGAATACTATTCCCATAGCGATCAGAAGAAGAATTATTACAACGATTGCAGCGATTCCTGTACCCATACCTTTTCCGTGTCCTTCGCAACCACAATTTTCATTACTAAATGCCATCTGTTTTTCCTCCTTTGTGTTAAGACCTATGGCATAATATGCACAGGCTAGTAAACACGGTCATTTCTTAGCTTGTTACGTGTCTCGGCGTTGAGTCTCCCTGGTGCAAGGTAAAAAAAGCAATTTCTGGGGGGACGTTAAGCCGTATCGGAAGAAGGCTTTCGCCAATGCCCCGGTTGATGTAAAGAGGAATTCCGTTAACCACATGATATCCCTCATAAATTCCGTGGTCTCCTAGATAAGTATTGGTAATCAGGGGTTTTAGGCCAGGAAGAAGGCGGATTTGACCACCGTGGGTATGTCCAGTCAGAAGAAGATCCGCACCGTTTTTCGCCACGTCGTCTAGGCAATCTGTGGAATGGGCTAAGACTAGGCGAAAGGGAGGAGTGGAAGGGACACGGGACGAGAGAACCTTTTGATAGGCTAGATCCACATCGTCATGAGCAGTAGCTGGGTCGTCGACCCCAATGATCCAGAGATTGAGACTGGACAAAAAAGCAGCATTGTTAAGCAAGGGCGTCCACCCTAAGTGTTGAAACTGTTGAAGATATCGCTTAAAAAGGGTGTGAGAAAGGTTACTATAATCGTTGTTACCCAAGACGACGAATTTTCCGTAGGTGGCTGTAAGTCCTCCCAGAAAGCTCTTTAGTTTATCTATATCTGTTCTGCTGGAAAGGATATCTCCGGTGATGACGAGTAAATCAGGCTTTTGAGTCATCACGATTTGTTCAATGTGTTCAGGCAAGATTCGTAGGGTCTCCAGATGCAAATCACTGAGTTGGCAGATTGTCTTTCCTTCTAACGAGGTCGGTAGATTGGGGTAAAATAAATCCCATCGTTCCCTTTTTAGATCTAGGGTATCATGTCTTGCATAGCTCAGAACTCCAACCCCCCCGAGGGGTAGAGCAGAAAGTAACCAATGGTTTGCTAGAAAACCTCCGATGCCACGGAAGAAGTTGCGCCGGGATATATTGTTAGATAGCGATGGAGGGAGCTTTTCGGGCATGGTTGCCTCCTCACTTATTGTTTATATACCTCTAGTATTCAGAACCCTTCTATTAAATCTATCATATCATGTTATGAGGCTACATTTAAATAATTAGAAAAAAGGAGGGGAACATGGTGAAGTTCGGTGGGAATGAGCCATATGATCCTTATGAGACCATGGGACCTCAGGGGTCTCCTATGCAGTTACCTAACAGTCAATACGTACAGGGATACTCTCCGGGCACTATTCGAGATACGCTGGGTTCAGGATTAAAAGCAAGTGGGTTCTTCCAGAAAGACGGACAAATCCAAAACTCACGGGGTGGATTCTTAGGAGCAAAGCAACCGTCGCCTCAAGGGATGCCATATCAAACCTCTCTGCCTGAGCAAGGCGCTGGTTTTATCCCTCAACAACAGACTGGATACGACCAGGGCTTAATGAACAATACTCAGGTGGGGCATAGGTATAACCAGGGGGGATATAATCAAAACCAGGGTTATCAGCAAAACATGGGATATAATCAAAACCAAAGTTATGATCAAGCACCAGCGCGTCAACTTATCTTGCAAGCCGCACAACAAGGGATTGTTGGCAATGGTGTGGCTACGATCTCGCCGGACAATAGTTTTCTTCTGATTGCTAATCTTCCAGCACCACAAACGTTCCTGGGGCAAGGTCAAACAGGTATGTATGTGTCTTATCTTGTGGATGACAAGGGAAAGACGGGATTTTTAGTTGGGGCTTTAAGGTCTGTAGGGAATGGAGTTTATCGAGCTCATTTCCAAAGCCAAGTTCCTCTTCATCACTACAGCCGTGTCGTAGTCTCCGTGGAAAATCCAGCACATCTCGGGCAGGCGCCGAATGGTCCCATCATATTAAAGGTCAAAGAGCCCCTGGGGATGATGGCATTTCTAACCCCGATGAAGAACACCGCAACGACTGCTTGGGGAAAGGTCTCGGGATTAATCAAGAGTAGAAAGAAGAAACCGGAGATTGGTCCGGAAGCAGCCGCACCAATAAGTCCAGAACTTCTTCAATCACTCAATCAAATGGGCGTGGCCCCAGGAGTACCTCCGACGTTTATACCACCGAACCAGTGATTAAACCCTGGTATACGTATCAAATAGGGGCACGATGCATCGTGCCCCTATTTGACCCATCCTTGGTCAGCGGTCCCTAGAAGAGAAAGAGGATGAGTAAGATCAGGGCGAGGATTCCAAGGGTGCCTAAGGTCACTGTGATACCAAGTGTCGCCATGGTTACTGGTGCTAACAGTACATTGGAGAAAAAAGCAATCAACATGAAGAGGGTCATCGCCACAAACCCCGCCCCAACGGCCGGGGTTTCTAGAAATAAAATAGGGCGCTTAGATTCATTATCCTTAGTATCCGTTGCTTTGGGATCTGTGGGCCTAGTTAGCAAATCCATAGGTGTTCCCTCCGTTCCCTGTATCAGGGGAAGTTCCAACGCCGGTGCGTTCAACAAAGAACTGGGCAATGAGTAACCCGACTGAAATGAGCAGGTTGCCGGGTGCTCCTGGGACTTCAAATAATGGGACGCTAAACGAAGTATCCGGACTTCCGTCAAAAGGCGCAAACGGAGCTGTAATAAATAAGGACACGCTTAAATTATCGGGAAAAAGCGGTTCGTCGAAACCTACGGGGCCAGAGCCTTGCCCAGGAGCGAATGAAGCGGGTGCAGGCATGGGAACTTGCCCTTTGATAGTTGCATTGACAAGCTGGTTTAGTTGTCCCAAGCTGAGAGTCATGGGGGCAAGATTGGAGGTTTTGCGTGACAAATCTGGAGGATGAGCCAAGGATCGTTTAAAAAGAAATGACATGAGCACATCCATGCCAACGATAATCATGGAGGCGAATTTAACGTCAACCGATGCCAAAGGGAAGATCATCGCACTGACGGGGCAAAACTTCAAGTCGCGCCGGATAGGACTGGTTACTAAGATGGAAAAAGAGAAAGGAGTTGCCGGCAACTGGGGTGAACAGTAAGCTTGGTTGATCATGGCAATTCTCCTTCCTAAATGTATTCCATCAAAACCAAGTGCGAATTGTTACCCAAAACCCTAAGATCACGATGATCAGGAAGGCGATGAAGGTCACGGGATGTGTGATATCGTTAACGAGCCTAACTCCTTGATAACCGTCAACTCGCACTCAATAACACTTCCTTTCATCCACTATTTCAGAGAAAATCCGGGCGGGAGTTTAAGGCCTTTTAACATTTCCGGCGAGATTTGCATCTTCTCCAGGCTGTCTGTGCCGCCGATGCTGTCAAGAATTTTCTGGGCCATGCCTTTCAACTCGTCTGGTATGGGTAGATCATCGGCAGAGGGCATGCCATGCATTGCAGTAGTTAGGGTTAGGTTTACCATGGCCATAAGTTTTTCAAACTTTTGTTGCTGTAAAAAATACGCTTTGATCAGAGGATATTTGCCCATAAGACGGATCTTTAGATCGATTAAAGCTAGAGATTCTTTTTCAGGAACGATCTTACTAATCAATTGAGTGGTTACCAACCCGCGCTCTTTTTCCTGATACTGGATAAAGGCAGCTTGGCTTAGTGGATCAGCCATAATGGAAGCTTCTGCAGCCTTTAATTCTTGAATTTCGGGAGTTTGAGACAGGGCTTTCCCTAATTCGCGGGCCTTGGCAATGTAACTCATAGAGGCACCTCCTATTTTCCTTATATAAAATATGCTTTGAAGGGCGCACTGGTGTATGATAGGTTTCTAAATAGATGGAAGAGTAGATGATTGAATCGTGATGAAGAAGGAAATTTAGGGAATAGTGTAGAATCTCATGTCTTATGGGGAATGTTTAGAATCTCAGGTCTTATAGAAAGGTGGATTTTTATGCGTACATATCGCTTGGAGATACGCTTGATTCAAGTTGCTGCTGGGCTTGCTTCAATGGTACTGATCGCTGGATTTTTTGGACTTTGGGGGCAGGGCGGCAAAGCGCTTGATGAAACAACGGCGCCGGGGGTAACTAATGAACTCAGCAATGCAAAGATTGTCGCTTTAGGCGATTCGTTCACTTTAGGATATCCGCTTGACGTGAAAGATTCCTGGCCTCAACGCACGGAGAATGTTCTGGAGGTTCCGGTGGTTAATAAGGGGAAAACGTTTCAGACGACCAAAGACTTACTTGCCCGCTTCGACGCAGATGTGGTGACCGAGAAACCGGGTCGGGTCATTATTTTCGCAGGAATTGGAGATGCGATTCAGGAGGTGGCCTTGAAAGAGGTCCAACAGAACATTGAAGAAATGGTCAAGAAGGCAAAATCCAACCAAATTATTCCAATACTTGCCCTGCCGATTGGATATCCCGGCGCACAACAAAATATTAAAGAGACACGGGAGTGGGAGCTGAGCTACGCTCAGAAGGAAAATATATTGACTCTGGACTTTTCTACCGTATTGTTTGATGCTGATGGGAAATACTTAAGTGATTTATCCAAAGATAATAAATATCCAAATGCCCAAGGGTACAAAGCGATGGGGGATTATGCGGCGCAGGTTTTGAAATAGAGGAGGGTTTCAAACTACACTTTTGTCATGCAATCGAAGTGGGAGGGTCGCGAGATACTTCGTTCAGCCACGCGCTTATCGTGCCAAACTAGGGTGCAAGTGTTTTATGCAAGTTGAGGGGTTCCTGGCAAATCAGACATCCGCTGGCCATGTATGGCCGAGTGTCACCGGAGCCAAGGATGGCGGGAGGGGGACCTTGTCTGGTTGCCAGCCTCGGACGTCCTGTCCTCCGCCCCTCAATGAATGAACACTTTCACCTAGTTTGTCTACGACTCGCGCATAGGCTTCGCGCTGTATCTCGCGACCCTCCCTGTGGTTAGGAGAAGGCGAAAGGGTTCAAACGGACCTTGCTTGCGTCGTGACCTAGCCAATGAATGAAATGAAGTTACTAAGAGAACCATCAAGCGGGAGATGCGTGTCGAGTGCAGTTGGAGAAGCGTTAAGACGCACATTGGTCGAACTTGCAGAAAGCCAGAGGTTATGTGCGTTAGCTTCGTAAACAAGCGAGCCGCATCGGAGCTTTGGTGAACGTGTAATTTCATTTGCATTCATCCCAGCAGACTTACTAACGTAAAAAATATAAAGCCGATGGTTCCCCCGAGTAGGGCATAATGCGGGTGGCGTTCACGAGAGAGGGGTATTAGCTCGGCGAAGACGAGAAAAGTCATCGCACCTGCAGCGAGGGCGAGAAAGAAGGCCAGGGAATTCTGCGCGTGTTCGAGGGCGAGGATCCCTAGCAAGGCTCCAAGGGGAGTAAAAAAGGCTATGGCGATATTAAGTAGAAGGATTTTCCACCAACGGATCCCGGCCATCATTAAGGGCGCAGCGGTCGCCATTCCTTCCGGAAGATTGTGCAAGGTAATAGCAAAGGCAATAAGAAGGCCTAGTCCGGCTTCTTGACTGACGGCAATGGCCATTCCCTCCGGGATATCATGTAAGGCGATCCCGGTCGCGATGAGGAGTCCGGTCCTTTTTAGACGCTGGCGACGGGACAAGGGTAACGTGTTATTGGAGACGTTAAGACGTCTAGCCGCCAGGAACATGAAGAGTAGACCCAGAGCAAACCCTGCGCTCACTTGAAGCGGCTGACCGGTCCGCCAAGCACTGGGCAGTAAGTCAACGCTGACTACTGCGAGCATCACCCCGCCTGCCCCGGCTAAGAGGGCGGCAAGAACACGTTCTTGAGGTTTACCAAACAACAGGACAAGGAGGCTGCCAAACGTTGTGGCCAGGCCGGCAATCATACTAATCCAAACGATTCCGTACATGTCGTTCATTGGCCCCTTTCTATAATCCTAACAATATCCATATTTATGGCTCAAAGTCGTGCTTTATACAAAAAAATCTGTACTGTTTTTACGGACAAGGCATAGGCTTGAAGTGAGATGAATATGGCTGGATGGGAAGCTATATGGGGAGGGGCGAAAAATATGAAAATACGAATTTGGAACAAGATACTCACGGGGGTTGTTGTATTCAGCCTCATTTTTGTTGGGGGCTGTGGGACGCTGGAGACGTTAGTGAAAAAGGATGGAGATATGTCAACATCCTTTGGGAATTTTATTGGCGCAGATAAAACAGGTACTCTGCCAGCTGCGACAACTGCGACAACAGCTGGTGAAGCCAAGACGGTAGCACTGTACTTTGCGGATTCAACGGGTAAATATTTGGTCAAAGAACAACGTACATTGCCCAAGACGGTCAGTCTGGCGAGAGAAACGGTGACTGAGTGGTTAAAAGGTCCTGCAACACAGGGCACGGCGGTGCTTGCTGCAGTGCCTACAAACACTTTATTACGAGATATTGTCCTGAAAGAAAATGTTATCACTGTCAATTTAAGTGAAGAATTTATGCAACCCAATGCTAAGGTTTCACAGGAAGTTGCGTTATACGGGCTGGTCAACACTCTGACGCAGTTTTCAACAATTAAACAAGTTCAGATTCGTATAGAGGGAACACCGCTGACCAAGTATGGAATGATCAATGCCACAATGCTCGTCAATAAAGCGAGTTTAGTAAAGGGATCCTCCAGTTCAAACCCAATTATCCCAAGCAGTTCAAGTACGGATTCAGGGGTGACGGACCCTTCTAAGTCTCCTAGCTCGATCAACCTTTTTACCTATCCACAGAGTTCCACTTGATCAATATCTCCGCAAAGATACTACCCCTGGAGAGTACGGTCTAAGCATTTATCATAGCGAAGGTTTAGAATATCGGAAATGCGCCAATCTCCTCTCTATATATTTTTGGACAAATAAAAAGGCATTTTTATACTCCAAGTGGGCATGAGAATCCCACTGTTAGTATAAAAATGCCTTTGCCCAGTATACACTGGGCATTATAGAGAAAATATTCCACCTACGGTGTTTACATTGAATACGTTGTATTCTTGGTACTAATAAGCCTACAACACAGTATAAAAAGAAACAGTATGGCTTCGTTGTGTACGATGAAGTCATACTGTTTCTTTATGTGCCTCAATTGGATAATTATTAATTACCCAAGGAAAAAACTCATGCAGTTTTCCAACCCTTGAAGAAAAATCATGTTTTGCTAATGCTGGCATATCAATCACCTTACCTTTGCCTATCTTTTTTCCTAAAAATTTCCTATGAGACCCTCTCTTATTACTCATATCATACCATCCCTAAATATTCTTATCAATCCACATATTTTCATTAAAGTAATTATATACCATTTTATGGTAGTTTGCCAAGATGAATTAGGTTTTACAATTGCCTATTTACAACATGTAAATCAACCTTCAAAGCCAAATATACCGGGGAATGAGGAAATGAAAGTTCGTCTACTTTCCGTATTATCCACGTTAGAGGATCTACAGAAGAATGATATGCATTATGGAGGTTTTACAATAGCAAAAGGCCTTACTTGCAATAAGCCTCCTAAGGATTGAATAATTTATTCATCCTTAGGAGGCTTTGGTCTTCGGAAACTAAACTCATTATAGAAATAGTTCGAACCTAAATAAATCATCATTGCCATTGGAATTGAGTACAAATGTGGCCAACGGTAGGGACTATATAGGCCAAGCAACTGAGCAATGGGTTGTAATATAAGTGAACCAAATACGCCCAACACTATAGATTTAATAAGGGGGTTAATGTTCGGTTTGTAATGAAGGACTATCATGGTCATTACCGGTATCACACATAAGTCCCATGTTATAAAAGGAGGCATCAACGGTATTTCTTTGCTTGGATAACCCCAAAGACGCATAGCCATCCCAACAGTATCTAAATATGTAGACACTACCATTGAAAAAAACCCAGCACATATTAATCGGTAGGTATCTGGTTTTTTCCGTAAAAAAAACCAAAAGTAGACCCATGATATAATTGAAATAGACACCTCTAGCCACCATCGCCAGGTAAAAACAATTTGTTCTATCCATGTCTTGAGCAGAATAACATTTGCTTCATGTAGTAAATCATTGGCATGCTCCACGCCGGGGATCGTAAACATCTTTAAATCAAAGCCTCCTTGTAAGTCATTCGGTGCTACTCTTCCAATAATCCTTAAAAATAGTTATGTTGTGCCAAGTGTACCCACATACGCCATATAATGGCGAACAGAAAAATTCGATGGGGAACGGTCCACTTAATACCGTCCTGACACTAATCTTTTATTTAGCATGCCCATATTTTTCTGGCATCATCCAACGGACAATAAATAGCCCCTCATCCATAGGAACGAGGGGGCTTAACATAATATTAGTTATAAAACTCCGATAACTTTGTCTGGATTCATGGGTGCATTATATATTACCGTTTTTAAAATCCAATATATATTGTTTTCCCCAGTTGTCCATGACCTCCATAACACCTATAAAATCAATTCCTTTTTGGGTCAAGCTATACTCAACTTTTGGAGGAATTACGTTATAAGCTTTCCGATTCAAAAGACCGTCATATTCAAGTTCTTTTAGCTGATGGGTTAAATAACTTTGATTTATCCGCGGTATATTCCTTTGTAATTCTGAAAATCTTTTTTCACCATCTCTAAGAAGCCATATAATAACAATCTTCCATTTTCCTCTAATTATCTTCTGCGTCACACATACAGAGCACATTTGAATTTTCATTTCTTCCGGTTGCGAACACATTGAACATTCATCGAATATAGTTTGTTTTTTAATGGGCATATTTTCGTCCTCCAAGGTACCATTTTAGTACTATGTTATTAAAATAAGGGTACTTGTTAATACTATCATACTTGATATGATAGTACTATACCCGCATAAGGACCCTATCAGTAAATTGTGCAATATGCGCAAAAAAATTTAAGGAGTTGATTTTTATGATTATGACTGAAGAAATTAAAGAAGTTATATCAAAGGCTCCGTTTATTCCTATTACCACTGTTTCCTCGAATGGAGAACCGCACATGATCGTGGTGGGAAAAGTAGTGGAAGTCAGAGACGGGGACATCCTGGCGTTTGGTATCTACAAGATGGAGGTTACCCAGAAGAACATTAAGGACAACGGAAACATGCAGGTTGTAATAGCAACGATGGAAGGTGGACCCAAAGGCTTTAGG
>DASRMA010000074.1:0-13030 GCA_035648155.1 Desulfosporosinus sp.
GATAGACCAGCAGGCATGCTCGTGGATGAGCAATATCTCTTGGATGTTGAACGTGAAGCTTTTATGAGTTTAGTCGGTGAAGCGAAGACCCAGGATCGTATTCGATACATGCTCGCCAAAGGCAAGCCATTAAGGAATTAGGGGGGAAAAGCATGCTAGACGCATATATTATACAAGCCAAGCGGACGGCAATAGGAAAATCGGGAAGAGGTTCCCTGACCCAGGTTCGTCCAGATGATTTAGGAGCTTACGTAATCCAGGATATTCTCAAAAGTGTTCCAACACTCAAAACGGAAGAGATTGATGACTGTGTTATTGGTTGTTCGACTCCCGAAGGAGAAGCGGGCATGAACATGGCCAGAATTATGGCTCTGCGAGCTGGACTCCCAATCGACGTTTCAGGCGTAACCATAAACCGCTTTTGTTCTTCGGGGCTTCAAGCAATTTCTATGGCCGCGGATCGGATTCGTTTGGGAGAAGCAGATGTTATGCTCGCGGGTGGAGCGGAAAGTATGTCTATGATACCGATGGGTGGGGCCAAGCCGGCCCCCAATCCCTTTATGATGGAGAACTACCCTGGAGTCTATTTGTCTATGGGTATAACTGCCGAAAATGTGGCGAAAAAATATGAAATAACGCGTGAACAGCAAGATGCTTTTGCAGTCGCCAGCCATCAAAAAGCATGGGCGGCCCAGAGCAGCGGGCGCTTCGATGATGAGATTGTGCCGGTACTTCTTCCTAGTTGGGGAAAACCAGATGAAAAATGGTTCAAAAAAGACGAGGGCATTCGTCCGGAGACTACGCTGGAATCATTGGCTAAACTCAAGCCAGCTTTTCTGAACGGGGGCTCGGTTACGGCAGGGAACTCGTCCCAGACCAGTGATGGTGCGGCAATCGCCCTACTTATGTCTGAACTGAAAGTAAAGGAGTTAGGTCTGAAACCAATAGCCGTTTGGCGCGGATTTGCTGTCGCTGGTGTGGAACCCGAACTGATGGGCATTGGCCCGATTAAGGCCATACCTAAAGTGTTGAAGCAAGTTGGGTTGACCCTTGCAGATATTGATTTATTTGAGTTAAATGAAGCATTTGCATCACAATCGCTGGCGATCATTAAGACGCTGGACATAGATATTGCAAAAGTCAATGTAAACGGCGGAGCCGTGGCCTTCGGACATCCGCTTGGTTGTACTGGAGGTAAGCTCACAGCAACTCTATTAGCTGAAATGACTAAGCGAAAGCTGAAATACGGCATGGTAACCATGTGCATTGGTGGTGGTATGGGGGCAGCTGGAGTGTACGAGTTACTCTAGCAGCTATCACAAGGGAATTAAGGTATTAAATCATATTCAAAAGGAAGAGCAGCAACACGGAAAAGGAATCTTCCAATATAAGCAAAGCCAGGGGATGTATCAAGTTAAATATTGATAATTCTTATAACCTGATTCCAAGGATCAAGAGGGCTAAGTAACTACTCATGACCACACTTCAATTATAATAAAGTAGAAGCATCTCATTAAATTCATTAATTGATTGGGATGCTTCTTTCTTTATGTTCTCTCACACTTTCGTTTTCATCGACCGCATCAAGTCCACCAGCAGGGCCTCTACGGCATTAGGTTTGTTCTGAGGTTTAGACTGAAGGCTGGAGGGAACGTACAATGCCCTAATTTTTAATAGTTTGCCATACGCTTCACTCTGAATTCAAAAGATAAATGTTCTTCCAATATGGAAAGTATTTCATTAGTTTATTTATCATTTAACATTAGATGAAAAATATTCTTATTGTAGGCTATGTGTTTCTCGTCTATTATAAAGGTAGGGTCAGCTGTAGTTGTTAGAAATAAGTGTTCTATAAGCTGGCATAGTTAATTACTTCACGTGTGAACTAGGGGGTCATTATGATACATTGTTCATCTTTAGGAAAAACGGCTCTGTTAATTGCCATGGCCGAAGGAAATGAAACTGAGGTCTACGTGTCAGGTGCAAGAGAAAAGGGTTTTGAAGTTGTGAATGGCAAAGTGGGTTCTATGGATGTCCAAAAAATCATTGCGGCAGTGGAAACGGCAGCTAAACGTGGAGGGCTTACAGATGATAGCTATCGTTCTCAGCACGCCCTTTATCACGCCATTCTGGATGCACTTCAAGGGTTAGGACGGGGGCCGCTTCAACTTGGAAATGTTTTGCGTACGGTAGGACTTCGCTTTGCTGTTGTTAAAGGACCTCGCACGCTTGAGGATTTAGGCGATCTCTGGATTGCTGTTAGTATGTATGGGATGATTGGAGCCCCTATCAAAGGTCACGAACATGAGGTTTGTGGATTAGGTATTAATCATTTTTAAAGATTAACCATTACAAGAAGTATGATTCAAAGGAAATTGCAATAAAATAGGGTATGCTCAGAGTTATTAGATGATAGAGGGCTAAGCTGTAGACAAAAGTTTATGGCTTAATCCTCTTTTTCATTGCTCTACGAGGAGGAAACAATATGATCGCAGTAGCAAAAAGACAAAAGGGCATAGTCACATTAGATGGGGAAACACTCTCATTAGAGCAGGTGGTTGCCGTGGCTCGTTATGGTGCTAAAGCAGACTTGCATCCGGCAGCCAAGGAAAAAGTCCTTAGTTCCAGAGAGTACGTGGATCAACTGATTGCTCAGAATCAAACTGTCTATGGAATAACGACAGGCTTTGGGATGTTTAGTGATGTTTTAATTTCCAAAGAAGATGCGAAAAAACTTCAAAGGAATCTTATCATGAGTCATGCAACGGGTGTGGGTGAGCCTCTACCATTAGAGGTGGTCAGAGCGATTCTGCTTCTTAGGGCAAACGCCTTAGCGAAAGGATTTTCTGGCATTCGGCTCTCTACTCTGGAAACCTTACTTAAGGTACTTAATTCTGGTATTGTCCCAGTCGTACCCGAGAAAGGGTCGCTCGGAGCGAGCGGAGATTTGGCTCCCTTGTCGCATATGGTTTTGGTCCTGCTTGGTGAAGGGGAAGCATTTTATAAAGGGCGACGAATGAGCGGGCGGGAGGCCTTATACCAAGAGGGGATAGAGCCCGTTGTTCTTGAAGGAAAAGAGGGTCTAGCGCTGATTAATGGAACCCAGGTTATGACTGCGATTGCAGCTTTGGCGGTTTGGGATGCAGAAAATATATGGGAGTCGGCAAATATTACGGCTGCTTTATCGTTTGAAGCCCTCGAGGGGATTCTTGATGCATTTGATCCAAAAATACATACCCTCCGTCCTCATGAGGGACAGATCGCGGTGGCGAAACAAATCCGCTTGCTTACAGAAGGAAGCTCGTTTGTAGCGCCTAAACAGCATCCTAGAGTGCAAGATGCTTACGCACTGAGATGCGTTGCCCAGGTACATGGTCCTTCAGGGGAGGCTGTGACCTATGTAAAAAAAGTTGTTGAGATCGAGATGAATTCAGTGACTGATAATCCCTTAATCTTTCCTGAACAGGGAGAAGTGCTCTCAGGTGGGAATTTCCATGGACAACCCATTGCTTTGGCGATGGATTTTCTAGGGATTGCGGTGGCGGAACTAGCTAATATTGCGGAGCGTAGATTGGAGCGATTGGTTAATCCAAATTTAAGTGGTCTTCCTGCGTTCTTAACACCCAATGGAGGATTGAATTCAGGGTTTATGATTGTGCAGTATTCAGCTGCTTCACTAGTTTCGGAAAATAAAATATTAGCTCATCCTGCCAGTGTAGATTCGATTCCTTCCTCAGGAAATCAGGAAGACCATGTAAGCATGGGTACGATTGCAGCTCGGAAGGCTCGAAGTATCATAGAGAACGCAGCTCATGTTTTGGCGATGGAACTTTTGGCGGCATGTCAGGGCGTTGATTTAAGGACCGGGAGTGAGCAACGACAGCTCGGTAAGGGAAGTGAAGGTGCTTACCGACTTGTACGGTCCAAGGTAAGTACCCTCGGAGAGGATCGTGTCATGTATCCGGATATTCAGGTTGCGAAAGAACTAGTTTCTTCTGGTAGGCTAGTGAAGGCAGTTCGTTACAGGTTAGAAGAAAATGGAGTTTAGTTTTCTAGGATCACCTACCTGTGTGAATCAGAAGTACACTATTTTCTAATTGTGCCTTTTTTTAAAAATACCCGAATAGCAAAAGAAAAGAGACCATTGAAATAAGGAGGCCACTGAAGAACCTATGGTTTTTCGTTAGAATTTAATGATCAAAACATCAAAGAAGACGGCTCGGGATTTATTTTTAATCCTGAACCGTCTTCTTTGATGTTACTTTAAAAAATCATTAGTGTTAGCAGGTAGAAAGTGAGCAAATTCCTTAGCAAACTGCGAACAATATAATTAATAATTGTTTATATACTAAAGCAGATCGTTGGTCACCCCCTTAAAAAGCTGCTAGGTCTCGTATAGATATTATGTAAGGGTTATTTACTTTCTAATAACAGCATTGAAAATCTTGTCCCATATTTTCTGAGACAAGAGCAAGTATATGGGACATTGCGCAAAAGATCTCCGGACGCGGGGATCTTTTTGTTTGTGCCTTCTGATCAAACTCCTTTTAATCCAATACTCTCGGCTACATTTTGCATCCCTTTGATTGTTTCAACGATGATATAGTCAATTTCCATACCGAGCATTTTTGCGCCCTGCTCAATGACTTCACGGTTCACCCCTGCAGCAAAGCTTTTCTGCTTCCATTTCTTTTTAACTGATTTCATTTCAAGGTCAAGAATATTTTTGCTTGGTCGTAGCATAGCTGTAGCTGCAATCAAACCTGTTAACTCGTCGATGGTGAATAAAATCTTCTCCATCCTATGGATTGGTTCAACGTTGCAGCATATTCCCCAGCCATGACTTTCCACTGCATGGATATAGTCCTCGTGCCAGTTGTGTTGCATCAGTATTTCCCTGGCTTTTATGCAATGCTGGTCAGGATACATTTCATAATCCAGATCGTGTAATAATCCGATGATGCCCCATTTTTCTTTATCGGGTTCTGAGAGAATATCAGCAAAATGAAGCATAACGGCTTCAACAGCCAGTGCGTGGATGATTAGGCGGTTATTTTTATTGTACTTGGTCAAAAGGTCATAGGCTTGTTGTCTTGTGTGTATGGGTTGTTCCATAAGAATTCCTCTTTTCTGCTTTTGAAAAGATACTAATCTTTTCTAACTTCAATGTCAACGTTTTATGAATGAATTGACTTATAGAATAGGGGGGTATACTATATTAATTAGAGGTGATTATTATGAATATAGAAGAAGAACAGGTTCATTCATGGTTGGTTTGTCAGAGCCAAGGAGAGAATGAAGGAGAACGAATGAGTCCCCATGACGATAAAACGATCAAAGAACTTGTAACCCGGATGAATCGCATAGAAGGACAAATTCGAGGGATAAAAGGTATGATTGAATCCGAGATCAACTCCAGGCAGGAGATGAAAAAGTTGTAGATGAGGTCCTGAAAACAATCTTTCGCATGATTCGATATAAAAACTGGTCGAATAATTTAAGGAGGTGATAAAATGAGCCAAATTATTCTTAAAGTTAAAGGCATGACTTGTAACCACTGCAAAATGAGAGCTGAAAAAGCGCTGCAAGGGGTTAAGGGCGTTGAAAGCGTTAAGGTTGATCTCGCGGCCAAAGAAGCCGTTGTAATAGGTGATGCTGAGCGTGAAAAACTCGTTAAAGCTGTTGTAGATGCTGGGTATTCCGTTGTTGAATAGAGTCTTTTTAGATACGATTAAATAGGAGCGCATGAGCTCCTATTCTTTTTTTGATCAAACAAGCTAAAAAGTGATACAATGACTAGAAAACAATTTAAATAAGGAGAGACTATGATTGGTTGGAGAATTATTAAGACGGGTATAGCAGTTTCCTTATGTATATGGATAGCTCAATTACTCAAATTTGAATACCCGTTTTACAGTGCGATTGCTGCTGTTATAGCGATGCAAGCAACGATTGAAGGATCCTTGAAAACAGGCTTACACCGAATGAAAGGAACGATGGTAGGCGCTGTAACTGGCTATGTTTTTGCGCTTGTAGTGGTGAACAACCCTTGGTGGACGGGATTAGGACTCATTGTAACAATGACGATACTAAAAATTATGAAATGGCAAGAAGCCATGAGTATTGCTAGTGTTGTGTTTATTGCCATTTCAGTTCAACTAACTGGCAAACCACTTGATTATGCGGTTAATCGAATCCTTGATACGGCCTTAGGGATTATCATAGCTTATCTTGTTAATCGTTGGGTTTTTCCACCACGTTATCACAAGGAAACGGAAAAAAGCTTTCAAGATGCGAGGCACCATGTTATTCGCTTGTATAAGACGGCATTTCGAGCACTTCTTGACGTTCAGGTCAAGGTAGAATTAGAAGAAATAAAGAAATTGAAAGTGCATTTGGAAGAGGCACAAGCGTTTGTGGCTTTGGTGCAGAAAGATCCCTCCTCGAAGAAAACAGGAGAAGTCCAATTTTACGAAAAGTATGTTAATCCACTGATCCGTTTGGATCAAATGAGGATGACTGTTGACCAAATGATTCATCTCCGACAAGTTTGGCAGTTCCCTATTTCATCTAGACTTCATGTGGACTTGATTCAAGTGTTCAACCGCAGTTATTCCTTCCTATCTTTAATTACGGATCATACAGATTATTCGGCGATCGGTGACTATGAAGAGACCCTTGAAATACTTGGAAAGGTAAGAATTAGGGTGATTAAAGATCACGAGGGTACCTATGTAGGACCTAACAAACAATATATTTTGGAATTGTTGGATTGGATCGATAAGTTACTCGAGGCCACGTTCGGGTGTCTAAAATTATCTTAATGATTATTCTAGGAAACTAAAATAAAGAGGGATATCTTTCGATATCCCTCTTTATTTGGAAACAATATCAATATTAGATTTTGCTTCCACCTTTGAGGTGTTCTTCAGCGAATTGAATCATGCGTTTGGTCATTTGTCCGCCAACAGAACCGTTTTCACGACTTGTGCGATCTCCACCAAGTTGAAGACCCATTTCATTAGCTACTTCATACTTGAATTGATCCAAGCTTTGTGAAGCACCTTGAGTTGCAGGTGTGTTAGAGTTTCTGTCTGCCATGTTAAATTACCTTCTTTCAAATGTTTTTTGCTTATTGGAACAATGTTATTATGTCTTGGCGGATTGAAAATACTCAGGTAATAATTGCTACAAAATAGAGAGCTTTCCTTTTCTGGATATCATAAGAGTGACAGGAGAATATTATTGTATTTATCAGTTGTGAGTAAAATTGAGCTTGATTTTGCCTAAGGTAAGGGTTAAAATTAGCCAAAGGTTAAATTTAGTAAGAGAGATACAGGAGGCTGCAATATGAGCCTAAAGATGAAGGAACCAGTAAACACTTGGACTCATTTTATTTCGTTTGTAGCGGCTATTGTGGGACTCGTGTTTCTAGTGATCCTGTGCAAAGACAGTATTTCCAAACTTATTACTATGACGATATATGGGTTGAGCATGATTTCGCTTTATGGGGCTAGCTCTATCTATCACTGGGTTAAAACCACGCCCCAGAAAGAAATTCTCCTTAAAAAAATAGATCATATTGCTATTTATTTTTTAATTGCAGGCTCTTACACACCAGTTTTTTACTTTGGACTCGAAGGCGCTTGGCGCTGGTCGATGCTCATTTCAGTTTGGTCTTTAGCCGTGCTAGGCATGGCTTTGAAAATTTGGTTTATCCATGCACCCAGATATGTATCAGCGGCGTTTTATGTCTCGCTTGGCTGGATAGCCTTGGTTCCTTTCTTACAACTTATTAAACATTTACCGCTCGGAGCAATAATTCTCATGGCCGTTGGTGGAGTGATGTATACAGTGGGAGCAGTCATATATGCTACCAAAATATTTGATTTTTTCCCAAAACGGTTTGGCTTTCATGAGATATTCCATTTATTCATTGCTGCTGGAAGCATTGTACATTTCATTATGATACTGATATACATTGTTCCGATGAAAGGTTAATTATCTTCCTCAGTACAAAAAGAAACAGCCTCTTCTGCGCTGTATTCCCCGTACACGAGTTTCATTAATCCCGGATAATACGTGTCAAATCCTAGGACGCCGTTCCATATGATATTAAGTACCTGATCTTTAGAAGGTTCCGAGTCTGATAGATCAAGGTATGTGCGATACCTAATTTCTCCGTTATCCATATCCATCTCGAAATTACCATTGGCGAGTTCATAGTTAACCCGGCTCATGAAATCACAGACTTCAAGTCGTTTGGACAGGGGGATTTTCTGATCAATATGCGTGTTGCAAAGTAAAGATTCTTGCTCTTCATCAACAAGAAGAAAAGCATGGAAATTAGTGTTAATGCCTCGGACCTCAAGCTTAATAATTTCATTCTTATTGTCAAAATCGAATTCCCAGCCGTTTTGGGTTAGTATCTCATATAGCACCCGAAACAAGGACATGACGACCATCCTCCTATATCTGAGCTTCTTGAATACAAATTCAACGTGGAGGAGGTTAATTCCTTCTCGTAATGAGCTGCTTAATGAAAAATATAACTTATCAAAATAAAAGGCTTATATATAAAGATCGCGAATACAATTGCGATGAGCATCTCCATGGAGGGATTTTATTGAGTTCACTAAAACATCAAATTCTTTTGCTAATGCTTGGTTCACTGTGTGTGTTAGCTGTGAGTTTTATCGTTGTATTTGGTTGGCAAATGCGGGGACGTGCGGTGGATGCAGCCATCGTTAAGGCAAATACAGATTTAGCTACGGGTATGGAAATCATTAATCTAAAGAACCCTGGCCCTTGGCATGTGCAAGAGGGAATGCTTTACAAAGGACAAACTCAAATTTCCTATCGTACTGAACTTGTTGATCATATAGCAGACTTAACTGGAGATACAGTGACTTTATTTCTTGGAGATACCCGCGTCGCCACCACTGTGCGCAGTGCAACTGGAGAAAGAGCGATTGGAACCAAGGTGTCAGATCCTGTAGCGCAGGACGTCTTGAAAAATGGCCAGATATACTTAGGTGAGGCGAATGTCGTTGGGGAGTTTTATCAGACGGCTTATGAACCCATTCGTAGTATAAATAGGGATATTATAGGTATTTTTTATGTTGGAATTTCAAAAAAATACGCTCAGTTATTTATCGTTAATTCGCTCATCAGATTAGCTATGTTTGGCTTGGGATTGACCCTGCTGGTTGGTTTAGTAACGTGGCTTTTTATCCAGAAAGTTGTTATTCGTCCATTACATGACATAACGCTTGGGACCCGTGATGTCGCCACCGGACATGCTACTGAAAAAGTCAGTGTAACGAGCACGAAAGAAATTGGTGACTTGGCTGTCGCCTTTAACCAAATGGTGGAACGATTAGGAGGTATAGCCGACGAAATGAGTAAAGCTGCTCTGCCAAAAGTCGTAAAAGTTGAATATGTCCCTTCAATAGATGTCACAAAAGATAAGCACGATGGAATGTTGAATGACCTGATCAAGAGATGTTGCGTTAGAGAACAAGGCTTGCCGAAAGGGTTGAATGAACTCACACTTAAGCAAATCGTCTTCTTTTTGCTTGAAACGAATGAACCACCAGTTTCGGCAGAAAATGTCGCGGAAGGTGTCAGTCTTACAAGGGTAACAGTTCGCAGATATCTAGAGTTTCTGGAACACTGTGGATTTTTGACAACGGAGCTAAGGTACGGGCCAGTAGGGAGACCCGTTAAATTGTTTCAACCTGTCAATTCGATAGATTTTCACTCATTCACTCCACCAACTGAGTCTATGCATAAATAAAAGTCTCCTGCAAAGGAGGCTTTTATTTATGTACATGGACTTTTTTTAGTTACATAATGATCAGAAGGATGACTTGATAAGCAAAGAAAGATAAACTGTAAATAGAGTTATTAGATAATTCAGAAACGAAGAAACATTTTGCATAATTAAATTTTCATATGAAGGGATGTAATAAAACTAAGGATTTGAAAGTTGAAACTTCAGAAATGGAAAAACATATGTGATGTGTTTTATTAAATTGTAGGGGGAGGAAAAAGAGATGGATGTTTCTCGTCGTGGTTTCCTTAAGCTCTCGGGACTTTCTATCGCCGCTTTTGCCGCAGGTTTGGGATTTGACCCAGCCGTTGCGGAAGCCAAAGGGTTTGCCTTGAAGCTCGAGGGAACCAAAAAGATTCCGAGCATTTGCCACTTCTGCTCTGGTGGATGTGGGATGCTTTTATATGTGAAGGAGGGAAAGTTGATTCACTTGGAGGGTGATCCTGATCATCCGACCAATGAGGGGACTCTCTGTCCGAAGGCAGCAAGTTTACTAGCCATAGCAAATTCGCCTGATCGCGTGACCAAACCGAGACGTCGTGCCCCAGGAGCGGATAAGTGGGAAGATATCTCTTGGGAAGAGGCACTGAACATCGTTGCTAAGAAAACAAAAGAAGTCAGGGATGCCACTTGGAAAGCCGCTGATGAGGTTGTCAATGCTAAAACGGGACTGAAAGAAAGCTTTTCTGTGAACCGTGTTGAAGGAATTGCTTTCTTTGGATCAGCTGAAGTTGACAATGAAGAGTCTTACCTTATTAAGAAATTCTCCGAGTTAATAGGAACACCTTACAATGAGCATCAGGCCCGGATATGACACGCCCCCACGGTGGCAAGTTTGTCACCTTCATTTGGTCGCGGTGCGATGACAAATTCATGGTCTGATTTAAAAAATGCCGAGGTCTTTTTAATTGCGGGGAGTAACTGCGCAGAAAACCATCCGATTGCCATGAAGTGGATTAATCGTGCTAAAGAAAAAGGCGCAACAATAATTGTAGTCGATCCACGCTTTACGCGGACAGCTGCTAAAGCAGACATCTTTGCTCAAATTCGACCAGGAACAGATATTGCCTATCTAGGTGCTATTATTAATTATATTATTGAAAAGAAATTGTACGATGAGAAGTATGTCTTGAATTTTACTAATGCTCTCATTAAAGTTAATAAAGATTACAAATTAGAAGAAGGGCTTTTCTCTGGTTATGATGCCAAAACGAGGAAGTATGGCACTGCGAGCTGGGGTTACCAACTTGGTCCAGATAAAAAGCCCCTGAAAACTGATACTATAGACGATCCAGATAGCGTATTTTCTAAACTCAAAGCACACTACTCTAGATATACCTTCGAAACAGCCGAAAAAATTTCAGGGATTCCTGCGGCAAAAATTAAAGAAATAGCCGACACCTTTTGTAAAGGGAAACCCGGAACCATCCTTTATGCTCTGGGAATGACGCAACATACCACAGGTACTCAAGGGATCCGCGCCTACGCCATCATTCAATTATTATTGGGTAATATCGGTAAAGCTGGCGGTGGTATCAATGCCCTGCGTGGAGAACCGAATGTTCAAGGTTCAACTGATATGGCGAACCTTTATAGCAACTTACCAGGCTACTTACCTCGTCCGATTAGTACGGATAAGACCATGCGTAATTATCTCGTCCGCAATGGGTCATTTTATGAAAAACATCTTGTTGCCCTACTTAAAGCATGGTTCGGTGAAAACGCCACCAAAGAAAATGACTACGGGTTTAGCTACTTAGCGAAAAACAATCCCTCAGTGAACGGGACGATGGTAAAACTCTTTGGGATGATGGAAAAGGGTCAGATTAAACTTCTCTTAAACGTTGGCTCGAACTCTATGGTTTCAATCCCGGACTTAAAGCTTGTCCGTGCTGCTTTAAGTAAACTCGAGATGTTGGTCGTATCTGACCTCTTCGAGATTGAAACTGCCCAGTTCTGGCGCGCACCAGGGATGAAACCAGCCGACATAATGACTGAAGTCATTATGTTCCCTGCAGCTTTTGTCTATGAGAAGGCAGGCAGCATGTCGAATTCTTCGCGTTGGATTCAGTGGAAAGACGCTGCACTCAAGCCGCTCGGGGAATCAAAACCCGACCTCGATATGTTGGATCACCTCTTTAAGAAAATTCGTAAGTTATATGCTGGGAGTACAGATGTTAAGGATGCTCCAATTTTGAAGGCCCGTTGGGACTATGGCGAGGAGCCAAGCGCTTTGAAGGTGCTTCAGGAGCTGAGTGGATATGACGAAACAACCGGTAAGCTCCTTCCGACGATAGGGGATTATCTTAAAGCTCCGATCGGTTCGGCTTCTTCAGGAAATTGGATTTATACTGGCGTGACGGGGAATGGAAACTTGGCGGCTCGTCGCAACAATGCAGACCCCTCAGGACTGGGACTGTTTAGAGAGTGGAGTTTTGCTTGGCCTGGAAATATCCGTATTCTCTATAACCGTGCTTCCTGTGATGAATTGGGCCAGCCAGTTGACGCTAAACGTAAACTTATTTGGTGGGATGATGCAGCTAAGGTATGGGCAGGAAATGACGGTGGAGACGTTGTCAATAAGACCAAAGGACCTGATACGCCGGAAGGAAAGTTAAGTTTCCGCATGTGTCCTGAGGGCGTAGGTCGATTATTTGCGGCCGCATATATGAGCGGATTACCAGCAGAAGTACCTGCTGATGGACTCCCGGCCATCGGGATTCGTGTCGCAGGGATATGTGTTGATGGACCGATGCCGGAATTTTACGAACCGACGGAAAGTCCTACGACCAATCTCCTGCATCCCAAGGTTTCAATTAGTCCAATGGCACTCATTATATCGACTCAGATCGGCAAGGCGGAAGAGTTCCCACATGTCTTGACCACGTATGGAGTAGTCGAACATTTCTGTTCCGGAGGTATTACACGTAACATTCCTTGGTTAAATGAGATAATGCCGGAACCTTTTGCTGAGATTAGTAAAAACTTAGGTCAGAAGATCGGAGTTAAAGAAGGAGATATGGTCGAAGTTTCTTCTGCTCGTGGTAAAATTACAGTGCGTGCCTTAGTAACGGACCGGCTACAGACGTACAAAGTCAATGGAAAAGACACTGAAACAATTGGTATGCCATGGAGCTGGGGTTTTGCTAGCTTAAGTCCTGGACCGAGTACCAATGATTTGACCATCGCTGCACT
>DASRMA010000075.1:0-6151 GCA_035648155.1 Desulfosporosinus sp.
ATTTGAGCGTGCTCTTTTTTATATGGATTGTTGTGCTCTCACGATGGTTATGGAAATTCACGAGTACGTGGCGTTATGCTCACGATACTTGGGGCTTTCTAGTATTGGCAGGGAAAACCTTAATTTGGGTTGTTGTTTTAGGCGTTTATACACAACTACTATTATTTTCCCAACCAGATTGGTTGACTAAACCGGGTAATATTCACGGGAAGGTAGAAGCAAAAGTCTATAATGCTGGATCTAAGACTTATGTCATAGATGTTCGTACTGGCCCCGTAATAAACAAGTTTCAGGTCGATCAAAGCGTCTACAAGGAGCTTAAGCTAGAAAACCAAGTAAAGCTGTTGTATCTTCCGGTACGACGAGACGTTGTACGCTGTGAGATTGTGAGAAGTTTGCTTTAATATGAATAGTCTAATAAACTAGGATCAAAGTATTGGTTGGGTATGAAGGAGTGCTTGTATTGAGTTCGGAAGTCTATTTCACCAGCATGAAGACCAAAAGAGGGGAAAGCCTCTTAGCTAAACTTGAGAATTTAATTGTACGGGCGGGGTTACTAGAGGCGATATCACCGAAAGACCTTGTAGCGATCAAACTGCATTTTGGGGAACGTGGAAATCTGGCCTATGTTCGTCCTCAATATGTGCGGCGCCTCGTGGAGCAGGTCAAATCAAAAGGAGGACGTCCTTTCCTAACGGATTCTAATACGCTTTACGCTGGTTCCCGTTCGAATGCAGTTGACCATTTAGAGACAGCGATTGAGAACGGTTTTGATTATTCCGTAGTGGGGGCCCCTTTAGTGATTGCCGACGGTCTAAACGGGAAAGACTATGTGTCGGTACCAGTAAATCTTAAACACTTTAAAGAAGTGAAGATCGGGAGTGCTGCAGTCCAGGCAGACGTATTATTGGCCATTACTCACTTTAAGGGGCATGAGGCGACAGGGTTCGGAGGTGCCTTGAAGAATGTTGGGATGGGCCTAGGTAGCCGTGCAGGCAAACAGCAGCAACACTCCGATTTGTTGCCTCAGGTCAAGGAAGAGATTTGCATAGCCTGCGGTAAATGTGCTGAATGGTGTCCGGCTGGGGCTATTGTTGTGGAAGATAAGGCGAAAATTTCACCAGACAAATGCATTGGATGCGGTGAATGTACAGTGACCTGCCCAGTACGCGCCATTGGGATAAACTGGAAAACAAAACCTGACATTATTCAGGAAAAGATTGCGGAGTACACGGTTGGCGCGCTTAAAGGCAAAGAGGGGAAAATCGGCTTTATTACCTTTGTGACAAACGTTTCTCCCCTTTGTGATTGTTGTGGCTGGAATGATATACCGATTGTCGGCGATATTGGTATTCTCGCTTCCAGAGATCCGATAGCGATTGACCAAGCTGCGGTAGATTTGATCAACCAAGCGCAAGGAAACCCGCTTTCTGAGCTTGGGGAACGCCATGCAGAGCCTGATAAATTTCGTGTACTATTCCCAGATATAGACTGGACTATCCAACTTTCCTATGGCGAAACCATTGGTTTAGGAAGCAGGGCATATCAGTTGATCCAAATTAGATAATGAGAAAACTGGTATAAATTCTAACATTTCACAGAATATGTAAAGGCTTAATATGCTATAATGTGAATAAGGTATAGAAAGAAACTAACAAGTCGAAGATGCCATGGATAGTTTGCGTTGAACATGCCCACGCAGTATGGCGCAAAATAGACTAGTATACGGACTGGTTATTATTTTGAATATGCCCTTGATAGGGCATTAGCTTGAATGCGGAAAGGAGAGTGGGGATATGCGTGTACAAAAAGTTAACGAGCATACCATCCGCATTTTTATCTCCTTGACAGAACTAACTGACAGGGATATTACGATGGCTGACCTATTTCAGCGATCAGCGAAGACGGAGCAATTGTTTTGGGAGCTCATAGCACAAGCAAAAGAAGAAGTAGAGTTTAACTTAGATCAGCCCTTCTGGATTCAGGCAACTGTGGCGACGAATGACGAGTTTGTAATCACGATTATGAAGCAGGAGGACCTCGAGAGTTCTACTAAGGAAAAACCGGCACGAAAGTCCACCAAAGCCCGTGTGACAGAATTAGCGTATGTGTTTGCTGACTTCGAAGATGTTTTAGGGGCAGTTGGACGTTTACCTGAATTTAATCAGCTACGTTCAGGACTCTTTTTGTTTGATGAAGAATATTACCTTGTCCTGAACCGTATGGGAACGGGCAAAAAAAGGCTGATAGCAGAGGCTATTCTTGATGAATACGGGGAGATTGTGGCCACAACTGGTGTTTTTCTTTCTGAACATGGGAAGGTTATCATTGCGGCCAAGGCGGTACAAACACTTAATACTTCTTTTAAGAAGGATGGCCGAGTGTCCCTGTAGGCTATGCCTGATCGTGCAAATAGAGCAAAGGGAAGCGTTAGCTTTCCTTTGCTCTATTTGCAATGGTAATCCGCTGGCTCTTGACTCAGATTGATCATTAGTTGAACGAGTTCACTAATGATTCTATCGATAGGAAAAGATATCTGGAATTTGGAGCAGACATTGTATGCAAACGGTTTTACCTTTGAACTTTTGGATCCTCATAGTTTTACCGCAAAAGATACAGGGTAGGAACCGTGCTCGATTATGAGAGAGGCTTTCAAAGGGAATAATAACAGCTAGGCGTACTGGCTGGTTTAGTGGTGGAGTTGGGATTATGTTGGTCATGGATCTACCTCCTCGCAATAGTTCATACTTAGCTCGTCCTTATCTTATGCTAATTGGGCTGTCGAAATCCTAAAAAGCGTGCGGGCTAGTTTAAGGAGAATTGGTCGATATAAGTTTTGGCAATAAGGAGTGATATACCGTAGTGGATCAAGAGAAACAAAGGCGTTTACGGACCCTCCCGGCTGTTCACGAAGTGATTTCTCGGCTGGAACAAGAGGAAGAATTCAGGCCATTTTTGACGAACGAGAGCAAGCTGCCTCGTTTAACGCAGGGAGTTCGACAGGTTCTACAAAAAGCTCGGGAAATTATTAATGGAAATTTAACACAATCCTTTGCTGAGTATGAAACCTCCTTTTGGCCTTGGCTTAAAACTAAGCTTCTAAATGAGCTGACACGTCCTGAAACTAGTTTGCGCCGTGTAATCAATGGTACTGGGGTTGTCCTACATACTAATTGCGGAAGAGCTTTGCTGGCACCAGAGGTTGCGCGGTATGTTGCAGAGCAAGCGGCAAGGTATAGTAATCTTGAGTTGAATATCGAGACTGGGGAGCGGGGATCGCGCTATGTCCATGTAGAAGAACTTCTGTGTCATCTGACTGGGGCGGAAGCTGCTATGGTAGTCAATAATAATGCTGCAGCGGTGCTTTTGATGATGAATACGTTTGCCCAAGGGAAAGATGTGATTGTGTCACGTGGTGAACTTGTGGAAGTGGGTGGATCGTTCCGTATTCCAGAGGTTCTAAAGGCCGGAGGGGCCAAACTCGTCGAAGTGGGAAGCACGAATAAAACCTGGCTCAGAGACTATGAGGCAGCTATCGGGCCAGAGACTGCCGTGTTATTAAAAGTTCATACGAGTAATTATCGGGTTGAGGGGTTCACCCATTCCGTTTCAGGAGCCGAGTTAGTGGAGCTTGCGGAAATGCGGGGGCTGCCAGTGATGGAAGATCTCGGCAGCGGTAGTTTCTTTGATGGGGTTAGTCTAGGGTTTCCTATTGAGCCAACCATTAAACAAACAGTCAAAGCTGGGCTTTCTCTCGTTTCCTTCAGTGGAGACAAATTGCTGGGTGGACCTCAGGCCGGGATCATCGTTGGTAAGAAAGACTATGTTAAGCGCTTAAGGGCCAACCAATTGACCCGAGCCTTAAGAGTTGACAAATTAACCCTCGCCGCTCTTGAAGGAACCTTACGCTTATATGAAAATGGAGGAATCGACGAGATCCCTGTCTGGAGGATGCTCTCTCTTTCCAGGGATGCCTTGAAGTTATCTGCTTTAGAGCTTGTGGTAGCACTTCAGGCGAATCCTGCTATCTCCGCTGAATTAAAGGAGGACGTCTCTCAGGTAGGCGGTGGAGCATGGCCTACGGTTGATCTCGCGACCTGGGTGTGTGCAATTCGTCCAATCCAAGGGACTGTCATTGACTTAGAAAAGTTCCTTCGCTTAGGCCCAGTAGCGATTATGACTCGGATCCACAAGGATTGGGTGCTTATTGATGTGAGGACGCTTTTAAGTGGAGATCATGAGGATATTGTGCGGCGTTTGGGTGAGCTAGAGTCTTAGTGCAAGTTTCGGGAAAGGTTTTTCGACTTGCCCAGCAGCCATTGTTGGTAGATGAACCAAAAAGGTGAAACTTGGGAAAATTGCAGTTTCCAGTCGTGCATGATAAAATATCACCGTGTACTGGAAAGGTAGCGGTGTGATAGATATGGTAGATGTGAAAGTTTCGAGAAATCCGATGCAAACTATGGCTACTTGTTTTGAACAAGTGGCTTTATTCTTTCCGAGTGGTAATCCTAAGCTTCAGGAAAGCTTTGAGCGTCGCGCGGCTTATTTAGATACAAGGAATTATTCCAGGGAGAATTTGGCGGACGGATTAAAGAAGTATCATAAGAAGTTAGGGGCAAGTACGGAAACCCAACGGATGATTGAAGAGCTCCGCCAAAAAGAAACGCTTGTTGTTATTACTGGCCAGCAGGCTGGGATTTTGACAGGCCCGTTGTATACTTTATATAAAGCCATGACCACCATTCTACTTGCCAAAGAGCAACGGGCAAAGCTTGGTCGCCCGGTGGTGCCGGTTTTTTGGATTGCCAGTGAAGACCATGATTGGTTAGAGATTCGGGAGACTTATATTTTAAATTCAAAAGGAAAATTATCCGCTTGTCGGCTATCCGGGGATGCTGGCGGAGAATCTGTGGGGAATCAACTGGCTCCCTCGTGGGAAAAGATTGAAGCCCAACTCCTAGGAGCGCTCCCCGACAGTGAATTTCGATCGTCCGTCTTAAAGGAGTGTAAACAATTCATAGAGCAAGCGGAGAATTTGACACAGTGGTTTGCGCTAACCCTTCAGTGGCTTGTCAAAAAATGGGGTCTTATTTTCTTTGATCCCTTGTTGCCGGAATTCAAGCGACTTGCTGCGCCTATGTATGAACAGATTTTGAAGCTGCAAGCCGAGGTCCGAGCTGCTCTGACTCAACGGACTGAGGCCTGGGTTGAACTTGGGTTTGAGACCCAAATCCAGCTAACGGACGGAGACGTGAATCTTTTTCTTTCCGTACCAGAGCGAAAGCTGATTCAATATGTTGACCAGTCCTTCTATCTAAAGGGTCAAGAGGAACCGTGGCAGCTGGAGGTCCTTCAAGAATTATTGGCCCAGGACCCGGGACGATTTTCTCCCAATGTGGTGACCCGTCCAGTTGTTCAGGAATACCTTTTTCCTACTTTGGCCTATGTTCCAGGGCCTGGGGAATTGAATTACTGGGCTCAGCTAGGCAAAGTTTTTGATACGTTCGGATTCATCATGCCAATTCTCTATCCGAGATTGTCGGTTGTTGTCCTAACTGCTTCCTGGCAAAAAGCCTTAAAGAAGGAGAATTTGACTCTGGACGATGTTTATGGCGGGCTGGAGAAACACCGAGAACGTAGAGTGAGAGAGCGGGATGATCAACATATTGATGAACGCTTACAGGGTTTACGCTTGCAAGTTGACAGAGCTTACTCAGAGCTGGAAAGCTTCAAGGAGATTCACCCTAATGTTCAGAACTTGCTAATTCGAAATGAAGCAAAAATTAATCTCCAATTAGATTACTTAAAAAAGAAAGTATGGCAGGCCCAGAGAAAACGATGTCGCGTGGAGCTGCTGCGCTTGCAAGAGTTAGAGGATGGACTTACTCCAAATCATTCTAGGCAGGAACGTGTTTTAAATCCCTTGAGCTTCGTCGCTCGCTGCGGACTTAGCTTTGTGGACCGAATTGCTGAACTTCCCATGACGGGTGATTTCACGGAACGACCGATATTTCTATAATTATGAAGGGTCTATTGATGTAGGGGTAGGATGTAAGAGTGAGCACGATGCATCGTGCCCCGATATATTTTAGTAATTTTCTTTAATATTTTCTAAAATTTGATATAATAGTCTGAGCAGCATGCAATG
>DASRMA010000076.1:0-4545 GCA_035648155.1 Desulfosporosinus sp.
TGGATGCTATTGAGAGACTAAATAATCCTGAATAAGAGCTGTTGCTTCTTCTAAATGGTTGACAATGTATATTCGATTCATAATTCGACTAAGCGTTTCCAACTCAGTAATCGCATAAACAGTCTCCTGTAGTGCTTGAGATTTCACGCCTAAGCGTGCTTCAAGATATTTGCAGATGGAATCTTGAGCCATAATGACTTTTCCCTTTGCCTCAGCCGCCGCCAAATTTGTAGCTTCAGAGAAGATAGCTTTCTCCCGCATGTCATAGAGTCGTCGTTCCTGAGCATTGGCCTTGAACTGTTCCTCAATTGAGAGCGCTTTACCGATCATTGGATTACTCATCACTATTGCCTCCAATCCTTCTCCTTGAATATCACTGAGATAGACTAGCCATTCCTCCAAGGCGCTCTGGGGGCCTCTCTTTAAGTTCTTAATCTTGGGTAACTCTAAATAGTGAAGCTCTAGATCCTCATTAAGCTTTTCCCCGGTCTCATCATCCTTAAGATGAAAGACATGGTGATAGCGATCATCTTTTTTGAACCATTCAAACCCCAGGATACTAATACCGATCGTCGGTTTCAGTTCATTGAAGAGCTTCCCTTGCTGGAGCTGGCGGTGATATAGAGATGCCCAATAATATAAACTCCGTTGATCAATGAAGATCTGATCGGCAACTTGTACTTCAATCTGATAGACATGACCGAGTTCTGTGGTTGCGACCACATCCAGCCGGATTGCCTTATCCATATACCGTTCTGGATCAATTTCTCGATCCTCTAACTTAACAGTTTTGATTCGATTGTTAGGGGGTCTATTCTGCGTGGCATTCAGAAAATCGATGAGGACGTCCGAGCCTTCCTCAGAGCCGAAGACATATTTGAAAAAGTAATCATTGGTCCTACGCAAGACAAACGTGGAATCTTTCACCATGAATCAATACCTCCTTGCTCTCATATTATACCAACTATTTGATCAACTTTCATCTTATGCTTAGAATAATTTCTTTTCCCTCCTTTCTTTGTGCAGGACATAGAGAAAGCCTCAGCCTCCATTGTTGGAGAGTGAGACTAGAAATAGTATTGACGGTATCGACAGAATTCACAAATGCTCACTTCGGTACTTCGACACTGTCGATACTTTCGGTTGATAGGGCCTCTGGATGTGCAATAGTCAGAATCTGAAGTTTGACTGATGTTTAGGTACATTCTAATCTATGATATATGTCTCAAACGTAAGCAGACACGGGTTTTCTGCTTAAGCATAATTTCCTCACAATGGAATCAAAAGTGTCTTCAACTGAAATCGGAGCGTTTCACGTTGAGAAAGTATGTTGAGACTTAGAGAAACTCTCGACTGCATATTGACGCTTCGACACTCTCCACGAATGCAACACAAAGGCACTATGTTACATTTAATAAGCTCTGGAACGACTGATATTTCTGTCTCACAGAGCTTATTATTAATTGTCAGAATAGTGTCCAAATTGTGTGGGGGTCTGACCCCGTAGGGCTAGGCCGACCAGAGGAAGGCCTTGCCCTCGAGCACAGGTAGCCATCGTGATGACACGACGGTTGGGGAATCCGTAAGCTGATGCTTCCGGAGCCAATACCATAACTGATGGGGTTTCAAATCATGCGCTGCACACCACTCTTTAGTACTCCGGCCGCTAGCCTTATATTCGGTGATCCGGCTCTCCCATTCCTTTTGTCGTTCGGCTTTCGTCATAAAAAATTCCTCCCTACTTGATGTTCTGGGAAGATTATCTCATATGCAGAAATCTAAAAGTAGGTGGGTAAAATTTGACGCTTACATCTAATCCGTTCACTGGTTCATCTAAAATGAGTATAGCAGGGTCTTCCATTATCGCATGTGCAAGGCGTTGTATGCCACGAGAATAGTTACTGACCCACCTTTTGCTGTTATTATCTAACCCCACTCGTAATATCGTCTTTAGAAATTATGTGTAAATCTGAAAGGTAGATGTTCTGTTCTATGGCTTTTAGTTTCGCTTCATTTTCATCTTTGATGGCAGGAGAATGCCACATGATATATTTATCGCTAACCTTTACTTCTGTATAATCGGCGTATTCTTCAGTCAATATGCCTATTTTAGCATCTTTCCTAGAGTAAACACTCAACTTCAAAGTTCCTCGCCACCCTACGAAATTTTGGCTGATCTCTGGAAACTCAAAATAATCCGTCTTGGATTTTTTGATAATTTGAACTTTACCATCTTGATAAATGGAGAGCATTTTTAAGTTTGTATCCGTTTCAGCCACTCCATTGAATATGATACTAGTTCCATCTGTATTAATATAGGTAGGATGCTGCCCTTCAGTCGTGATTTTTTTAATAGAATTGTCTTGAAGATCATTAATAAATATTGCTGAGTATTTCATTTTTTCGTCTTCCGGTCCCAACCAGGCAATAAAGTCTTTACCTATGATTGGCATTGTGGCATTCTCTTTAAATATCGAGGTCTTTTGAGTTTTTAGATCATATTTCATAATCTTATAGTTTACGTTATCCTTGTCCATTTTTCCGGTTGACCAGAGTAGGTAATCACTTCCAAGTGCTATCATTTCATAAGAAATACTTGATGGTATTTGGTTTTTTTCACTTACTACAGTGGCTTTTTTGCTTTTCCTATCGTAAACAACAATCCTGGATATTCCTTGATCAGAATTACTTGATGTTTCAGTCCATGTCAAATAATCGTCATTATATTTAAAAAAGATAGGCCCAGCATCATCCTTTGCTGAATAAATACTTTGTGTTGTATCCGTATTTAAATCATAAATTATTAGTTCCCCTGGTTTGCCATTGTTCTTTGGTGCAAACCCGAAGATTTCTCCTTTATCAGAAATGGCCATTTCTAACCAAGGTCTCTCATCTGGGAGTTGTGCTCTTAACGTCTTAATCTTCACGTCTCCAAAAAGTTGTTTATAACTTTCTTCAGGAGTTTCCGCATTTCCACCGCTATTTTTTATGATTTGTGATACGTCTTTATTATTATCGGGTTGTTTCTGCACAGAAGCACAACCAACAAATGGGGCCATAAGGAAAACAACTAAAATGAAGAAAAGAACCCTCTTCATTAATACATCTCCTACCTTTCTTCACTTTATTTAATCCCATTTTAATCCTTAACTAAGTTAGTATCAAATCTAATGTCTACAATAATGGAGATAGTTGGAATAATGATCTTACTCCAACTATCTCCTATCCACCCTTAACGTTGTTCAGCTACTACCATATAATGCCCCTACCGTTAACTATCCGCGCCAATGTAACGTAATCCATAGCTGAACTTGCCGGTACATTCCCACTCCAAGAAACGGATGACCCAGCTACTGAATCCTTATAATAAATGCTATTTCCATAATCTCCATACCCATATATTGCAAACCAATGGTATATAGTAGAACCTACAGGATGACCTATTAGGTGTGGTCCGCCGGGAACTTCCCACGCATCCCCAGCTGTTCCATAGTTTGCGTCAATATCATAGATAACTCTACTTTGGAAAGTTGAAGATTCTACATAAGTTCCATAAGGTATGTAAAATCCAGTATTCATATAACTATTTAAAGTATCTTTCATAGGGTAACTACCATCATACCATGGGGTGCCAGAGGTGGTGCAATGTAGTGGTCCTGCCAGAGTGTACTGGGATATCGTGCTCCAAGTTCTGCCGTTTATTATTTCAGAAGCAGTTGCTGGGCCACAATAATAAGTCGTTGCCTGTGGCATTTGGTAAAAAGGAATTATTACATTTTGAGGTGACGATGAGAGACTTAAGGGTTGGATGCTATTACTGCTTATTGCTGTGTCAAAAGTCTTTGCATTTGACACAGCAATAATTATATCCTCACTAGCACCTAGTTTTTTCAGTTTTTCAACATAGGTTTCTTTAGAAATTTTCCCATTCTTGTATTGCATATGAAGGTCTGCCATTGAGCCTTTTTTTTGCTGTAGCTGTTTATCTTCATTTGATACCGGATAATCCACAATACTCTTACCATCAACTGTCTTAACAACGACCCCACCAGTACTTCCGTCTGGTTCTACTATACTTGTGCTAGCCATAGCCTGAGAAGCAAATGTTAAAACAATGACAGCACTGGCCAATGCCATACTTAAAATACGTTTCTTTCTCACAAATATTCTCCTCCTTGTTTTTATCTTTCTGAATTGACCCTTCGCTACGCCATTGTGGTTTTTATTGATCAACTACCCTAGTTTAATTATTACTCCTTTCGTTTTTTAGCCCCACTTAATTATTGTATTTATGTTAGCGCTTAGCATATCTTCTATATTTAACCTTGTTTTCCTTCCGATTACATTATTAATGGTTTTGTGACAAATTTTGCATTATCCTTTCTAGTTGGGTCCGATAACGGCGATTGTACTAAACCGCTGCGCGGTGGCCTTTCCTCAAATAACTAAGATGTAAATTCATGTTATCATCTTTTCTGCCAAATACTAGTAATGCAGAAAGGATGATTTTTAATGTTTCAGACCTCCAAGGCTCTTTCCTCTCAT
>DASRMA010000077.1:0-8787 GCA_035648155.1 Desulfosporosinus sp.
CCTAATGCTCGATGAGGTAAAAGCGATCACTAGACAAACCATAGTCCGCAGTCTCCAGGGGGGTATCCAGGAAACCTCCATTTTACAAAGTCGTGTTAGGGATGCTGTGAGCAAACATCTTTATGATAAGACCAAGAGGCGTCCCATGATTATCCCGATTTTTCAAGAAGTATAATAACCCTATGGGAAAATCCCATTGCAGGGTATTTTTTCATTTTCAATAATTTGTTTAAGTATAGGGTTGCTTGCTCTGGAATATTTTACATCCACAATCATCGCGCATTCCTGTGAATGAGGGGCTTCTTTTATGCGCTTATTTACTGACTACCCTTATAGGATCCAAATTCAACACACACTTCCAAAGTGGGTAATATCATATTAGATAATCTTCTATTTCAATTTCTTAGTTTCCTTGACCATGACTATCCAGGTTACCAGAGCAGATGCTAGCAATGTCACAATCACTGCAATTGTAACCCATAAACCTATTGTAATATCGTAGTTCTCATTCACTTTGAGTTGCCTCCTTAAAGACTTAGTTAGCTTTAAAATGATGAATAAAGATGTAATTTTCGCAACTGTATGTAATGACCCTTATAGAACTCAAAGTGAAATAAACGCAATCCGATTTTAGTAATGGGTTTCAAAAGAGGACTCAATGCTCGCATGATTCGAGCACTCAATAGTCCAACGATGACTCCGATAAGGACGTCTGAGGGCCAATGAACTCCAGTGTAGACACGGGCTATCGCTACAAGGATAGCTAAGATCGTAGATCTATAACTCACCCAACGCCCGGCGTTTTTCCAGGTCTTTACCGTTTCGGAGGGTTTCTTTTAGAAAAGCATGCAAGAATATCTTGCATGCTTTTTAGTGAAATTGTTTATACTATCTATGAAAAAATGATCATCAGGAGGGAATTAAGTATGAAGGTTCGAGATGTTATGACAAGTGCAGTAGATTGGGTTACCCCAGATACTTCAGTGGTTGAAGTTGCACAGTTGATGAAGAAGGATGATGTAGGTTCTATTCCGATTTGTAAAGGAAATAAATTGATTGGCGTTATTACAGACAGGGATATTGTTCTGAAAGTTGTTGCAGCGGGAGGAAATATTAATAACATGTCAGCCAAGGATATTATGAGTGCAAATATTATTTCTGTGTCTGCTGATCAGGATGTACATGAGGCAGCTAACTTGATGTCGATAAATCAAATTAGAAGGTTACCGGTCCTAGAAAACGATCAATTAGTGGGAATTGTAGCCATAGGCGATCTGGCCATCGAAAAAATTCACATTAATGAAGCAGGAGATGCACTTAGTGATATATCACAAGGCGCTCACCATTAATTCATTTTAGGATTTTTAGTGATATATTTATTCGATTTACCATTTGCCATAATAAAATAAAGTAAGCTATCTAAGTAGACCGCAATATGAAACCCATGATTTTCAAGGGTTTCATATTTTGTCTTTATTCTTATTATTAATACACGCTACCACCTGAATTGCAATCAGTTGCCGTGAATATGTTAAAATATAAAGGAGTCAGTCATTGTGTAATAATGAGACATGGCAAAGGGAGAATGGAAAATTGGATAACGATAAATTTCAGGAATTGGTAATTAACCAGTTTGGTGAAATTCAAAATCAATACGGAAAAGTCTTTAAAAAGTTGGAAGACCACGATGCTCGATTCGATCGCCTAGAAGTATTTGCAAAACAACATCATGAAGAACTTAAATTAGTCGCTAGGCAAATTGAAACCCGGGAAATAAAGGATATTTCTGGTATATGGTAAATAAGTCAGAATAAAGAAGTACGGCTAAAAGTCATCCTTCTTTATTCTGACTTATTTGCTTTTTAACAAGGAGGCCTCCACCCCAACTGAAAGTTTGCACATTTGGACTGGTAACTATGCGCATGATATTTTGAATATAAAAGGAGCACCCTTTTCGCGATGCCCCCAAGCAAAAGTTCGGTTATTCTTCTCACGGGTAAGACCATCCGGGTATAAATAAGAGATACCCCGCGATTTGCGGGGTACCTCATAAAAGGACAACTCCCCTTGTGTCCCCTGCACCTTTAGACGTGATTCTTACCTGGCTTGGCGCTTTTTTAGGGATAACTGCTATAGCTTTATTTGCCCACAAGTTTGACCTTCCCGTTGTAGCATCCTTTGGCGCATCGGCGGTGCTAATTTATGGCGTTCCTGATGCTCCTCTGTCTCAACCCCGTAATGTTATTTTTGGCCATACTTTTTCGGCTGTAGTGGGTGTTGCAACCTTTCATTTTGGTTATGTACCGAATCATCCAACTACGCTCCTGCTGGATCAATGCTTCCGCACTTTTAGCATGTCTTGGCGTGAGCGATGAGTGCCGAGAAATCTTTCGGTTTTCAGCACCGGTACAATAAACTGAACCTCGGGGATATCGGTGGCATTCCGAGAGTGCTCGATGCAGGACAATGCAATGACTCTTATTCCTTGGCCTTAATTGCCTTGAAACTAAAAGAAGTGTTTGGACTAGAAGACATCAATGAACTTCCCATCTCCTACAACATCGCTTGGTAGGTATTGGGATGCTGGGTTGGCGTCCTGACGGATATGCTCAAAGAGCTTATCCGTAGGACGGGTGGTGATGCTGGTATAGTGCGTACCAGCATCACCATGACAAATGGCGCTCGGCGCCGGTTGATGTAATTTTTTGTCAAAAATTCTCTGACAACATAGGAATTCTAGGAAATTAATAATTGAGTAAGAAGGGTTACTTGATGAATATGGAGATTTTTCTCTGAAAAGAGAAATGTTCTTTCTATTTGAACAGCGATATACTCCACTAGAGGGCCTAGGAGGGTGTCCGTATCCCTTCGAGGAATACCGCAGCAAAGACGTCCTCTTAGCCGTGAAGAACAAACGCATCAAAGTCTTGGAAGACGAGATAAGAAGCCTCAAAGATCAGTTAATGCGTTTAGTGGGAATTTTATGATAACCAGTTGAACAACTGGCTGCATCATAAACAAAGTAGTACGTTGTTAACATGTATACAACGAGAGAACCCGCATTTAATGCGGGTTCTCTCGTTCTTTAGTATAGATAAGAACTCAGGATAATGGACTATTTTTACGCTTATTGTAATCCCTTGAGTTGGGTTTCCAGATCGTCGAGCAAGGTGCGGATTTGATTCATCTGATCAGTTATTGAAGTCATGTCCGGTGCATTCTGACCAGCTGGTGTTTGCGCTTTAGGTGAAGGAACAGGAACAGGAACAGGTGTACTTTGTCCAGGTGTTGTAGGTTGAGGCGCTCCGTCTCCAAAGAGTTGGGTGAGAGCTGAACCTAAGTTATCGGTCATCACCAACTTATCTTGATAAGCAAGGACGACACGTTTCATTTCTGGGATACTACCACCTTTATCCGATTGCAGATAGATCGGTTCAACATAGAGAAAGTTTCCGCCAATTGGAAGGGCTAAGAGATTTCCTCGAATCACGCTTGAGCCTTTTTGATCCCACAAGGTAAGCTGTTTTGATATTTCTGGGTCTTGGTCTATTCGCGATTCAATTTGCAAGGGACCATCGATCTCAATGTTCTTAGGCATTTTATACAGCAGCAGCTCTCCATAATGTTTTCCATCCATGCGAGCAGCCATCCAGGAAACCATATTGTTTCGTGAATTGGTGGCACTGGACGCTGGTGTGAAGGGGAGCATGAGCACGAACTCAGGTTTGTCTTCTCCTGGGATTTTCATGATGGTGTAATAGGGGGCTACGTTTTGGGGTTTGGCATCAAAGAGTTCCTTGGCAATATCCCAGGAATCTTCCTTATTATAGAAAACTGAGGCGTTTGTCATATGAAAGTTTTTAAGCATATTGCTTTGAATATTGAAAAGTGTTTCAGGATAGCGGAGGTGGCTCTTCATGTTCGGAGACAAGCTTGCAATGTCTTTAAATACGCCCGGAAATATTTTCATGTAGGTATTTAAAATTGGGTCTGTGGTATCAACAGCATAAAAATCAACGGTTCCATCATTGGCATCAATGATAACTTTCACAGAGTTTCGAATATAGTTAAAATCCTGATTAGGAGACATATTCGAATAGGGGAGGGCATCTGAGGTAGTATAGGCATCGATGATCCATTTGAGGCGACCCCCATCAATGACGATATAAGGGTCTGCATCATAGGTTAAAAACGGTACTAATTTTTCCACTCTTTCTTTTATATTGCGGTGCACTAGCAATTTACTATCAGTGGTAACCTCACTGGTAAGGTAAAAGCGTGGGGTAGCATGGCGAAGGGAAAGCATCAACTTGTTTAGAGGCGTAAAAGGGATTCCTGTTTTACCTTGATAAGAATTTTCAACATTCACGTTACCTTGGGGGTAATCAAATTCTTTACCAACAGTATTTCCTACGACCCAGTTATCGGTCAATTCACCATAATAAATTCGTGGCTCTGACAGCTTGAATTCTGGAAACTCACTGACTGGAGGGACGTCTTTAATAGCAAAGGAGGGAAGACCTTCAGAGGTGACAGCATTGGCAAACGAAGCGGATACACCAAAACCGTGTGTATATTTGAAATACTCATTCACGAAGGTTTTAGCTTTCTCATCTAAATCAGGGGTTGATATTTCGCGTGGACCCATCATGACTTGACGATATTCTCCGTTGACGGTATACCTGTCGATATCGATGTCATGAAACTTATAATAGAGACGAATACCCTGTTTCTGGTTATAGGTTTGTAACATGGGTCTGGCATCGTTCAGGCGAACATTGTTCAGGGTCGACTGATCTGCTTTCAAAGCGCTCAGTGTGATGGGCGTGTTTCCAGGATAGTCTATTTCAGTAATGTTACTCAAGCCATAACCAAAGCGCGTCAATTCAATCTCATGTTGAATATACGGCTTCTCTTTGTTGAGCTCGTTCGGGATAACGACAAACGATTGAACGAGTGCAGGGAGTATTCCATTGATCAAAAATCCCACTGCAAAAACTCCCACTACAGGGACTGTTATTAACCGTGAGTCATTGCGAGACAGTGAAATAAAGGAGGTAATAGATCCTAAAATACAGATAACAATTAATAGTTTCAGAGCGGGAAGCGTAATCGTTAAGTCTGTATATCCCGCACCCACGACATGTCCGTGTACAGAGTAGAGTAACTGGTAAATATCAAGATAATAGCCAAAGGCTTTTAAGGCAAAGAGGATTCCTATGAGAAAGGCTAAGTGCTTGCGAGCGGATCCCAAGGAGACGGCACCGGTTTGCCATACTCTCTTAGAACGAAATCGTAAGACCCCAGTGACAATATAGAAAATAGTGGTAAACAAGGTAAGTAAGAACAAAGGACCGAAAAATGCATTGAATAATGTCCTCAAAAAAGGTAGTTGAAAGAAGTAAAAAGACAAATCTTTACCGAAAACAGGATCGAGTTTTCCGAAAGTAGTGGCATGGGTAAAGGATAATACATCCAACCAGCCTGTGAACCCTGCAACAAAGCTGACTCCAAAACTCACAATTGCAGAAAGAATCAGTAACCACACGGTCACTTTCCGCTGGCTTAAACTTAAAATGGGCCGATTCATGTCCTGAACTAAATGCATACGTTTACGCAAACGTTCATTGACAAAGGTAATAATGGCGTGGCGAATAGAGAGTAAGGTTCCGGCAATAAAGATAAAAAGAATCGTGCCGTTTACTGCTTGGAAAAGCAATTTGCTAAGGATTGGTGTCCAGAATAATTGTGTATAACCGAGATCTTTAAACCACAACCAATCTTCAAATAAGCCACTCGACGCGGTCAGTAATGACACTAATATAATGAAACCCATTAAAACTTTAAGTAGACGGGACAATAGTGATTCCTCCCTTGAGTTAGCTTCCCACTTGGGACGATGAAGAAAATTTTAATAATTGATCACTAGATAATATGTAAAGATTTCGGATTCAATAGTCGGAGACTTACGCATTTTGCAGAGGACATAACCGGGTCCTTGGGTCTCCTTATTTTTCTTTGAAGCAGCCCGAAAAGAGAAGTGGCAAACGTTGAAATAACCTCAGTATTGACTGATTTCTTCATCATTTAACCTCCATCCACAAATATCATTTATTATCATGTATGGTCTATCCTCAACTCTTTTAGCAAACAAACGTAGCTTCAATCCATACCGGAGTCATCTTTATAGGTCGCCGCCACTATGCTTGTTCCAACTATGTTTATTGGTAATTCCCCTGCTCTTTTATTCATAACCCTATTAGAAAAGTTCCCTGAATTAGTCCGTTTTTCTTCCTTAGGATTACCTAATACTTTAAATAGATTGATCATGGTTATGATCAACAACCCTAAAGCCATGACCCACCACTTCAGAATAATAAGACTCACAAATAAAAGAAGCATAATAAGGGAAACCCATAGTATGTGTTTCCTTGTTCCGTTAGTTGTTTCTCTGCTCATCCTGGCCCACCTTTTCTTCCTTCAGCTCGAGCCGAGTTAACTTACCATACCCATCACCCTGAATTTATCTGCAAGAAGTGCTATGAACTCAGAGTTCGTGGGTTTTTGGCGGCCAACATTCATTGAATATCCAAAAATCTGTTTAAGCGTATCTGTATGACCACGCTCCCATGCTAGCTCTATAGCATGACGAATGCCACGTTCAACCCGACTGGAAGCAGTATCATATTTTTTCGCAACGTCAGGATAAAGTTCCTTGGTGACCGCCCCTAACAAAGAGACATCTTCCACTACCATCAAAATGGCTTCTCGAATATATTGATACCCTTTAACATGGGCAGGAATTCCAATTTGGTGCATCACATTGGTCACTTCGCTAAATAGATTAACCTTACTTCCCCCTGTTGTCACAATGGGTGAAGTGGCTGAATACTGAGCTGGAGCAGCTGTCGGTAGATCCTGTGCTAATGATCGGATCCTTTTGCCCAGAATATCTAGATCAAAGGGTTTTAGAATAAAGTAATCCACACCGAGCGTCATCGCTTGATGCGTGAGAGATTCCTGGCCAAAAGCCGTTAGCATGATAACTTTGGGTCGCTTCATCGTAGTTCGAGCATTAAGCCGTTCCAATACGCCTAATCCATCCAAACTTGGCATCACTAAGTCAAGAATGATCAAATCCGGTTCCTGACTTTGAACAATTTCCATGGCTTCTAAACCGTCATGAGCCACACCAACTATGCTTAGATCATCTTGATCTTCAATATACGTCTTTAGTAGATTGCATAAATTCCGGTTATCATCAACGACAATAATTTTTGTTCCCTGTCCCATTCCAACATCCCACCTTCAAATTTAATCATTCATGGTGCTCTTGTAAATTTATTTAAGATTCTTTGCTCCACGGAAACTTCGAAGAGTCTCTCTGCCTCTCTTGCAACGTAACTCCTTGACCAGCAAGTAAATATACGTTATCTGCCAATTTCATAAATTCTCCATCTAATGCATAAACCGAGCCACATGCAAAATCAAAAATCCGATTCCTAAGTGCCACATCCACCAATGCAAGGTTAATGGTTACAATCTTTTTATTCTGGAGACTTTTAGTAATGTCCACTACTTCATCAAATGCCTTGGGAGTCATATGTACTATAGTTGGTTGTGAAGCTCTAGGGAGCAGTGAAACAATTTTTTGGTGGTTCTTTCTAGGCATCGTTTCTATTTCAGAACCATCCTCGTCCTCCGTAGTAAGAAAACCCGTTAAATCAAGCGCTTATTTAACATATTTGACATTACTTGAACACTCCTTTAAAAATCGGCTGAATCATCCGCGACAATAATCTTTAATTCCCTACCCATTCGCCAACATTCCTTTAAACAGGTGTATTCCTGCTCACGGTTTCGCTTTTAAAAGCGATTGCTGGCGGTAGCGTAATTATACGTTAAGGTCCTTGTCGAAATCTTAAAAAAATATGGTTACTTTCCAAAAGTAGTAAATGTTTATGCGGAAGCCTGTCCTTAAAGGCTTTAAGGGTATAATTTAAGAAAAGTTTATATTTTGTGTTTAATATTTTTGTTCATATTTAGTGAAAAACAAAGAATCAAAGTAAATTTCCTATTATATTAACGCCATTCTTTTCGAATAGACAAAAGAAGTGCAAATTCTTATAAGAACTAGTGGTGAGACATAAAAATGTCCAAGATAGAAAAACTATCTTGGACATTTTACTTGCTTCTAGGTTAAAAGTCATGGTTGAATCTTATCCATTAAGGCTTAAATTTATTTGGGAGCACTTGGGTTAAAGCTTTCTCTATCAACTCCACTACTTTAGTCCACGGTAAGTGTTGTCAAGTCATTGCCAAACGGTGGCATCGATCTGAACTCCCAACGCTCTCCTCATGGGAGGAATCCTCTCTACAAAATATTCTTTAAGATCGTCTCCAGGGGCATCCGACTTAACGTCAGGCGGTCTCAATGAATAATGCCTCCTTCAAAAAATCAGTATACTCTGGGAAGCTTTCTGTATCCGGAACACCGTCTGTCTGAGCTGATCCATACCTAATAGTTCTCTTTATAATAGTATTAAAAACGGTAACATCTGTTTTAATAAACGATCTTCTAATCTCCTGCATGACCGTGTTGTGAAGGTTAGTATTCTGGACCATCGTTGCCAGTATACCTAAAATACTTAAGTTGTTATTAGAGCTTTTCTGAACTTCCCGAATGAACTCAAGCATATCCTCAGCACCTTTTACAGCCATCCCTTCCGGCTGCATTGGGATCACGGCATCAGTTGAGGCATTCAAGGCGTTTTGATTGAAAATGCT
>DASRMA010000078.1:0-7048 GCA_035648155.1 Desulfosporosinus sp.
TAGCTTTTATATAAAGCCATTCATACTGCGACATTTCGAAATAAGCTTATATCTGGAACGACCTACCTTCCGTTTAAGTGGGGATAATAATCTACCGGCGATAACCGATGTTATTCCCATATGGGAATAACATCGGAAGGCATGAATAGCAGAATTAAAATGAAGCATCGTAGAGGTGGTGGACGAGCTGGTATTGAACTGATAAATGCCTATAATGTCCTAAAAATGAGTGACCTTGCCGGATGATATCACCTTATTTGAGAAAGAGCCGTTTAGATTACCAGATCGGTCGAGCAAAGTCCAGCATTATCGTTTTTAAACAGTTTCATAAATAATATTTTCCATTTTCTTCATGCTTAAAATGGGCTTGAACGAGAATTCCAATAATACTGGAGTTTTTTGTTGTCATGCTCAATGTTTTGAAGAATTAAAAAATCAGGAACAATTCCACCAAAATCAAAGAATGTTCTTGCTTCCATTTCAATCTTGTATATTTGTTCAATCTATTCATTTTTGAAACAAAAAAGAATCGTTATAGCTGTTACAGTTCTCATATCATTCAGTTCATTAAACTTTTTATATCCTAACAATGCAAATGCTTTAGGGGGAAAAATAGGTGAATTTTTCAACTATATTGTAGGAAAAACCACACAAAACAGAACTGAAACTTATAAACAGGGAAGTGAGCCAGCCCTACCAAAGGTACAGGATATAGGGGATAATGTTGAAAAAGAAGTTAGCCTAGATTCTGCCCAGACTTCTATCCCCTTTAAATTGGCCACTCCAAGTTATCTCCCACATGAAGCTAATACCAGAAGAGTTCTCCTTACATCTCTGGGCGCGGACGTTTATCAGATCTCTATTGAATATAATTATAATGATAAAGTAATTGTCTTTAACCAACAAAATAGTGCTAGTGGAACGTCACGCGGATCATTGTACGATACAGATGATACCGTTATAAAAGATCTAAAAGTTAACGGCAGCCCTGCTAGCTTATTCATAAGTAAGAATGGTATAAATACTTTAAATTGGCAAACAAGAGGTCTAATGCTAAAAATTTCAGGGGTAATAAACGAAGAGGAAAATAGCAAAATCGCACAATCTATTAAATAAGGAATACCACGGTTAATCCGTGGTATTCCTTATTTAGCGATGACTACTATTGGATATATATAGCTTCTGAGTAAGATTGCCCACTCTCACTTACACTACCATTTATACAGGTGTGTTGTGCAAATACTCTATAGTTGTACCCACTGGATACACAGAGTAACTTCCCCTCGGAAACATTAGTTGAACTGTAATTAGTGTAGCTATAGGTCTTCAATGTAACCCATTGTCCACCAGATAAGTATTGCAAATTCAGTTTTAGACCTACTTGTTGGACTGCTGTGTAGGTTGAAGTTGACCCGGACATGTTGATCGTACCGTTACCATTATTGACTATTTTGCATTGGCCCCCGAAATATATTGGAAGGCCGCTGGGCTTACTACCCCACTCCCACTCAATTTGGTTTCCGCAACTCCTAAAGCTACTTGAGTGCCCAGTAGCATAAAGATAGCTAGAAGTATAGGTATTAACTTTTTCATTAAACATTTCTCCTCTCCATTATCCTTAGCTAGATGCTAAAAGGGTTACAAAAGGGTACATATGTTTCAAAAAATATCTCTGGCTGTCAAGTGAGACACAAGTTTGAGAAAACATGGCTTTTTATAAAGCATAAATATCTTTTTATTTTTCGGGGGTAGTGACTTACCTCCACCTGTGCTATGATACAAAGAATAACATCTAGCATAATGGGGGAGATGTGGAGTTGGCATTGGCACCAGGACGTGACTACCCAAATACATATCGAGGATTCGTGGAAATGTTTCCTGATGACACTGCGTGTGCAGCCTTTTTGGTACGGTTGCGCTGGCTTGAAGGATTTATCTGTCCGGCATGCAAAACATCTGCAATTCCATGGAACGAAAGCCGTGGACGTCTGGCGTGCCCAATTTGTCGTCATTAAACATCCGTGAGTGCGGGAACGATCTTTGATAAAACGAGAACACCACTGACGACTTGGTTCGAGGCTGCTTGGCACATGACTACGGCTAAGAACGGAATGTCGGCCAAAATCCTATGCCGGGCGTTCATCGTGTTGCAAGCCTATTAAAGCGATGAATTCTAGGTACTCATCAGGGATCGGTGGTTCCTGAACACTTCAATCCTACTTGGAAGAATTTACGTTCAGGTTCAATCGACGCAATTCTGGAAGTCGTGGTCTTGTGTTCCTAAGGCTTCTTGAACAGGCGGTCATCACTGGACCTACTACTGAGGACGATGTGACCAATGGCTACGCTTGGGGTTGCCATTGAAATGCAGGATGAGGTGGAGCTAAGGTTATTTGGGAATAGTTTTGATACTTTAAAAATAACGAAATTCCAGTGTTTTAACGTTTTTATATAAAGAACCAAAAACGAGGGTTTTTGGCACTGAATTCCTTAACGTGGGTTTTGTCGGAAATGTTGGCGACACCCCATATACCTTTGCGAGGGGTTGGGCAAAAACATCCAAGTTGAAAGCAAAAAAGGTAAAAGATGAGTGCATCTACTAAATGGCTGCACCCATCTTTTTATCGTTCAAAACTACCGAGTCAAACATAGTGAGGATACTGACTCTTAAATTTAGCAGTAAAGTCCATTGGCTGAACCAACTGATCAGTTGATTGTGGTACTTTGGCTACACGTATCTGAGAAAAAAATAAAGAATAAATAAAATATTAATAGTTTCTAGTTTTGGACTGAATTAGACCGTATCCGAATAAGGTGTCCCTTAGAGGAGTTCCTAAATCAATAGTGTTTTTATCGAGTAAATTGCGTAGTTGAATGTTCGTATACGTTGGATATTTCTGTTTCAACAAGGCTAAGTCACCAGTACTTTCTCCAGACCATGAGCCAAGATAATAATCAAGCCGAAAATTTTGCAAGACTTACCCTTGGATTGCAGGTACTACAGGTCGTTATGGCGCCAATGTCAGAGATAGAGGGCATTCGTGGGCACGTGGCTGTACTGCGCGATATTACGGCTTCTTTGCGCTCAGAAAAGGCTCGCCGTGAGTTCTTGGCTAGTGTGACGCATGAACTTAGAACTCCATTACACCTTATCCAGGGTTATTTGGAGGCAATTCAGGACGATGTAATACCTAAACATCAACGTGGCGAATACATTGAGCTAGTCTTAGAGGGAGGCCAAGCGCCTGGCTTGTTTTTAGTCACGGATTTACAAGACATTAATTGGCTAGAAAGGGGACAAACTTTACAGCGAGTATCCCTTGACCTCGTCAGTTTCATGACGGATATAGATCAGCGTTTTCAGGGTAGGGCACAAGAATTAGGTGTAAATCTGGAAATTTCTAAAGGTTTAGGTAAACTATCTGCGGACCCTGTCCGCCTCTTGCAAGTTTTTATAAATCTGTTAGATAACGCTATGGGACATACCCCTCGCGGAAAGACAGTACGAGTTATAATTATGGAAGAGCAGAATCAGATTTCGATTGCTGTTAAGGATGAAGGAGAAGGTATCCCGAAAGAAGCCTTGCCGTTCATCTTTGACCGTTATATTGTACTTCCGCGAGAATAAAACATATTTTAGATTAATTTGGAAGGAAATAGGGAGAACTGCAGCGAACATTCTATCTTTAAGGAGTGAGATAGAATGTTCGCTGCAGTTTATGGAATGACAGTCCTTGGATTACAGGCACACTTAATTCGCGTGGAAGTTGACGTGGCGAATGGTCTGCCAAGTTTTGAAATTGTTGGGCTACCGACGACGGCTGTGAGGGAGGCCCGCGACCGAGTTCGCTCAGCTATAAGAAACTCTGGTTATGAGTTCCCCTTACAGCGGGTAACCGTTAACTTAGCCCCTGCGGATTTGCGTAAAGAAGGTTCGGGTCTGGATTTACCGATTGCCATAGGGATCCTCGCTGCAACGAAGCAATGCGGTGCACCTAAACTAGCTAATTATGTATTTTCAGGAGAACTTTCTTTAGAGGGAACCCTTCGTCCAGTTCCTGGCGTACTCACTATGGCCATAACTCTAGAGCGAGAGAATTCAAAGGTAAAAATAGAAGTTGGCCCGGTGGTTGAACCTTTGGAATTAATTATTCCACAGGATAATTTAGCCGAAGCCCGTCTTGTAACAGGTTTAGCAACGCATAGCACCTATAATCTGAATCAATTAGTCAAGGTCATCGACTTGATGGGCAACTTCGAAGATGATGTTATAGCTCGCAATGCTCCAGCAGACACGGATAGCGCCCCCAGAGTGGACTTCCAGGACGTCCATGGGCAACAGCACGCCAAAAGGGCCTTGGAGATTGCGGCTGCAGGAGGACATAACGTCATCTTGCTGGGTCCGCCAGGATCAGGCAAGACGCTATTGGCAAAGGCGTATGCGGGTATACTCCCTTTATTGAGTGACCAAGAAAGCATTGAGGTCACTCAGCTTTATAGCGTTTCAGGATTGCTTAATTGCAATGGATCATTGGTTCAACATCGTCCCTTTCGTAATCCTCACCATTCCGTAACCAGAGCTGGAATGATTGGTGGAGGAAGGAATGTGCGCCCGGGTGAGTTAAGCTTTGCCAATCATGGTGTGCTATTTTTAGATGAGTTACCAGAGTTTGCACGTGAGGTTTTAGAAAGCCTAAGGCAGCCCTTGGAGGATCGCGAGTTGACAATTACCCGTCAATCGGGGAGTATAACTTATCCTGCACACGTTAGCGTTATTGCTAGTATGAATCCTTGTCCTTGCGGATATTATGGGGACCAGGGTCGGGTGTGTTCATGTTCACCGCTCCAAATCCAAAATTATCGTGGCAGAATTTCTGAACCACTGTTGGAAAGGAGTGGTCACATTCGGAAATCATATTCAATAGAGAGAGAAGAGTTAACCCATTGAAATATATGATCGATATTTTTATTGCTATATGATCAGTTTAATGCACGATAAGGTAAACGACTTGAAGGATGGCCTTAAAGAAAGGTTTGATGAAATCTTACAGACAATAAATAGCCGGGTTTCACTGCTTGAAGAATTTGATGAAGAAATATTTAATGCGTTGGTTGAGAAGATTGAAATTCTCACGCCTTCGCATTTTGTTTTTGAATTAAAGAGTGGGATGAGGATGGAGGAATTTGAAGAGTGACACGGGAAACAAAAGAGTAATAATCGACATAGGGACATTAGTATGGAGTGGTGAATATTAATGACCGGTTTCCATACTTTTGACACCTCCGCGGTGGCTATCTTGGAAACTGGGCCGTTTTTCATCTATTTTATGAAGGTAACTCGTAGCTCAACACCTGGAAGGTAGTGCATCCATCAAGGGTGAACTCTGCTGAGGTGATGTGAAGCCCTGCTAAAGCAAATGAGTTTCAGTTATATAGCTAATAGAATAGCTCCTTAATACAAGAAAAATGTCATAAGAAAGGCATTTTTTTCTGTTATCATTCTAAGCAGAAGAAAAAAGCATACTGTACTTCATTTTTTCTTCCGGCAAGTAGAACTTGCTGAGCAACCATAGTAAAGGAAGGCTGATAAAGTATGTTATGGACAATCGTTGTTATTCTCGGGATCTTATGGCTTCTAGGTATGGTCACTTCGTATACTGCGGGTGGATTAATTCATATCCTCCTTGTAATTGCTTTAATTGTGGTGGTGTTTAACCTTTTTTCAGGGAGAAGGCGGCTTTAGCCAAGGAATGTTGTGTTCCAACTAACTTTTGGAGCCCATTTGCTTAACTTCCATTTTATCGCAAACACTCAAATGAATAGTTTAACAAAAAGAAATTAAAACAAGAGTGAAAGAAGGGAACGCTATTATACTAAACAAAGCCAAAACACTAAAGAGTTACAAATTGCACAGCCTCGACGGGGAGATAGGGCAGGTCAATGAATTCTACTAATCGCAAAGGATACTGGGCCGATGAACTGGTTGCCAAAGAACAGTTCCCTTGAAGCAAACACGATATTTGCTTCAAGTCGTATTCAAGTCGGCTATGGGTATAGACATTTCCTCGTAATAGGCGCGACATTAAATTTAAGGAGGAATAAAAATGAACGAAGATATTTTTAAGGGTAAATGGAAAGAGCTAAAAGGTAGTGTTAAAGAGAAGTGGGGCGATCTAACAGATGATGACGTCACGAAAGTTGAAGGCCAGTCCGAAAAATTGGTCGGTATTCTTCAAGAAAAATATGGTTACAGCAAAGATAAAGCCCAAGAAGAATATAACGAATTTATGGAAGATAACAAGTAGTACGACGAAGGTTAAAAGCCAATACTGAGAAGAGGATATACAACAGAGGTTCCTGTCCCGACCGAATCTTAGTTGTAATTAATACAATCTAGAATAGAGGTGATTTTATAATATTTTACCAATGTTTAAGTAGTCTGAAAGTTAAAAACCTTCTATATCATAGGTTCTTAATAACTAACAATCTATAACCATAAAGGAAGGAATTGAAACAATGCAAATTTGGTTTGTATTATCATTATTATTCTCAATATTAGTAGCTGTTTTTGCTGTATTAAATTCGAATGTAGTACCCATAAAATTGTATTGGTTTGACTACCAATTATCACAATCCTTAGTTATTCTCATATCTGCTATCTTTGGAGCAATGATTGCAATATTTTTAGGAATTTTCAACAAACTTAAATCAACTTTAAAAATAAGAGAATTAAATTTGACAGTAAATAGTTTAGAGCAAAAAATTAATGAGTTAAATAATCAAATCAACGCATCTCAGATTATTGACTCAAATATTAGGTTAAACAATTCAGAAGCCCAACTGCTAGAGTGAAGAATATAGATTTGCAAAAAAACGAATAGCATTATTGTATGTTAAGCTAATACCCAACAGTTCCCATCTGACTGTAAGTTTTTCCCATGGTACACTTGCATCAGAGGTGGAATTAGGTTTATTAGTCCAATGCTCATTTTGATGATGATAACTGGCTCACTATAATATAGCTCTTTTGTCGTGACAGGGCACGTGG
>DASRMA010000079.1:0-10922 GCA_035648155.1 Desulfosporosinus sp.
CGCGGCAGACGGTTCAGTACAACGGAAGATTCAGGAGGTTCTGTATTGTGTCTGAATTAATATGTTCCTTTAAGCCATTGAGCTAATCAATGGCCTTTTCTGTATCTACTCACCCCCCAAATCTAAAGATTACGTACAGCACCAGCATTCTATCAATAAGACGCTGGCTCTATTGTTTATTCCTAAATCTAAGTTAGGTGACGAAGCATGCCCCGTTATTCAGAGACAACCATGGACGGGAGTCGCCGGAACATCCCCCCAACTCTACCGATGCCTAAAAAAAGAATATTATTTATCAGTTTCTTTATGATGGAATTATTAACTATTAAATACACTTCACTAGGTTCAGCATTTTTAAATTTCCAGCCTTCAGAAATCATCCATGCTATTTTTGGATTAACTATTCCAATAAGTAAAAATACACTTACAATCAATTTTAAAAATATGGGCATTTCTAACCCCTCTCATCTTTAATTTCTTCACCCAGTTGACTCAAATCCCACAATAAAAATATTGTGGTTATCCCATCAGAAGGCGTAACACTAATGATTCTTTAAGGGCTGAGGTCTACTTGTTTATCATTGTCGGAGTCTGAATGACTTAATACTTATACTTTAACCTAGGTTTATCCGAGCTTCCAGTTATCGACAAAATGGCTTATTAACTATTCCTAATAATCGCTCATACATTGTTAAGGATTTACTTTGCCTTCAATATTCGCGAATTAAGGAAATACCAAACACTCCTGACAATCAACCATAATTAATGTAACACAAAGTTAGGATGACGACCATTGTGGCGTCACCCTTTTCTATCAGATTACCAGGTTTAGTGTTTAATAAATATCACCACAGTTATCAACAGCCAGTATCATATACAATATGTGCTGCATGCTTTTAATTTGTCTGTCATTCTTAAGCTATTATTTCACCTTAGGTTCACTTAACTTCTCATTCAGGGAAAGTCGGTTATATACGAAGGATACTAGAGTAACACCACCATAGGCTGTAAAAATAGTTACGAGTGGCATGGCAGGGTAAAAGTATCTTCCCATAGTAAAGAACGGCAAGTAGACTACGATAAAATATATTATTGTAGCTATTACCAAAGTGCCTAGCTTGTTTCGTTTCTTATTCAAATAATAGAGAATGCCACCTAGTAGACTGAAAAACAATGTAAATTTGTGCCATAGATTGGCTATTTGATAGTTAACTCCGAGAAATTCCGGACTCCAAAAAAACGGGGAAGCTATTTGATGTTTAGCCTTGCCTACCGTGTACCACTCCAGAAATTCAAAGGGCTGCTTCGGTACTAAATTCATTAATCGGTATTTTGAAATTTCCATTTCTACTTTATTGTTCGCAATCTCTGAGCCTGCGGGGTACTTAAATTGAGAGTAATCCAAGCCATCTGTTTTAGCACTACTCTGATCATAGTTAATGAATGTGCCCTGCAGTGTTGGATTACCTGAAGCTAGGGTTAATGGGATAAATTTATGGAAAATGCTATAGTTCCTCACCCACCAAGGTGACAAAATTAAACAAAAAACAGCTGCGACAATAGCTGTATACTTCAACATAGCTTTAAAGTTATACTTTTTAAGTATCCACATTAGCAGAATAATTATGGGGAATGTAGCTATTGTCGGTCTGAATAAAGTCCCTAATCCTAACGCTACCCCACCCCAAACATAATATTTGGTCTTCTGTTCCTCTAGAGCATAGATTGAAAAGTAGACTAAACATAACACTACAAATTTAAATATAGTTTCCGTTAAAATTAAATTTGCCACCCAATAATCTGCTATGCTCAAGATACAAATTATTATTGCAATGATCCCTACCTTGGCATTAAATAGTTTACGAGCTATTAAAAATACCAAATACAATGAACCCGTTTGCACTAATGCTTGAAATACTCTAAAGGCAGTTATTCCTCCGAATTTGCCGAAAATCAGGACGAAGAAGGCTAATACAAAGGATAATCCCGGCATCATGTAAACTGTTGCAGTGGACGATGTATTGTTTGTAAGATTTCCTGTATCTGCTAAAACCCAAGCACTTCTGATGTATTTAACATCATCATTATCAGGGTTTGTAAGGCTTCCGAGTAACGTTGAATTTCCATACTTAAAAATGGAGAATATGCAGATTAGAAAAAATAATATAAGAATAATACTAACAATTAGCTTTGTTAATTTTACCTCTTCTTTTAAGCTAAACAAAATTTTACCTCCCTGTGAAATTTATAGGAAAAACAATTCTTGCGCGATATAGCCCGAATACGGTAGGATGTTGCATCACGCAATGAGAGGAAAGAGCTGGGGGCTCAGTCTAAGGTATAGCATAATTTCCCCCCAATGCCACGACTGCCCCGTCAGATTTGAGGGCTAAATTATGACCTTTACTTTCTATTCCCCCGGTTGCCACGGCTACTACGCCTTTTAAGTTTGTCGGTACATTATAAGCAGAAATATCTTTCGTAGTCATAACCGTGGTGGATTGTTTCCCATAACCCGCTAATGTTAAGGAAAGAATAAAAATACTAATTAGAGACGCGGTCACCCATTTTTTCATTGACTCAACAATTCCTTTCTTAAACTTGAGTTTATATGTAACTTGAGTATATTTCTTAACTTCAATATTATGTTAATAAAATCCTGTCTATCAGTCGTTATTAATGCAGATTTGTAGGATATAGCGAATTTAATGGTTTTATTATGAGGAGGCTTTATCTTGATATTTTTTCTTTCTGCTTGTGCTCATAAACCTGATATTAATGTCAGCGATACTCTAGGCAAATCTGAAGTACAGCTACAAAAACTTGATAATGTAAAGATAACAGCATCCTCGTGTGAGGGTTTGCAACATCGGAGAGAATATGAAGGTGATAATCCGACGTCGCAAACCCTCGGAATAAAATTCGATATTGACAAATTACCGCACGTCCAATGGGGTACGGTCGATTGGTGATTTCCCTCTTAAATTTCCTACTGCCTGTGATATGATTATAGCTATTATATGACTGATATCAGATGGAAGAAGTGAATAGCTTTTGTTGATAAAAAAACGACTTTTAATATCCAATGTTCTTATGATTATCGTTCCTGCTGTACTAATCATGATTGTTTCCGTCGTTGTATATTTGTCATACATGAAAATATATGAAATACCTAGAGACGCATGGGATCATGACGAGAGAAAACCTATAAAGGTGCAGAACATGATTGCAGAATTTTCTAATCGTATGCAATACTCACAAACTACTAACAGGCTAAATGAGTTGCAGTCAGAACTTCAAAACCGACTAATGGAGGGTGGACTTTACAGCGCAATTACCCGTGATGATGAGATTGTCGCTTCGAATTTCACAAAGGATGTCAAGAGGCTTGCAGCCAACCTGGGCAGTGAAAGTATCTGTATGCCTGAGTCCTTTACAGTGCAGTCGGGCTCGGCATTGTTGGTTCGTGACAGTTTTCAAAAAGATAGTAATCTATTCACCATTACGGCTATCAATCCAAACTATATTATTATTCCGATTGATGGGGAGATGAGAATGGCGGCTATGGGCAGTTATGCCGCCATCGTTTTTGTGTTATCCCTCCTGGTTATTGTGGTGACCAATGGGGTTATTTCCACAAAAACTACAAAAAAAATTACTGTTCCCCTAGACTTGCTGAGTTATGGAGCGGAACAAATTAAAAACGGAAATCTTGATTATAAGATACAGTATGATGGCAAGGATGAATTTGGGGCGGTTATTTCTAATTTTGATGAAATGAGGGCACGACTGCGTCAATCAATTCAGGCGCAACTCAAATATGAAGAAGATCGCAAGGAACTTGTCGCAGGAATATCACACGATTTAAGAACTCCTTTGACCGCTATTAAAGGATATGTCAAGGGACTGAAGGACGGCGTTGCCAATACACCGGAAAAACAACAGCGGTATCGTGATATTATTTACACCAAGGCCTGTGAAATGGATGTTTTAGTCGACACGCTGTTTCTTTTTTCAAAACTGGATACAGGACATCTCCCTTTCTATTTTGAAAAGGTCAATTGTAAAGACTATTTGGATGAGTTTATAAACCATACAACAGAGGACTTTAAAAGAAAAGGCCTGGAAATAGCCTATCACAATAGTTGTCCACCCGATACGGTTGTGAAACTAGATGCTGATCAGATGAACCGCGTGTTTAGCAATATTTTAGAAAACAGTGCAAAATACAAGCGGTTGGATATCTGTCAGGTGGACTTCGAGGCAAGTAGGCAAGGTGAAGAGGTCGTCCTTGAGATTGGTGATGATGGGCAAGGTGTTCCAGAAGAAATCCTGCCCAACTTATTTAATAGTTTCTATCGCGGTGATGCCTCTCGTACCAATCCCACTGAAAGCAGTGGCCTAGGGCTGTCTATTGCCGAACGGATTGTAAAAGCGCATAAGGGCACCATCACCGCTCAAAACAAAAATGGGCTTTCCATTATAATAAAATTACCTGTCGCTTGAGGAGGCGCAAAAGTGAAACGTATTTTAATTGTTGAAGATGATATAGCGATTGCTGAACTTGAAAGAGATTATCTGGAAATTAACGGGTTTGAAACAGAAATTGCAACCGATGGAGATAGGGGACTGAGGCTCGCTTGTAGCAAAAAGTTTGATTTAATTCTACTGGATCTAATGCTGCCCTATAAAAATGGTTTTGAATTATGCCGAGAAATCAGAAAACATACAGAGATTCCAATTTTAATGGTCACTGCAAAAAAAGAATCCATAGACAAAATAAGAGGGCTGGGCTTGGGAGCGGATGATTATATTGTAAAGCCGTTTGATCCAGCAGAGCTTGTGGCAAGAGTAAAGTCTCATTTATCTCGCTTTGATAGATTGACGTCTGTCGATAAACCGACGTCGTTGCAGGAAATTATTGTTGGGAAACTAAGAATTCTGCCACAAGCATGGCGGGTTTATGTGGGCGATGAGGAGATAAAGCTTACCAGTAAGGAATTTGAGCTGTTGCTGTTTTTAGCAACCAATCCCAATATTGTTTTTACCAAGGAAAATTTATTCAACAGTATTTGGGGACAGGAAGCGATGGGGGATGTTGCTACGGTTATTGTTCACATTAACCGGTTGAGAGATAAAATTGAAGTGGACAGTAGTAATCCCAGCTATATTGAAACTGTATGGGGCGCAGGTTACCGGTTTAAGTTCTAACTCTTCCCTGATTTTACTAGTTATTAATCCCTTACTGAAGTTTCGATGTTCACCTTAAGCTGAACGAGTTCACTTTGCTCTAAATCTATAAAAAGTTTATTAATTGTTTATCTTTTTGTTATTGGGAAGTTATTCCTTTCCTATACAATAAAGTTAAGCTGTTAAAATAAACAGACTTAAAACATAAAGGGGCGTATCAAAAATGAAGAAAAAGGGATTCATAACAATCGCGGTTTCGGCAGTAACAGGATGTTTGCTCTTGTCCTTAAGCGCAGTAACATTTGCAAATACGGGATCTGGATATGGGGACTATAAGGCCGCAGTTGAAGCCACAATGATGGCTAAAAATGCCACAGTTTCCGCACAATATGAGGTGACAGACAATAAAGCTATTACTCTGTCAGGGAACAGTACCCTAATGCTTGACAATAAGAACAAATCGTCTAAGACTAGCATTACAGTTGCCGGTCTGACCAAAGCTTTTGAAACCAGCGCAGTCAACGGGAATTCCATTATGGAATCTGATGGCAAGTATTTCAGCACAACCAAGGGTAATGGAAAATCAGACGGTGATCAAAGAGAAAACCTCACGGCCTCCAGCAGCACGGTGAAACTCGCTGAAATGCTGACAGACACTTTGGTGGGAGATGTAAAAGGTCAGTTTATTGAGAACGGGCAAGCTATCAGCGTAAACCTTAAAGGTGATCAGATTCCGCAACTTGCACGACTAGCGCTTTCAGCAGCTGCTGAAAACAGCAACCATGATGGGATGTATAAGAACAACGATATACAAGGTCCTCATGCAAGCATGAAACCAATGATGGATACAATGCCGAAGCTGACTAACATTGATGTTAAATCCATCGCCATGACGGCGACTGTTGATGGAACTACGCTCAAGGATAATGCGTTTACAGTGGTCATCACCGGTAAAGACGCCAGAGGTGTTGCTCATGAGATAACGGTGAAATTGAATGCGAAAATTACAGATGTAGGAAGCACTAAGATTGAGGCAATTGATACAACTGGGAAACAAGTCACAACTATTGATCGCGCAGAGCGCGGTAACAAATAGACATTGCGAAAAATCATAGAGGGTGGCAGAGACCACCCTCTCCACGATCAGGAGGGATAATACCCATGGTACTGACAATAAATAACCTCAGCAAAACCTATAGAAACGGACGCGGCATAAAGGGGATTTCGTTTCAGGTTCAAGAGGGTGACATCTATGGCTTATTAGGGCCAAACGGTTCTGGTAAAACAACAACTATGAAAATTATCACTGGCTTGTCAAGAGCTGATCAGGGTGACATTCAAATATTTGGCAGCAGTGTTGAAAATGACGGCGAAAAGTCGCTGGAACAGATTGGCTGCTTAATTGAAGCTCCCGCCGTCTATGAATATTTAAGTGCGAAACAGAATTTGGAAAATGCAGCAGCCTACTATGCGGATATAAAAGCACCGCGAATTGAAGATATATTAAAACAGACAGGGCTGTTACAGTACCAAAATGATAAAGTTAAAGATTTTTCTTTAGGAATGAAACAGCGACTGGGTCTGGCTCTAGCCTTGCTGTCATATCCCAAGCTTGTTATTTTAGACGAACCTGCCAACGGCTTGGATATTGAAGGCATGGTTGCCATTCGCGAAATTATCCTGGAACAAGCAAAATTGAAGGGCATTACTTTCCTGATTTCCAGTCATCTCGCTCATGAATTAGAACTTATATGTAATAAAATAGCCATTATGAAAGATGGCAACTTACTCAAAACGGCTACAATGGAGGAAGTGATAGAGCAAAGTGGAACGCTTGAGAACTACTTTCTTGAGACGATCCGAAGTGGGAAGGAGAAATCTCTATGAAAGCCATTAAAGCAGGTGTCCGGAATGAAATCGTCAAAATGCTCAGTCGAAAGAAATATCGAACGTTTCTTTTATTAACATTTCTTATCAGTATTGCAATCTGTTCGCTCGGAGAATTTACAAAAGGATTTATTGGGATCTCCTTGACTAATACGCCGCTTGCGCTCTTATCGTTGGCAACCGGATTTATACTACCGCTGATGATTGCTATGGCAACCGCAGATTTGTTTACCGCTGAGCAGGAAAATGGTTCTATCAAGGCAATTATTACAAGACCTGTCAGTCGAATGGATATTTTAATTTCTAAAGTGTTATCGATTGTGCTATATACTCTTTCGGTGTTGGTGGTTTGCCTTGTGACAAGTCTAGTTTATAGTATTGCATTTAACGGCATGGGGTTATCATCGATCGGAGAAACACTTTTAGCTTATGCAGTATCCATTGTGCCGATGCTTCCAATCATTCTTTTTGCGGTTACTGTTTCACAACTGTGTAAAAATAGCTCCAGCGCGGTCATGCTGTCTGTATTTGGCTATATCGCTATTTTTGCAGCTTCTATTGCTCTTCCCACCATCTCTCCTATGCTGTTTACCTCTTACACACGTTGGTACAAACTGTTTATAGGGGCAGGAATGCCAATTACAAACATCTTAAATGTGCTTACTTTACTGGTGGCATATACACTGATTTTCTTTGCGATCAGTTCGTGGGTTTTTGAGAAAAAAGAGTATTAAAATAGTTTTAATAACAGGGGTTGAAAAGGCTCAGCAGTCAGGATATCTGACGGTTGGGCTTTTTGACGCGTAAGAATTCTGTTCATCTCCTATTTCGACAGGATAAATCAGATTATGCAGCAGGAAAAAGCAGGAATAAAGCGAAATAAAATAAACCATTAAGGCATATGAAAGAAAATAGCAAGTCAAAGATGTCATGGATATTTTGCGTCAGACAAGGAGGTATGTTTCCAGAGGCCCGATGACAGAGGCCAGAGATCAGAAAGGAATACCCCAATCTGATACCATCCGGTTTCTGACCTCTGACTTCTGGGTTTAGGTGAATATGCTGACGCAGTATGACACAAAATAGACTGGCATACTGACTGGTTATTTTTTTGAATGTGCCTAAGGCATTAATGAAAAGGAAGGGGCCTTTGCGTGGAACGTAAGCTCCGCTATGTTTGGTGGTTAGTGCTCGCAGGACTTGTGATAGTTGCCATTTGGAAGCTTTTTCTACCTCATGGCACCAATGCCTATGTTCAAACAACGGTTTCCAGCCGAGAAATCGTTGTTTATGTTGCCGGAGCAGTTGAGAAACCAGGGCTAGTTCATTTAGCGGCAGATGCCCGCGTGGATGATGCATTGAAGCAGGCTTGCCCATTGCTGGAAGCTAATCTAGAGGTTATGAATCCAGCAGAAAAACTTAAAGATGGGCAAAAAATTAACGTTCCATACAAGCCTATCCTGGTTTCCCCTGAGTCTACAGGGGCTGGTAATCCGGGGGTGAGTGGAAACGTGAGTACGGCACCAGATCTGAGTTCAACACCGGTAGTGAAGCTACCAGTACAAAGTAGTGGGAAGATTAATATCAATACCGCTGGAGCAACTGAACTGGACAAGCTGTCTGGCGTCGGCCCGGCGTTAGCGGAACGCATTATTCAATACCGAACAGAACATGGCCCCTTTGCCCAACCGGAAGATTTGAAAGATGTTTCTGGTATTGGAGATAAGACCTACGATAAGATGGCTTCACAAGTGTCGGTTAGCCCATGAGAGACCCCTGGATTGGACGAGCGACAGCCCTGCTGATAGGTGGACTAAGTGGAGCATATTTACCGGAACAGGGTCGCCTCTGGGCTTTTGGCGTGCTCGTCTTGCTGTGGATACGCTTGGTAATGTGGCGGCCCCGTGATTTCTTTAGCCGTGTGTTTCACCCTGAGATTCTTTTGCTAGCCGCAAGTCTCTTGCTGGGCTTTATGCAGGGTGGACTTGCGGATCGTACGTTGCCGCAACCTATCACCTTGGACCAGGTGGGGATTGTCGGTCATATTCGAGATTGGAACATAGCCGAGGATAAGGCCGTGGGCATAGTGCGCGTCGAGGAGGGGGAAGGCCGCGAAACAAAGGATGCAAACGGTGCTCCCGTTAATCTGGGGCAAGAGTTAAAAGGGCAGACTTATCGGTTGACAGTGTATGCGGATAAGTCAGGTGAAATTTCTGGAGAGTGGAAGCGTGTACAGCCTGGTGATCTTGTGAGTTTAAAGGCACGCTTGGAAAGGCCTAAGCCGGTCGGAACGCCCGGCGCCTTCGACTTGCGTAGTTACTATGGGGTTAGGGAATTAAGTGGAACGCTCAGCGCTCAAGGAGATGCTGTACTGCTGTCTGCGGGCCAGCCAAGTCTAACCTGGAAGATTCGCCAACAGGTTAGAAGTCGGCTTCAAGCCTGGGATTCTCAGGAAACAGGGGTACTAGAGGGGATCTTCTTCGGAGATTCCAGCCGTATCCCGGCTTCAGTCCAAGAACGCTACAAAGTGACTGGCGTACTGCACGTCTTTGCTGCTTCGGGCTCTAATGTAGCTTTTGTGCTAGGGCTTTCTTGGATGTTGCTGAGTTTCTTGCCAAAGCATATTCGGATTAGCGGAACGATCCTGATACTTTTGCTTTATGCTGCTCTTTGTGGGGGGAATGCTCCGATTGTCAGGGCGACCGTCTTGGGTATTGTCGTTCTCCTTGGTCGTTTGGGGCGGGGTCAAGTAGCCACGCTACGCTGGCTGTTCTTCGCAGCGGTAGGTCTATTTATTCAGAATCCGTTAATCCTACAAGATCTTGGTTTTCAACTTTCTTTTGCAGCTGCCTGGGGAATTGTGGTACTTACGCCACGGATTCTCAAAGGGAAGTGGCTTGCGCGTCTACCCAAGCTAATTCGTTACGCCGTTGCTGGCACCATGGCGGCGCAAGTGGCTACGTTGCCACTGCTGATCAGTGCTTTCCATCGGTTATCGCTGATCGGATTTTTGGCGAATGTCTTTATCCTCTTTATTTTAGGTAGTGTGCTTGAAGTGGGGCTGATCGGGGTTCTCCTTTCTTTTTCCGGGGGACTTTGTGCACCTTTCTTTCAAGTGAGTTTATGGCTTTTAGCGGGGACGGATACAATTTTACAGGTGTTGGCTGCAGTACCATACGCGGATGTCTGGGTCTTAAACCCAGGGCCTCTCTTTTGGTTGCTCTGGTACGGAGGCATAGGAACTGTCTTGTGGGGAAAAGAACGCGTACTTTTTATGGTGACGTCTAGGCTGCTTTATATTGGCAGTGGGTTAAGGACAATCGCTCCGAAGATGATGGAACGATTTCCCTTAAAAATTCGACTAGCCCTACAACGTCTGAACTTGAAAATTGGTAGAAGCCCAATGTTTAGAAAAAGGTTACTTGTTCGTTGGCTTGGAATGCTGCTTATTTTTATTTTTCTGTGGAGTCCTTGGAAGGCACAGAGCGATTTGGAAGTAGTCGTAATCGATGTGGGGCAAGGGGACGCCGTATTAATTCGAACGCCTAAGAACCATGCTATCTTGCTTGATACAGGACCACGTAGTGATAAATTTGATGCCGGGGAGCGCATCATCCTGCCTTATTTATTGCAACGAAGAATTGGGCATTTGGATGCGTTACTGATTACTCATGAAGATCGGGATCATGTCGGTGGAGCCCGTGCTGTGTTAGCAAATATCCCCACAGACTGGGTAGGGGTCCCTGAGGTAGGCGATCGGTTGGGAAACGAAGAATGGCAAGACGGGCTTCCTTTTGAGATAATTAATCAGTCTCAGAAACTTCGGATACTTCAAGCAGGTGACC
>DASRMA010000080.1:0-68979 GCA_035648155.1 Desulfosporosinus sp.
TTGTTTGCAGTTTAAAGTGATATTTAAAGTTATGCCGTATAGAAAGCGAAGGCCACTATTATATGAATTTACAGTTCCTGAGCAAAGTCCTTTTTCTGTTGAAAGGTAGTGCAAAAATACTCTGATGTCGTTTACGCCAAGTTCGGTTGCAGGCAGGTTAAAATGATCCTGAAATAACTTGGCTTTAGTGTAATATTCATCTTGGGTGTTTTTGCTTAATCCTCTAAGCTCTGTGTCAAACTTCAATTTTTCTAGAACTTGTTCTTTTGTCATAATATCTCCTTTAATAAGAATTAATTCTTCTTAAAGGATTTACATTAAGAGAGAAGCTGATACTATTTCAAATAGAGAAGCTACAACCAAACGGCTAAGACCACCGCGTTAGCGGTTTAGTGCTATCCTACTAATTTGCATTACTCATAATTGCGCAAGAACCCAGTTTGAGCCAACTTCACGCTAAAAACAGACTACCTTCATGCGTGGTGGACCAGTCTGGGTTGACACAATTAACGAAAGTTAATTGACGTCGTGTTACACCTGCCCAAACACTGGGGTTAATAATCGAGGTCTTATTTTTAGTACATTACTAATATTCTCTTCAATTAACAAGGCGGTTCATTTATTGTGTTTCTGTTTAGCTTTATTTGAATCGTATTTTTTCTGTCATCGGCAGTCATTTTAAACTTCAAATTAAAATTATTAATCAGTTACAATATACTAGACATCATAGGATATTCCTCATCATCGACAGTTCCCCCCGTTGCAAATCTTACACCGCTATCTAAAAATGATGATCTGAACACCGAACCATTTCCAAATCGCTCTCGAATTGCATCTACAGTCCTGTCAACCTTTCTCTGTTTCTCATAATCTTTATCAAATAATGATAATTGCCTAAAATCATCTAGACATAATTCCGAGACGCGTACTCCTAAATGACGAACAGGTTGGCCCTTCCAAAGCTCATCAAACAGTTCGCAGGCAACCTCATGAATAACATTTGTACAATCGATAACCGAGTTAAGCTTCCTCTGGTGCGAACAATTATAAAACTCATTCGTTCTTAGTGAAACGGAAACCAGCCTAGCGCAATAGCCTGATTGCCTTAACCTTGCTGCAACGGTCTCCGTCAATGACAACAGTACCAAATGTGCAGTCCTTTTATCCTCAACATCAAAAGCGATTGTCGTGGAGTTACCAATACCTTTTATCATGGGTCTGCGATTTTCTCTAACTGGACTGTATTCAATTCCATTAGCATAATTCCAGACCAACATGCCATGGCTCTTTAAGAATAGCTTGATGATCTGAGGGTCGTAGTGTGCCAAATCACCTATGGTAGTAATTGCTCTACTCCTCAATTTCTTGGCAGTTGCCCGACCGACCATAAATAGTTCCTCGATAGGTAGAACCCACATTTTTTCTGCCATCTCTTCCGGAAAAATTGTATGAACCATATCTGGTTTTTTTAGTTCGGAGGCCATCTTTGCTAGGATTTTATTTTCTGAAACGCCGACATTGACGCTGAAGCCCAAAACGTTTTTAATACGGTCTTTTATAATATAAGCTGTTTCCACGGGGTCTTTATATAGTCGTTCCATTTTTGAGAAATCCACAAAGTATTCATCAATGCTATACTGTTCAACTAAAGGGGAATACTCACGGAGAATATCACCAAATGCTTTACTACACTGCATATACAAAGAATAATTTGGTCGGACAATAATCAGTCCAGGGCATTTAGCACTTGCGCTGAGGATACTTTCTCCTGTTTGAATGCCATACTTCTTAGCAGGGATTGATTTTGTTAGAACTATTCCGTGCCTCGTAACTGGGTCTCCGCCAACTACAGAAGGTACTGTTCTTAGGTCTAATGGGTCACCATGCTGAAGCCTGTGAACAGCCTCCCATGACAAGTACGCAGAATTCACATCAATATGCAATATTATTCGTTTGCTCATAAACTCACCCCAATTAGAACGTTTGTTTTAATTATATCGAAACAAACGTTCTTTGTATAGTAAGTTTATTCGCCAAATAATGGCATTAACACTGTTTGCACTTGGCAAGGAAATACCCAACTGTTCCCACCTGGCTGTAAGCCTTTCCCATGTCTCTCCCTTATTTACAAAAAAGGGTTTTATCTTAATCCACGTGTTCGAGATAGGAACGGGTGGAACTCCTCCGGCATGATCACCAGATGCTGTGCGTCTTGTTTGCGCTCAATTAAAATACCCCCTTTAGCATGTTCTGTCAAGATTTACTTTGAGTATTACATAATTACAAGGCTTAAGAAACATACTTATTATAAAGGCTAGACATAATCATTTACATCCAAAGATAAGAAATGGAGGAATTACCTTGTCTTTTAAACGGAATGAAGAATCTAAACAGGTCACAAACCAGACTAAAAATTCTCCTATCTCCAAAATAACTCAGAAAGAAAGAGACGCCATAATCCCAGCCAAGGATAAGAGTCCTGATGATATGGAAATCATTGATTAGAAATCTTTTTGAGGCTATTATGGAATAACAAACGTAGTATTCGGATTACAATTGTACGAAATAAGACTAGATGCGCTATTAACGCATCTAGTCTTATTTCGTACAATTAATTAATGTAGTATTTTTCTACTCCTTTACTGCTTCGTACTGGGAATTGTCCTCTTAATTCTGGAAATTTTTGTTCCCGGAGGAATTGTCGGGTTATTTGGCATTATTGCCCTAATCACGGGAACCATGCTAACGGTTAATACTTTAGCCCAAGGCGTATTTTTCGCAAGTTTATTACTACTTACGCTAGCAGGGTTATTCGCATTAAGTTATCGTATTCAGACCCGTTTCATGTGGGAAAGACTTGCTTTAAAAACCTGCCAAACCCCGGAGGACGGGTATGTAGCACCGAAACAAGACTTTGCTAACTTTTTGGGCAAAGAAGGGATTGCACTTACTCAGCTGCGCCCGACAGGAACGGCTGATTTTAGTGGCCAACGGCTTGATGTTGTGACAGAAGGAGCATTTGTAACCAGTGGGTCAAGTATTAAGGTGATTGCTGTAGAAGGTACACGTGGTATAGTCCGCCAGCATCAATGCCCCTATTAAAGTCCCAACTAAACAACCAAGTAGCTATGTCATCCAATCAGTTAATTTAGTTCCAAAGGACATTTAAAATGCTACCTCACTGTACACGGTACCCTGTGAGTTTTTCGAGGCTTGATAGACTGCTGACACAACTATGTTGTTCTTCTTCAATAGCGCATCTGAAGCGATATAGTCAGCTACCCGCAGCGCGATGCCACATCCAGCTTTGATTCCGGAAGGCATGGGCATGACCCCTACAGAGTATGCAGCCTGCAACAGAGCTTTTTCGGCAAAAATGGCCGCATGTGTGTTGGGGAAAGTAAGAATATAAGACACAGAGAGCCTCCTAAATATTAATAATCCGTTTCGCACTGGCCATAGCTGTAACGATACCATACATGTTGGTTATCTCACCAACACCGATCTTCTCTGTAATGCCATAATAATTGGTACAGGTGCCGCAAATCAGAACAACCACGCTTGCCGCTTCCAATTCGCGAAGATCTTCTATGCTATTGGACTCACTAGTCGCAAGAGATACCCCCGAATTAAAAAACAAAACATGCGTGGGTAATGGCGTAAGCTCCTTCACTGCATAGATAAAACCTTTAATCAATATTTTACCCAACTCAGGATCACCGGCTCCCATAGTATCCCGGCCAATGGCGACAACCAGACCCGAATCTTCATCGGACTCTATCGCTATCGTTTGCTGCTCGACAGCGCAGCCTTCGCCTGCAACAATAGTCACCTCGATAATACCGTTGTCTCTTTGTTGATATTCACTTTGATAACCCAGACCCGTTGCCATCTTTTGAAGATTTTGCCGGGAAATGTCGTTGTCAACTAATACAGTCACCACGCCACCTGCTTCCCCCATCGCCGCAAGCGATTTCTTGGTACGGATGACAGGTATAGGGCAGACCTGCCCAGTGCAATCAATATTGGTCACAATTAGTCCTCCTTATCGTAATAAAATTGGTAAATTTTGATGCAAGAGCACTTCTCCCACAATTTTAGCTTGCGGTTCCACTTCTTGTATAGCACTTAAAAGCTCTTGGGCACAGGCTTTCGGTGCGCTAAGAAATAGCCCACCGGAGGTCTGTGGATCGAACATCAGTTCTTGCAAGGCAAAAGACGTATCCCCAAGATCTACGAAGCCCTGCATATGATTGCGGTTGCGCTGTCCTGCGGCAGTTATAAGATAATCCCCAGCATATTCATAAGCCTGTTGGATATACGGCAGCTCTGAACGATATAATACCATCGAGGTTGCTTCCCCTGTCATTTCCCTGGCATGTGCCAACAGTCCAAATCCTGTGATATCAGTACAGGCATTGATGGGGAAACTGTGCATTTTTTCAGCTGCGTATTTGTTTAGCCGCTGCATGGAAGAAATCGCCGCCTTCACTGCCTGTTCATCTGCCATTTCTCCACGCAACGCAGCCATGATAATGCCTACGCCAAGCGGTTTAGTGAGAATCAGTTGATCCCCCGGGGCTGGAGTATTGTTACGCCAAATCTGCTTGGGGTCGAGGCGTCCGGTGACCGCCAGCCCGTATTTTGGCTCTTTGTCATAGATAGAATGGCCACCGCTAAGCACTGCGCCAGACTCTTGTATCTTTTCCGCGCCGCCTGCTAATATTTCGCCCAAAGCATCTAATTCCAGGCTCTCGGGATAACAAACAAGATTCAGTGCAAAAAGCGGGGTACCACCCATAGCATATACATCGCTCAAAGCATTGGCAGCTGCGATGCGACCGAATGAACGGGGATCTTCCACCATCGGCGAAAAAAAATCTACTGTGGACACAATGGCAGTGTCTGCATTTATTTGATAAACAGCAGCATCATCCGATGCATCAAAGCCAACCAATAGCTTGGGATCGCAAAAAGCAGGCAGACGCGATAATACCTTGGATAACTCGCCCGGGCCAATCTTGGCACCGCAGCCTCCTGACGTACAGTTTGACAATAGACTTATCATGACAATCCCTTCCTTTACACAGGTATTTGCATTATACTAATATAAGAATAACTATAGCGTACAAATTGGAGTAATTATGATTTATTTGGACAACGCCGCTACCACCTTGAAAAAACCTGATTCTGTTAAGAAAGCTGTTTTGCAGGCTATGGATTCGTTTGGCAACGCGTCACGCGGTGCGCATAAACCGGCGCTAGATGCGCTTCGTGGGATGATGGAAGCCCGAATAGCCTTGGCTTCGCTCTTTGGACTTAGTGACGATCCTATGCGCATTGTATTCACACCCAATGCCACTGTAGCCTTAAACATTGCCATTACCAGTGTCAAGGGACATATCGTCACAACGGCAGTAGAACACAACTCTGTACTGCGACCCATATACAGACGTAAAAATTATACCATTATTCCTTGCGACAGCAAAGGATGTATTTCGATCGATGCAATTTCCTCTGCCATCCGGCCCGATACTGGCGCCGTGGTACTCACACATGCCTCCAATGTCACAGGAAACGTATTGGATCTACAGTCTATCGGTGAATTATGCGCAACGCGGGGAGTGCTCTTCATCGTAGACGCGGCACAAAGCGCCGGGCTTTTATCGATTGATATGAAAAACATATCTGCGCTTTGCTTTACCGGCCATAAATCGCTCTTCGGGCCGCAAGGCACTGGTGGACTCTGTTTGGGAGCGGATTACATGCCCGAGCCCTTGTATGTTGGAGGAAGCGGGCATCATTCCTTTGACCACAAACATCCCTTTCAATTGCCTGATGCTTTGGAAGCCGGTACGCAAAATGCACACGGAATCGCAGGACTGTTGGCCGGAGTACAATATATACAATCCGTTGGACTTTCGTCCATCCACAATAAGGCCGATGGATTGGCTCGCCTGTTTGCACATTTGCTTGCGGATATCCCCAGGGTTACGCTATATGGTGATTTGGCTGCACCCCTTCGCACACCCGTAGTCTCTCTCAATATTGAAGGATATGATTCCGGTCAAGTAGCCTATCTACTTTTCGAGAAATATGGCATTGCAGTTCGCGCGGGAGCACATTGTGCGCCGTTGATGCATGATGCTCTCAATATATCAGGCTCTGTCCGGTTTTCCTTCTCGCATTTCAACACGCTAGAAGAGACGCAATTAGTTGTAGATGCCGTTCGCACTTTGGCTAGTCTATAACTACTCCAAACTATACTTTCCACAAGTTTCTTCGAATTCCTCCCATAATATCTTTTTCACCCAAAACGTCCCCTACGATAGACTATGAATCTATCATGGGGGATATTTTTATGGAAAGGTCATTTGAAATAGACGATTCCCATAGATACCTTGACATGAAGCGCCTTTGTGGGGAAGATCATCTGAAGTCAATTGTTTGCCCTGTGCACGAGAAATTCACTTCCCATAAACACTTTTCCTCAACTTACGGCTCACAACGACAATGGTAATTTATTGACTAATAAAAAAATTTCGCCCGACGGTAGATGGCCAATTTGGTTGATCTTGGTTTTCATGGCAGCTCTTGCTAAGGGGGCTTCTTCATTTAATAAACCACATCCAAAATCACTATCTTCACTTACGATTTGATATGACTCCGTATCTTCCCAATTATCATTTTCGTTCTTAAAGGATACTGTAATGTTATGTACTACCATTTCACAAACACTATTCATCATACTCTACCTCCATATTTGTATTTGTTCCATATAGTATCTCCTCTCTTGATTGTAAAATATACCCAGTTCAAATAGAAGGAACAATAATATTTATCTTTTTGAGTCTTTGTGGTTAACTTACCACCTTCAAACGTTCCCTCACCACTGGCGCCGCTCCACATAGCTCCTTCACCTTTGAAACGATATGTTACTTTGTAAAACCTATTCCCAGAATTATCAGCCTCAAACACCTTATCACCAGGCGAGATTGGGAGTTATCGATAAACCCATATGGTTGATCCTACGATAAGATAACATAATTATTGCCTTGCTTAGGGAGGATTATGTGAAAAGAAAGCATAAAATAGAGTTAAACTTTAATACCTGTTATCAAAAATGCGGGTGGATTTTTTCTCACTTCTAGGAAGCTCCCCAATCGAAACAGCCTTTGGAACAACGGTAATACCAATCTTCGCTTTGCAATAATGTCTAACATTGTGCTCAACGCTTGTTTTATTTGCTTCATGCTCGATTTCAAAAAACAATGTCATAATGTCTTTGCCATTCAAATGGTCAATAATTACCTGATACTCGCTGCTTGCCCCTTCAACTTCCTGCAGTATTTCATCAATCTGCGCAGGGAAAATATTAGTACCTTTTACCTTTATCATGTCGTCTGTTCGTCCAATAAGCGTATCAATCCTTGGGTATTTCAGACCACAAGCACATTCACCGGGCATAAATCTTGTTAAATCATGAGTACGATATCTTATAAGTGGAGCTCCCTCTTTTCTTAGAGTGGTAATAACGAGCTCACCGATTTCACCATATGGCACCTGTTTGCCGGTGTTTTGGTTTATAATTTCGAAATACAAATAATCATCCCAGTAATGCATACCGCATTCTTCATCGCAGCTCATGGCAATACCAGGCCCATAGATCTCTGTCAAGCCATAGATATCATAGAGTTGGACTCCAAGTTCATTGGCTATGCGACGTCGCATTTTTTCTCCCCAGCGTTCTGAACCAATAATCCCCTTGGTAAGATGAATTTTATCTTTTACCTTCCGCTTGGTGATTTCTTCCGCTAATAGAAGCGCATAAGAAGATGTGGCACATAGCACAGTACTTTTTAGATCTCTCATCATTTGAATTTGTTTATCCGTATTCCCTGGTCCCATAGGAATGACCATGGCCCCTAACAGCTCTGCCCCAGCTTGAAACCCAATTCCTGCAGTCCACAGTCCATACCCAGGCGTAATATGAACACGATCTAATTTAGTCAGTCCAGCTGTTTCGTAACAGCGTTGAAACATTTCGGCCCAGTCTGTGACATCCTGTTTAGTATATGGAATGATAACAGGTGTACCTGTAGTGCCGGAAGAGGAATGAATACGTACAATTTCGCTGTCGGGAACTGCTTGCAGTCCCAAAGGATAGGCTTCTCTCAGATCGCCTTTATTGGTAAAGGGTAGTTTTTCAAAATCCTCTTGACTCTGAATCACCAATAGATCAATTCCCTCAAATTTCTTCTTATAAAATTCATTGACCTTAGAAAGTCTAATGAGCATTTTTACAATGCCCTCAAGTTGCGATTGATTCATCCTACTATAGTCTCCTTTAAGCCGGTTATGGCGCCTGCCCGTAATGCTTTCAAATTCATATCAATAAATTGTTGTGGTAATTTCTCCTTTATCGTGCTCTCTATATCTTCCAAGGAAACTCCAAGGACACCTGCCGCTGCAGCCGCCCCTAAAAGCGCAATATTTAATACTTTTGTGGTACCACATGTGGTGAAAATAGCTTTGGTATCAACAATTATCAAATGCAAGCAATGGCTGCCTAGGTATTTAAGCATCTCATCCCCGTTATAATCAGTGTCGGAGAGAGAGTCGGTGACTGGTTTTATTGCTTTTCGACTTACAATGACAGTTCCGGTTTCTTTCAAATAAGGCAAACTCCTCACTGCCTCTGCCGGCTCAAATCCAATCACTACATCAGCCGATTGAAGTGGAATCAAAGGAGAATGAATTTTCTTACCCATCCGGACATGGCTCACAACACAACCGCCCCGCTGAGCCATACCAATTGTTTCAGCGGTACGCACTGTCATACCATTCGTCATGGCAGCTTGAGCCATTAGTTTGGAGGCTAGAACGATACCCTGCCCACCGACACCGGCTAAAATACAATTAATCATTATTTTACACCCCCAATTGCATCAAACGGACAAACCTGTGCGCAGATCGAACAGCCATAGCACAAGGAAGGATCGATCCGCACTGTGTTATTCTCTCTAACAATAGCTGGACAGCCTAATTCTGTAATACAGCGTTTACAGCCCGTACACTTCTCTTGATCGACAGAGTATATAGAGGCTGGATCGACCAAAGCAATACAAGGAGACTTAAAGATAACAGCGGATAACCCCTTAAACGCTGCTGCTTCTTGGACAACAGCAATGGACTGTTCCAGATTAAAAGGATCTGTGGTTACAAGCTGCTTGACCCCAAGCGCGCTCAAAACCTTGTTGATGCTGATTTTTTCTGAAATAGAACCCATCATTGTTTTACCTGTTCCGGGATGAGGCTGATGGCCGGTCATAGCGGTCGTTGAGTTGTCCAAGACTATAAGGACAATATCTGTGTCATTATATATTGCATTAATAACGCCTGGTATTCCTGAATGGAAGAACGTAGAATCCCCTATAAAAGCAAAATTGACAACCTCTGGTTGTGCTCTGTGTAGTCCCTGAGCAATCGTTATTCCTGCGCCCATACAAAGACAGGTATCCACCATTTCCAGAGGTTTTGCATTCCCCAAAGTATAACATCCAATGTCACCTGAGAAGACAGCTTTCTGACCTTTCATGGCCTGCTTTACTGTATAGAAGGAGGCTCTATGCGGGCAGCCTGCACATAACACAGGCGGTCTAACCGGCAGAGCCGGTAAATCTTCAGGTAGCTTTAATTGTGGAGTAGGTCTTTCCAGAAATTTAGCAACTGCCCTAGTTACTGACTCTACTGTATTTTCACCTGCGTTTTGGATATGCTGTGTCAACTTGCCATATATTTTCACTGGCAACTGATGCTTCCCACACAAATAGACCAATTCCTTCTCAATAACAGGATCTAATTCCTCTACTACAAGAACTTCTTGCAGACCTTCTAAGAATTCCAAGGCCAGTTTTTCAGGGAACGGATGCGGTGTGGCGACCTTGAATACCTTGCATTCAGCATTTAAGTCCTCTAACGCTTCACAAATATAGGCATAATTAATACCTCCTGTGGCAAGGCCTTTTTTACCGTTTCCAAGCACAGAATTAAAGCGGTATGACGAAAAGTCTTCCCCTAATACGGGTTGCCGTACTTCGATTTTTAAATGATTCTGATAAGAAAGGCGAGGAAAAATTGCCCACTTGGGATCCTTAATAAAACCCTCTGTCTTCACTTCATAGCAGTTTTCCGCTAGCTTTACAGTAGCATAGCCATGGCAAACCCTAGTGGTAGGACGAAATATTACCGGAGTACCATATTTTTCAGAATATTCAAAGGCATCTCCGATCATCAGATAGGCTTCCTCTGGCGAGGATGGGTCAAATACCGGTAATTTTGAAAAAACGCCAAATTGTCGAGTATCCTGTTCAGTTTGAGAGGATATGGGCCCAGGGTCATCGGCTACTACTACGACCATCCCACCCTTGATGCCGATATAGGCAAGACTCATCAGAGGATCTGAAGCGACATTCAGTCCCACCTGCTTCATCGTTACCATCGTTCGCAGACCCGCATATGCAGCTCCTGCAGCTACCTCCAACGCGGACTTCTCATTGACTGACCACTCAACATAGATATGACCAGGATTTCTCTTGGCAACCGTTTCCAGAATTTCAGTGGATGGGGTTCCAGGATATCCCGTGACAACTCCTACCCCAGAACGAATTGCGCCCATGGCAATGGCCTGATTTCCCATTAATAACTCTAACGTCATTTTATAACCTCCCTATGAAATATATGGCTTCCTAGTAAACTCGTTCAACTAAAGATCAAAGGTTTATGTATGCAGAAAAGCCATATCACTCCACAACCATGGGGCGATATGGCTTGCGGTGCCACCCAATACTGTATGAAAATAATATTAACATTTATAAATCACTTTGTCGATTGTAACGGAAACGCTCCTGTATATCTGCTTAAATTTACCTTCTTCAAATCTAGATAATTAAACACCTTCTAGGGAATTTTAACTAGGTTGCTATTGTGAAGCGCTCTAGCAATATCAATGGGAGGTGTTCTTCGTGTTCAACCGATTTCTGGCGGTCCTAATAACCTGCTCATGCATTTTTGGATCTTCAGCTCAAGTTATGGCAGCTGACAAGAACACGGATTTTGTTGAAATCCAGCAAATAATCCCGTCTGTGGTCTTGGACATAAAGTATGCGACAACGGATAATTTTACTCACAACAAGCTTTACAATAGCTCAAGTGCGCTTCTTCGCCAAGGAACAGCCGATAAGCTCAAACTAGTAGCCGACGAAGTTGAGAAAAAAGGCTACCAGCTGAAACTATGGGATGCCTATAGAAGTCCTGATGCTCAGTTTAAGATGTGGAATCTTGTACCTGATACCCGATATGTTGCGAATCCCTATAAGGGATATTCTAACCACTCGCGTGGGTCAGCAGTTGATGTGACCTTGATCGATCTTCAAGGCAATGAAATCCCCATGCCTACAGGCTATGACGATTTCATAGCCGCAGCAGCGCGAGCAAATGAAAATGTTAATGCTACCTATTTGCAAACTGTCATGCTCAAGCACGGATTTAAGAAGCTGGCCACCGAGTGGTGGCATTTTGATGACCAGGATAGCTATAAGCCAGCTGATTCTGCTCAGGTTCGTGCGGATCCAGCAGCACTAGCGGCGCTAGAGGCTCCACAGATTCCAGTGTTCGAAGTGTTGGACAGGGCTACAAAAGCGACCCTGACCATCGGTGCTGTTGGAGATGTCACCTTGGGCCAAGATGAACGCTTTTCATACGCAGGAAGTTTTAATGAGACTTATAAACTTCATGGTGCGGGATATTTCTTCTCAAGGGTTCAGAAAGTACTCAGTGAGGATGATCTCACCCTTGCTAACTTAGAAGGGACCTTAACTGAGGCCTCCGAAAAACCTGATAAAAGCGCGCAAGGGAACCAGGCCTTTTTCTTCAAGGGAAATCCCTACTTTACGGAGATTTTGAAAGAGGGCAGCATTGAGGCTGTGAACTTAGCCAACAACCATAGTATGGATTATTTGACCAAAGGGTTCACGAATACTGTATCAACCTTAGATCATGCAGGAATATCTAGTTTTGGAGATAACAAACTAGCGGTGTTTGAAAAAAACGGGGTGAAAATAGGTTTGATTGGGGTCAATACGTTAGGACCCTTGGAAGAAGGGGTTAATTCAGATAAGCTAAAATCGGATCTAACTGATAATATCCAGACTCTGAAAGAAAAAACCTCCTTAATTATCGTGAGTTTCCACTGGGGTACGGAAAACAAATCAACCGTAAACCAAGGACAACGTGACCTTGGGCGATTCGCCGTTGACATGGGGGCAGACCTGGTTCTAGGTCACCACCCTCACATTATACAACCGTACGAAATGTATCGGGGTAAATGTATAGTTTATAGTCTAGGTAATTTTGTCTTCGGCGGTAATTCAAATCCTTGGAATAAAGAAACGGATATATTTCAGCAAAAATTCAGCTTTGTCGATGGCCGTCTTGTTAATGGGAGTGCACCCGTAATAATACCCTGCCACCTTTCGTCCCGCTTTAGGCCAGAACCTTTAAAGTGAACTCGTTCAGCTTAAGCTGAACATCGAAACTTCAGTAGGGGATTCTACCCCCACTGAAGCGACTTAGGACGCTCCCACTTATAGAAGTGGGAATCTTACGAATAGATAAATGAGTGTGATAAAGTATGGAAAATAGATTTTAATGTGATACTAATGACAGAAATGAATAAGGAGGAATCTAAGATGAAAAGTGTCACTATGTTTACCAACAATACTTGACCTTACTGCACCTTAGCGAAGAAGTTTCTTTCGCAAAACAGTATTCCGTTTGAGGAAAGAAATATAAGTACTGACGATAATGCGTTGCTGGAGTTACAAAAAAGGAATATTAAGAGCGTTCCTACCTTTTTGGTCGGAGATGAAACTGTTGTTGGCTTTAATAAGGATAAGATTCTCTCGCTCTTGCATTACTGACATCTGGAGACGTACCTCCTTGTCTGACGCAAAATATCCATGACATCTTTGACTTGTTATTTTCTTTCATATGCCTAACTCATTGAGTTATAGTAGAAAACCGCTGGGCCATTGTTGGCTCAGCGGTTTTCTAGGTTGCGGCGATTATAGGTTTAAATAGGTCTGGCTGTTAAGAAACCGGTTACAGCCGCCTCCACCTCCGTCGGTGTCTTCATTCTCAGCAGCGAATCAGCTAATTTTCGTCCTTCCAATGAAGAAGTTTCACGAATTAAGGATTTTATCTCCGGCAAACTACCGACGCTCATCGATAACTCATCCACCCCTAGACCCAGCAAAATAAGGGCGCCACTCAACTGACCCGCCATTTCACCGCACACCCCCACACGCCGGCCGTAATGATGAGCTGCTTTCACGACCTGCGCGATTAAACGCAATACTGCAGGGTTATGATTTTGATAGAGCCGCCCTAATTTCGGATTGAGTCTGTCCGCCGCTAAAGTGTATTGAACAAGATCATTGGTACCGATACTAAAAAAGTCCACTTCCTGAGCAAATTCTTCAGCCATAATAGCTGCCGAAGGTATTTCAATCATAATACCGATCTCGATATTTGGATCAAAAGCTTGCCCCTCTTGGCTTAACTCCAACTGAGCACGACTTACGCATTCCTTCGCTTCCCTCAATTCCTCGAGTGTCGCTACCATGGGAAACATAATTCGACTCGGTCCAAAGGCACTGGCCCGTAGTAATGCTCGCAGTTGAGCTGAAAACAGCTCAGGTTCCTGCAGACATATACGTAAAGCCCTGTAGCCCAGGAAGGGATTGTCTTCCTCGGCTAAGCCAAGATAAGGTACCTTTTTGTCTCCACCAACATCTAGCGTTCGGAAAATTACTGGACGCCCCTGCATCTTCTCCACTAACGTTCGATAAGCAACGAATTGTTCTTCCTCCGACGGTGCCGTTTGTCTTCCTAAGTATAAAAACTCGGTACGAAATAAGCCTACTTCTTCTGCGCCAGCCTTCACTGCCTCAGTTGCAGCACTAGGATGGGCTAAATTGACGCCCAAAGTAACCAGATGCCCATCCAATGTAACCGCAGGCAAAGCAACTTGGGCCATATAACTTTGTTTGAGCAACGAATACTCTTCTCGTCGCCGTTCTGCTTCAGCCCATTGCACTGCTGTAGGCCTTAACGTAATATCGCCCTTCTCCCCATCGAGGATCACTGAGTCTCCATCTTTAATTTGCTCTAAACCAGGACAACCTACCACAGCAGGAATTCCCAAAGTTTTAGCCAATATCGCCGTATGTGAGGTCTTGCCTCCCTGACGTGTTATAAGACCGACCACACTTTCAGGATCAAGTCCAGCAGTTTGCGAAGGAGTCAGGTCATCGGCCACTAGAATGGTCCCTGGCGGTAACGATTGCAGATTCACGGGTGGTGTTCCCTGCAGATTAAGGATGAGTCTCTGCCCGATATCCTCTAGATCAGCCGCACGAGCCTGAAAATATGGATCTTCCATCGCTAAAAATATCTGCTTGAAGTGGCGAATACTAAGGTTGACCGCCTGATCTGCTGGAATCCGATCATTTTCAAGATAACCCTGTACAGAATGACCTAATTCCTCGTCCTCTAGAATTAAAGCATGGGCTTCGAAGATAGCCGCCTCATCAGGGAATTTTGCCTCCAGTGTTTCGGTCAGATCTCTCACCTGTTCGGCCGCCACTTTAAGAGCTACCTGAAACTTCTCTAGCTCAACGGGAACTTCTTCCTCCGACAGTCTCCGTTCTCCTTCAGTTTGGGCAGGGGCAACGTACAGCCAGAGAGCCTGTCCTAATGCTATACCCTTGGAAACTCCTAATCCTTGCAGCCCCTCCTTATTCCTCATACGCCAATTTCTCCAAGTATTCAGCGAGCTCGGATAAAATCTGTGCAGCCTGATCTCCCTCGACCTGCAAACGGACAGTATCGCCATGAGAAATACCTAAGCCAAGAATACTTAGCAGACTTCTCGCTGGAGCATATTTATCCCCTTTGAAAACCATAATGTTCTCGGGATACTTTTTAGCAAACGTAACAAACTGTGCAGCGGGCCGAGCATGCAATCCAGATTTATTCTTAATGACTATTTCCTTTTCCACGACTCTACCTCCTAAAGTTTAATGTCCGTGAGCAACGTTAAATCTGCATGCAGCTGTAGAATGCTAGAGGGAACCTCTGTGCTCACAGGTCCATAGAACGTCTTGGTCAATATGTCTCTTTTGCTCTCCCCACTGACCAGTAAGAGAATTTTTTGCGCTTGCATAATGCTACCCACACCCATTGTGACCGCTTTACGAGGCACTTCGGCAGAACGCAGGAAAAATCGTGTATTCGCCTGAATTGTCTCCGCCGTTAAATCCACGACATGCGTATGAATTTCCATATTATGCGAAGGTTCATTGAAACCGATGTGACCATTAGGGCCTAGGCCCAAAACTTGCACCCCAATGCCGCCTGCCCTTTGAATTGCAGCATCGTACCTTCGGCATTCCGCAGCTAAATCAGAAGTATCTCCCTGGGGTATATCCAGATTACCCTTCGGCAAATCCACCTTACTCCAAAAATGTTCACGCATAAAATAAGCGTAGCTTTGTGGGTGTTCAGCCGTTAAGCCCACATACTCATCAAGGTTAAAGGTTCTGGCCTGAGCAAAACTAAGGATCCCTTCTTGGGCAAGCCGGGTCAGATATTGGTACATGCCAATCGGCGTACTTCCCGTTGGAAGACCCAACACTAGCTTTGGGTCGATTAAGATTTCACGGGCCACCCAACGGGCGGCCATTTGGCCTAAATTCAAATTATCTTGGGCGTAAATGTATTCCATGTTGCCTCCTCCTACATTTCACTTGCCTCAAACACTAACCTGCCTTGCAACCAAACCTGCTTTATGTCAAAATCCGAGGACATACGGATAAATGTCGCTTCCTTGTTTAAGGCTAGACTGCCAATACGGTGATCAATCCCTAAAAGTTTAGCGGGATTTGAAGTTGCATACCGCACAGCCTCTAGCAAGGGGTATTGAAGCTTTTGTACCAATAGTTTCAGGCCTTGCCGCAAGGGATAGGCACTACCTGCGATTGTCCCATTTGACAACTGAACCACCCCTTGACGTACAAGAGTCTTTTGTCCCCCAAGTTCGTATTCTCCGTCTGGCATGCCCACGGCCCTGGTGCCATCTGAGATGAGACAAATCCGTTCTGGAGCTTTAGTCCTTAATACCAGATCTATCACTGCCGGGTGGATGTGCACCCCATCAGCAATGATCTCGAGGGTAATTGTATCATCAAGTAACGCTTTTGTTATTATCCCAGGGTTACGGTGATGAATTCCAGGCATAGCATTAAACGTATGGGTAGTATGCCGCACACCCCATTGTACTGCCTGCGCCATCTGAGCAAAATCGGCCGCTGTATGTCCCGCTGAGGGGATTACGCCATGCGCCAGACAAACCTCAGCTAGTTGGCGCCCATCCCGTCGTTCTGGAGCAAAGGTCAATATCTTAACGAGTTCTGGATACTCGCTCAGCAGATCTGCCAAGAATTGTGCACTCCCCTCCTTGGCTTCATCCCAAATCAGTTCTGGTGCTTGCGCGCCTCTGAACTCCTTTGCTAAAAAGGGGCCCTCCAAATGTAGTCCTAAGATTTCTGCACCCCGGAAGTGGCCCTTGTTGAAATTCGCTACATTTTCTACCACTCTCTTCAAATGTCCTGGGATACTAGACATGGTTGTGGGCAAAAAAGCGGTCGTTCCTTCTTTAAGAAGAGTCTCAGCTAGGATCTGTAAACTCTCGGTGGTGCCATCCATGACATCGCATCCACCCGCCCCATGAACATGCGTATCAATCAAACCTGGGATCAATAGATCCCCTTCTAGGTCCCACACGTTTGTTGTGCCGCCCGACTGAAATTTTGGCTCCTGAAATGGCGAGGCTTCTTCAAAGATTTCCTTCAGAATACCTTCTTGCCAGATCATTCCACCATAACAAATACGATCTGGCAGAACCAATGTTGCGCCGTGCACCAAACCTCGATCCATTAGAATTCCTCCTCAGTGCCCACTGGTGAACTACTGTCTAACCTTCTTTAAGGCTTGAGACACACTACCACTCGCTTGCACGAGAAGCTCTTGTGCCTCAACAGCAGTAATACTGGCCAACAGCATAGTCACGGCCAATTTAACCGACCCTCCGGCTTCAATGATGGCCGCCTCTGCTTTCTCTCTGCGAACGCCCGTAGCCAAACAGACAATACGATGAGATCGCTCCACCAGTTTCTTATTGGTAGCTTGGACATCCACCATCAAGTTACTGTACACCTTGCCCATTTTGATCATTGACGCTGTCGTTAACATATTCAAAACCAATTTCTGGGCAGTACCCGCTTTCATTCTGGTTGAGCCCATGATCACCTCTGGCCCGACCAAAATAGCAATCGTTATCTCAGACACTTTTTGCATTTCTGAATCTGGAGTACAAACGACAGCCACCGTATGGCATCCAACCTGGTGAGCATGCTCTAACCCCCCTATGACATAAGGCGTCCGTCCGCTGGCTGCGATTCCTACGACAACATCTCTCGGACTTAGGCCACGGGATGTCAAATCTTCAACCGCCATCGTCAAGGAATCTTCTGCGCCCTCAACAGCACGAAAAACAGCCTTTTCACCGCCAGCGATAATCCCTTGCACCATATCTGGTGGAGTACCGTAAGTTGGTGGACATTCCGAAGCATCAAGTACACCTATTCTACCACTTGTTCCCGCACCTAGATAGATTAACCGACCTCCCCCACTCAGGCTCTCAGCAACCCGGTCTACAGCCTGTGCAATCTGAGGTAGTACTAATTTGATGGCTAAAGCAACCTTTTCATCCTCTTTATTGATGCATTGTAAGATTTCCAGCGTTGCCATTTCGTCAATTTTTTCCGTCTCAAGGTTACGCGCTTCCGTTAACAATTTTTCCAAGTTCATAGAAGTCTACCCTTTCCTTCTAGCTTTTTTCTGTAAAGCGAAATGCCCGTCCAGGAGTAATCCAGTGGAGCAGAAACTCTTCTTCTGGTACTACCCTACCGACAACGTTCACTTTGGGATCAGCCGGAAGTGGCTTCTTAACAACTTGTAGCTCTCCCATGTAACGCAGGTATTGAGAATTATCCAGAGTGATGCTTCCACGCAAACGAGGTTGCGGAGGACGGGGTATGATCTCTCCCTGACATAAGCCGCGCCCCTCCTGAGAGCGGACAACATCTTTTCCAGGGTCCAAGCGGTTAGTATGCTGTGGGGCAAATAAGACGATCCGTTCCTGCTCCGTCAAATCAAGCTTACCCTCTATCTGAAGGTCTAGGCACGAAGCTTCCACCTGACCGACTCCAGCCAACTCCATAGGCTCGGCCAACGGATCTCCGAACAGAATGCCATCAACTAAGCCACAAGCAGCCAGATGTTTGGCCGCTTGTAACGGTTTCCACAACCTGTGTTCCTCTAAAGTTGGCAGCCCAGCAAAGATCGGACCCCGCGGGTTTTTACGAGAACTGATAAAGGCCATAACGGGTATTTTGTATTTCTGAAATATCTGGGAACGCTCAGCAAAAAGATCATAGGACAGACCCGTTTCCGGTCGGGGATAATAGTTGTGGCAAGCCTGAAGCCTAGCAGGATCTGCACCGGCATCCATAATCTCTTGGAGTAAATGCTCATTGACCGTACTGGCGTTGATTTCAACCGACAGTCCGCTCTCCCTGGACAGACGGGCTATTTCCGCTGGAGTAAAGCCAAAGTCTACGCGGAGAGCGTGCAGCCCTATGCGGCGCAAGGGTTCTAGGTTATCAAGGCTGGCCTGAAGCAGCGTGAACGCCCTGGGTGAAATGTCTGCTGTAATTTGGAAACCTAATGTTACCGCTTCTACCACTAAAGCCTGAAATTCTTCTAGGAGGATCTCCGCGTTCGCCTCTGGGATGTGTAATGAAGTGAAGAGCCTCGTAAAACCAAATTGACGGGCTAATCGCAAATAAGGACGGTTCGCTTCGATAGTATACCTCATCCCCACATAAGCAGAGATACCTTTGCTAAGCATTCATGATCAACTCCGTTATTCATCTATTCATCTAAAAAATTTTGCACATGAGAGGCTACCATAAAGGCCTTGGATAGCTTCTGTCCTATTTCAATTCCCCTTATTTTAGCCATCGTTCTGTAGTAATCCTCATAAGGAACTGTTAGGACACCTCCCCTGAAGAGCTCATAATGATTAAGTGCCTTGAACCATTGTTCAAAGCTATCCTCGATATCAATATATACCTGTGGGATGAACCCGTTCAAGTCCTCGCAGTTCTCTCCAAAATAGAGATAGGGAACCTTATAAGCTGCACTGCCCGTTTCTATTTTCTGATCTGCTGCCAGTCTTATCCCTTCTACGACAGCATCATGTGTCAGTATATGTCTCGGATGCAGACTTCCCCTCCAGTGTGTTATGACGATTGTGGGCTTTCTCTCTCTTATGAGCTTGCATAGATCAAGGGCTATCTGTTCCAAAGAAGGTAAATTTCCGGCTTGGTATCCCATCCATAATGCTTCAGCTCCGAGACCCTCTGCTACCTTTACCATCTCTTCTTCAACCTGTTTACCATAAGCTTCTGGAGCTTTTTGGGGATTACCCCTCTCACCCCTGGTTATATGAACTATTGTACCTTTGTAGCCACACTTGGAAAACTTCGCTATAACGGGTCCTCCCATAAGCTCTGCATCCAACGCATGGGCTCCGAAGGCCATAATGTGCTTATCCAATTTTGCTACCTCCTACTTCATGAATTTCTTCATAACCGCATGCTTCTTATTTACTTTCATGCCTGCTCTCTCATAAAACTTCTGGGCCTCCCCATCGGTCCAAGCTAGCCATACATGATAAATCCCCCTAGTATACATGTCAAAGAGCATCCTGTAGAACAACACAGTTCCAAGCTTTTTTCCTCTTAAACTCTCATCGACTCCAAACGGTCCAAAATGCCCTTCCAAGTCATCGATCGCTCTCTGACAATACCCCACAATGTGATTGTCACCATTAAAAGCCAGAATTATTGTATCGACTCCTTTATTTTTAAGGAGGGCCTCTCTTGCATTCCTAACCCATCCCCCTGGGAATTGCTCATGAAGGAACTTAAGCAGTGGCAACGAATAGATTTCTTTGAAGCGTTCCAGCCTATAGCCAGAGACCTTAAGATTTTTTTCTATTTCAATAACTTTTTCTGGGATGTTGAAGTCGTAAAGAACCGCATCCATTCCCACGGCCTCTCCTAATACCTCATAACCCATTGCTTTAAAGAATTTAATTGAGTGCCCATATACCTCCTTGTCCGGTCCAGGAAAGAAATAGTTAGGGCTGTAAGAAGCAAGGGATATATTCACTTTGCCGTAGTTATTTTTCATATCTTCTTCAACTTTTTCTACTAAGGCCTTTGCAATGCCCTCCCTCCGGAAGGAGGTATGGACAAATACAACAGATATCCATCCTCTCTCAGGCTCCATACCTCTTTCTTCGTAAGGATATTTCCTTACCATCCCAAGTATAAACCCAATGATCGTTCCATGGTCTACTGCTACAAGACAGAGGTTTTCCTCAAAATTCACATCCAGCAGTACCTTCTTATGAAATACATCACGACTAATTGGGTCTCTAGTCAGGCAACTATTCCATAAGTCTATGACCTCAGTCTCATCCATGTATTCATAACTTCTCATATCAAACATTTACTTTACCTCTTTTATGGCTATTTTTTCTTGATTACCTTCTTCGTTAAGTGTTTTTCTTTCAAGTGCCTTGAAGAACGGGTACCAGATAAAGCCCATGATGACATAGCCGGCAATTGAAAGTATTGCTGCTCTAATGCTTCCTCCTGTTGCAAGATAAGCTGCGATTGGCCCAGGCATTGTCCAGGGCACCATGAGATAGGGAATGGGTACTAACTGTATTGCTACAATAATATAGTTGAATACGAACAGGAACATATAGCCACCTACCCATGGAATAAAGAGCAGGGGGTTCAATACTAATGGAAGACCGTACAAGATCGGCTCAGCTATATTGAATATTGCAGCTGGAAGCGCCAATTTTCCAAGGATTCTGTATCTTGTAACCTTTGATCTTAACATGAGTATGATCAACGGTAGCGGACTTACCCTTACAAACAGATTGATGAACTGTTCTGATGGAATATGGGGCGGAATAAGTCCTGCCTTAACAGCGGCAATATTATCTGCCAGCATCTGTGTCCATATTGGTTGCATAACAGAGGTTACAACATTAGAACCGTGAATTCCTACAAACCACAGAATCCTGTCAATAAAGAATCCAGTTCCCTGTGCATACACACTTGAGCCCGCTGCTACAAGGGGTTTAAATGCCTCCATTATTAAGACGGGAATGTCAATATTCAAGACCTGTCTTATGATCCACCAGAAAGTGATTGAAACAAACACTGGGATAAGTGCTGTGAAGGCACCGGCCACCATGGGAGGAACACCTTCAGGCATCTTTATTGTTATCTTCTTATTAATAAGTATCCTGTAAATTTCTACCGTTATGATCGCGACAAATATTGCGGCGAAGATACCGGTACTGCCAAGATTATCAGCAGGTATAAAGGCACTACCTTTATCACTCACGCCTACAGGATAAAGTATTAAAAAGCTAAATAGGGCTATGAGTGCACCTGAAAACGGGTCTACCTCACGATCCTTTTTATGATAGTAAGACGATAGATAATATCCAATTCCAAGAGCGACTCCAATTGACATTAACCCAAATATGCTACTGACAGCCCCCCAAAGCTTGCCAACAAAAGGAGCAACTATTTTATCCCAGCCTGGTATTGGAAGCGCAGCGACCAGTATAAATACTGAACTTATGATCAGGAATGGCATAAACGTTAGAAAAGTCTTTTGTATGGCATCCATATACTTATTCTCTGCCACCTTGATCAGTGGAGGTGCCACCTTATCTTCGATAATTGTTGTAATTTTCTCCATGATTGTCATACATATAAGCCCCCATAAATTTTATTATTTAAATTTCTTATACATTAAAATCATCTCTTCGATGAGATCCTTTGCAAGGGCTGCGTTCATCAGATGGTCTTGGGCATGTACCATTAGGAGGTTCAACTCCTGCTTTGTCCCTGATGCTTCCTCTTGTATCATCTTTGTCTGAATGTGATGGGCCTTTAGAAGTTCTGCCTTTGACTTTTCCATCAGTTCATCACATTCTTTGAAATCCCCTTCCCTTGCAGCACTTAACGACTGAAAACAATACGCTTTCGAGTCGCCTGAATAACCGATAATGTTGAACACTATCTCTTCAAAACTCACTAGTTAATCCCCCTTTAGTCCTTTAACTTTAATGCTAAATCTAGAGTCTCTTTTCCATCAACCATGCCATACATCATTGAAGGTATCACTGAATATTTTTTCCCCTTTTGCTGGGCTAATTTCTTTATGTACGGTTCCTTATATTTAATCTGAGGCCCGAGCAGTATTACATCATATTCATCAATGACATTTTCGAGATCATCAATTGCCTTTGCCATAATCTTTACATCCAGCCCCCTGCTTGAAGCTTCAATCTCCATCTTTCTAACCAGAAGACTTGTTGACATCCCAGCTACACATACCAGTAATATATTCATTCTGCTTCCACCTTTCTTTTTCGCATCCAATAACAGACCCTGTCAAGTTCAACTTATCAATAACCCGTTACAGTCTTTTCTAACTATGTCCACACAATACAACTCATATTCAAAGAAGTAGAAATTCCCCATCGAGTGTTGTTTCATTTCAGAGCCACTCTACCTTACTCAATATTGCAAATTTCCTTTTAAAATGATGGATTTGCAAATTTTATGATATACTATAACTTAATGTGGCCTAGATGCCAACAAGCCTGCACGATAACAGTCATAAATAATGGCTTGATAGCAAGGCATAATAAAGGAGTGATTTCTTATGGGAGAAACTATTTTAAACGCAGTTGAGAGGACTATGCAACCTAAGCAATGTAGACAAGCGGGTTTTACACCCGGCGTACTTTATGGTGATAGTGTTAAAACCGCACTTTCCATTCAATTTGACACAACAGAACTGAAAAAAATTATTGCTGTACATGGTTCAAATGCTAAAGTATGGGTCACGTATGGTGGCACCAAGAAATTTGGATTTATTAAGGAAGTTCAAAGGCATCCTGTTACCGCTACAGTCATTCATACAGATGTCTTCCTTGTCTCACAAGATCGTGAGGTAAGCATGCAGATCCAAATCCACTATGAAGGTCGAGATAATCTAGATAGTGTGCTACTACAAATTCATAAATCCGAGGTAGAAGTTGTAGGAAAAGTTGCCTTGATGCCTGAATCAATAATTGTTGACGTGTCCACAATGGTGTTAGGTGATACAATTACTTCAAAGAATTTCAATTTAGATAAGCAACTAATAGTTACAGAAAACGAAGACGAAGTCTATGGAATTATTACTCCTCTACCGGTATTGGCTGAAGAACCAGAAACTGTAGTTGCAGTGGAAACGGCAATTGAAGCTGAAACTAAGGAATAATCAGAAGGAGCCCCCGCATCTTCGATGCAGGGGCTCCGACGCCAGTCTTTGGTCACTGGTCACATTAAAGCTTATAAAATATCGTAGCCAAAAAGAAGGTCTGAGTCTTCATAGAAATCAATTCTATAAAGACTCAGGCCTTTATACTATTGATTGTGCAAATTAGAATCATATTTTCTAAGGATTGAGCAAATTTGCCCAACAAATTCTTTTATTCGGTGCAATTCGCTCTCGCGGCTACCATTCCTCCACGCCTGACAATAATCCATCAACCAGTATTCCAGCTTTCCAGCCAGTTCATACGGAACGTCCAGCGGTTGGACAGCCTGGCCATACTCGAGCCCTTTAATGACCAGAGTAAGTGCTTGCATCAGTGCCACACCACGGGCAGCAAGGTAATACTCCACCATTTCTTCTTGGCGATCTGCATAGGAACCCATATTATTTTGTTTAAGGGAATTGAAGATTTCCTCACACTTTGTAACTGCTAACTTTAGCTGATCCTCTGAAACCTGCATCATTTCCTCTTTAGCTTTTTCATACAGGTTGATTCCAAAATCCTCATATGGCTCATTGTATACCTTATAATCCCTAAAAAAGGCCAAATTACTAAAAATATTGATATCTTGATGAGAGAGTTCACGCAACAGTCCCACCAGACTTTTCCCATGGTCTCCATATTCCACGAGAGAAATAGCCTGGTCTATCGTACTAAAATCCCTGTCGTCGTCGACGTTCCAGCCTTGTGACGCACCGTAAATCATGCCAGGAATAGCCAGAGACGGCATATTAATGTGACCGCAATCTCCCCAGTCGGTATTTAAAAATCCTTCCGCATGAACCTGATGACCCAACTTCGCCATTTCCCTAATATTGGTAAAGCTCATGTCATAGGCATTTACCAATCGACTGTAACCGGAAACGCTAGGACATACATATTGTTTTAAGCCTTTGTCGGAGAAAATTTTCACAGTTTCTTGCGTAGCACCATATTCGTAATACCAATTAAGGCAGGTAACCTGTGCATTCAGTTTACCGAGATGTTTGGGATGACTCTTCACTATATCCCCCCAAATCATAACCTCTTTCCCCTTGCCTTGAAGATACTCTACTAATCGGTTGACATAAAAAAGGTACATCTCTCCGTAATCCATTTGCTGAGCCATGGAAGCACTTTTTCCCTTACCCAAATCATAGGTTTCATCGCAACAAATGTTTATTTTATTACTACGAAACAAGGGCATATATTGGTCGAGTATGCCCTTGATAAGGGTAAAGCTTTCGGGATCAGAAACATTGATGATGTGGTGTCTCATTCGGTTATACCAAGTAAAGGTCTCTCCCCGACCGGTGTCCATTTCTCTGTATTTACCAAAACCCACTGAACGGAGTAAATCATACAAATGTCCAAATGTTGCTATACAGGGTACCAGCTCAATACCTCTTAGATTGCAGTAACAATCCAACTCCAGAATTTCTTCTGGGGTAAAGGGATCGGTCTGCGACCAAATTTCCTCAAAGCCATCTAAGCGCAAACAGTTTTCCATATACAACTGAAGTTGATTGATTTTATAAAGCGCCAGCCGATCAACCAACACCTTCAAGCTGTGCATAGTGGGCACCCTTCCGCGACTAACATCAAGCATATATCCTCTGTTGGAATAGGCTGGTTCATCGGCAATATCCACACAGCCAATTTCCCCACGGGATATCTTGCATAATTGAATCAACGTCGCTGCCCCATATAGGAAACCCCGGTTGCAACAAGCGGTGATGGTGATTTTATCCGGTCTCACCATCACTCGGTAGCTTTCTTTTTTTTCATCCATAGTGTCATATTGAAAGCAAATGCAGTTTTCATTAAAATTCCCTGCACTTCGCAGTACTTTTTTAACCGGTAGCGTAATTGCAATAACCTTTCTAATTTCCTTCTGCAACAGCTTTGCTGTTTCCATATCATTATCATCTTGAGCCTCATCTAACAAAATGGCAGAATAATGGTTTATCAAGAATAACCCATCCTGTGCTGTAATCTTGCGTGGCAATGGTATCAAATCCATACTATGTTAGTTCCTCTTTTCTCATGATATATTTCCCTATACTATTACGCTTCTACTACGCTTCTACATAAATAATCCGTATCCTCTTTTTCATGGAGAAGCAGTCTCCTCCGTAATTCTATGCCCTCATGTAATTAGAATACAGGGATTAAGTATATCAAGACAAAATCTTCAATATCGCTTAAGAGTTTTAAACATTTTAGAACATGAGTATTAATCAAACATATTACCAGGATTAAAACTACTATTCGGATCTAATGTTTTTTTGATATTGTGAATATTCCTTAGAGCTTCACTCTTTGTTACCATTCGAAATAATTCCTTCTTAATTTTTCCGACACCATGCTCTCCGAAAACAATGCCACCTTCCATATAAGTATTAATTACCCATTTTTCAATAATCTTTTTACCCATTACATATTCCTTATAATTCTCAGGAAGAATATTCACATGCACATGATTGCCCTTTACGTGACCAAAAATTGCAAATTTAATTCCTTTATCCATTAAATCCTTTTGATACATAGCGATTATCTCGCCAAAAGATTTTTCATTTATAATAATGTCAGTAGAAAGTTTCATGATACGATTATCTAATAGTTTAGCTCTTTCAAGTGCAATATTAATAGACTCAGGAGCAGCATGTCTAAACGCTCTTATTTTCTCGATTTCATTTTTCCCTATTAATGCCCAACTTGACTCTTCATCACTACCGTGGTCAATAGCTAATCTCATCAATTTTTCCGCAATACTCTCAATTTCACAGTCATTTCTGCCATGAAGTTCTATATATATCATCCCAATGTACTTTTCAGCCACGTCTGGCAACTCTTGTAACTTTGTCGCGACCTTCTTTAATTGTTGAATATTATCTAGTGTACTCTTATCTAGGTATTCCACTGCCGCAATGGCTGCTTTATTTTGTTTATAATCTACAAGTCTCAATTCCTCAACGAATTTAAAGATATTATCTTGTGCTTCAAAGAAAAAACCTATACCCCACACTTCCTCGGGTCTTTCAATCAAACTAAGTGTTGCACTAACAATAATTCCATACATACCCTCACTACCCAGATAGAGATCGATTAAATCGGCATCCATAGGTAACTTTAAACTATCAGTATTGACATTCAGAATCTCTTTATTAGGTAATATGCATTGATTGTTATTGATCATATATTTATTCCTGGGAATTGTTAATTCTTTTCCATGACTATCAATCAAACATATTTCCTCAACATATTGCTTTGTGTCACCATATAAATGCCCACATATTCCTTGTGCATTTGTTGCTAAAATGCCACCGATTGTAGCAGAAGTCTCGGTTGGTGCTGGTGGCCAAAAATACGCTTTGTCCACTTCATATGTCTTCACCACGTTCTGCGATTCTTCGTCCCAATCACTACTATCAAAAGTTTTTTTATTAAGCTGTTTTTCTAATTCGGACAACCTTAATCCTGCTTGTACTATAATCGAATAGCCTGTGACAGTTTTACGAAGCCCTAAAAATTTGTTCATACAAGATAAATTCAATACATGACCCCTCAAAGGCACCGCACCACCACAAATACCTGTATTCCCGCCTTGTACAGTGATAGAAATTGAAGATCCTATCATTTCATTGACTATAGCCATTACCTCTTTCTTTGTTTTTGGAAAGGAAATACTACTCCCTTGTCCTTTCATTTTGGATTCGTCTCCTAAATATTCCTCATGTGCTGCTTCTAGGGTCGTAATCAATGTTGTTACCATGGTATCCGCATAAACCACCTAACTATTTTGATTTTAATAGTGTTATAAGTTCATCAACAATCTCTTGGTATTCAGAACAAATTCCCACATCAGCAATTTTAAATATAGGTGCACTTGCATCTTTATTAATTGCTATAATAAATTTACTTTTCTCTATGCCAAGAGTAAAGGCTGCTGCACCAGAAGCCCCTATAACTATACATACATCTGGCGATATAATTGAGCCCGATGCACCAATCAAATTACCCATTCCCGTCCAAGCATTCATCACCACCGGACGACTTGCCCCTAATTTTCCACCAAACAAATTAGCCAAATCTTCCAACACTGCTATTTTATCCTTACTACCAACACCTTTACCTACTGCAATAACTATCTTTGCAGTAGATAGCCCATCTGCCTTTTCGATTAATTCTAGGTTGTAGGATTGAAGCCAATCAATATAAGTTGAAGAGGTGAACACTATACTTTCAACTGGTGGTAACACCCGTGGTATTGGAATTTCATCTCTAAACCCTTTTGCAAGAGAAATACAAAAGGGCCTATTTCGCATGCTGAATTTTGCTGTGAGATTGTTAGAGTAAACAAGTTTTTCCACAGCAAAATTTCCTTCATAGGTCTCGTGGCTTCTTACTCCTACGCAGGAAGTACCTTTCAAACGATAGGCGGCTCTTACTGATAAGGCTGAGACAAAACCTTCACTACCATAAATCATAATATCGGGCTTTGATAATTTATTCAATTCTATGATAGCTTCTAAGAACTCTTCAGCTACATGTTTTGTTTTAACCTTGACTAGTTTTATTTTTCTAATATGAGATGAAATAGCAATGGTCCTTAAATCAATTTCTTCATCAGATAAAATCCAAGCTTCAATTTCATCATCATAAGAAAAATATCTATTAATATAGCTACTTAATTCCTCTGCTTGTCTGATTAGGAAGTTTGGACTTCCGATCAGTATAATTGCTGTTTTTATAGTTTGACTCTCTCCTTTAAGTAATTTTGGTATAACACATCTACTTTTCCCGACGCATTCTCTCCTTGTACAAATACACAGTCTCTTTCATTCCTTTTATAAACTAATTCGATTAATTCACTGTCATTCCCTTCTATTTCATTTTCTCCTATTTCCAAGTCTGTAAGGTCATAAACCTGAATCTGCTTTTTTGAACATTGCATTTTATCCTTAAGTGTAGGTATCCTGATATATGAATTGGCGACATTTCCTATAACCAATACTACTGGTGGCATAATAGTTTGTTCAATTACAAACTCATCTATCGTGGAGGTAACCTCTAAACATTCCGCTTGTTTCGACAACTTGATGTTTGTAACAGAAGTTATCGCTGGAATCCCTAGCCTTTCAGCGACTAATAAAGGAGTCTTAGCATTATCTCCTTCACTACTTTGATTCCCTAGAATAATAACTTCATGGTTTCTAATAACATTAAGGTATTGGTATATTATTTTCGAAACCATTGTTGCATTAAATCTAAGATCTAAATCACAATCTATTCTTACAGCGTGGATGTATTTCAAAGCATATAAGTTTTTTAAAAACCTTTCCGCACCTTTGCTCCCAATTGTTAATGCCGATAAATTCAACTCGACATTATTCTTCATAGCAGCATCATGAAGCTTTAGAGCTAATTCCAGAGCACTTTCATCATACGGATTAATCATTGTTTTAACAAAGCTTGTGTTAATATGAAATCGGCTGTCAATTACCCAGTCACTCCCGGATAGCATATCTAAATCAGGTACTACTTTAAAACATACTAATATATCCATATTAGTTTATAGGAATAATGGTTCCAGTATTCATAATTCCATTTGGATCAAATGCTTTCTTCAACGTTTCAAGGATGTAGTATGAAGACCCATATTCCTCCCTTATAAAGTGAGTTCTGTGCTTTCCTACACCATGGTGATGACACATGGAACCACCAGCTTTTAAAGTTTCTTCTACAATAATGTCCTGTATTGGGTTGTGATATTTTGTAATCTCTTGCTCCGGCTTAATATCAACAAGGTTATAGTAGTATACAAAGTACAAATTTGTACCATTCAAATAGCTATGAGACGAATGTCCACCTATTAATGTGATGTCTGGAATTTCATTACGAATTCTATCAATACAAACTTCATAAATTTTATCTATAAGATCCCAAGTAGCTGAAACCTCCGTGGTGAATCCCAGGTTTTGAGTTTCTTTAATTTCAATTCTTTCTTCTGCAATCTTTGCTGGATTCCAGTTCAGATTATCAAACCAAGTTTTAATTAATTGTGTTTCGACTTTCTTACACTCCTCATAGTTTCCTACAATTGTTTCAATAGCTTTTCCAGTTGCATCCGCAATTGTCTTTGGTCCTTCAGCCATAAATATTAGTACACATTTCCCCTCTGCAAAATGAGAAAAATGGTATGATCCATCTTCTGGATCATATAAGCGAGCAATTGAAGGTCTATATCCTTCGACCATAACCTCACGCAGAATTTCAAACCCTGTTTTCATATTGTCTAATAAATATCCATATAGCAAATTATTTTCTGGCATGAATTTAAATATTTTAACTGTAACCTCTGTTATAAAACAAAGCGCTCCTTCATTTCCAAGTATCACATGTCTGATATCAGGTCCAGCAGAACGTCTTGGGACGTTCTTGATTTTTGTAATTTTGCCATTAGGGAACACTGCTTCTACTCCAACAAGCATTTCTTCAATTCCGCCATAAAGAGTTGAGAATTGTCCAATGCTTCTCGTTGCCACCAATCCCCCCATTTGCGCAAGTGGTTTTGATTGTGGAGAATGGCCTGTCGTATATCCTTGTTCACGTAGTTTTTCCTCAAGATATTCTAAAGGAACCCCACACTGCGAAGTTGCCAGCATATTGTATGTATCAATTTTAATGATCTCATTCATATCAGATCCATCAATAACCACAGAGTTTTCTACTGCAGTTTCTAATCCACCTTCTGTGGCAGAAGCGCCTGTTCTTGGCACAGCATTTAATCTGTTTTCGTTCATGAAAACTAGAATGCTCGATATTTCTTCAGCACTTTTAACCTTAACAACTGCTGCCGGAATGGGTTGGGTGAAAACTTCACAGATGCTTTCGTACTTTCTAAAACGATCAATACTACTTTCTTTTAAAACCTCCTCATCTGTAATAACTCGATCTTCGCCAACGATGTTGATTAAACTTTTAACAATTTGCTTTCTAGTAAGTTTCATAATATTTTACTCCTTTAATGCAAAATAGATTTTAATTAAGCTTTCTAATACCTGACAAAATAACTTCTATAAGTTATCTTACTAAGTATCCACCGTCTACCACTAATATATGACCATTTACATAGTCAGAGGCTTTACTAGCTAAGAAAACAGTCGTTCCCATTAAATCTAAAGTTTGACCCCAACGATTTGCAGGAATATGATCAAGCACTTTCTTATTCGTTTCGGGATTACTTCTTGTTGCTTTCGTTATATCAGTTGCATAATATCCTGGGGCAATACCATTTACTTGGATATTATATTGAGCAAGTTCATCACAGTAAGCTTTTGTGAATCCTGCCAGGGCGTGTTTCGTTGCAGCATAAGCTGGAGACCATTGACCTCCTAAATATGAAAACAATGAACAGATATTAATAATTTTGCCATTGTTTTGAGAAATCATTCTTTTCGCTGCTTCATAACTCATTTCGAAAGCTGCAGTTAAGTTGACATCAATCATTGGATCCCACTGACTTCTTCCAAATTCCAGGACATTAGCAATTTTGCAAATACCTGCATTATTAATTAATATATCAACAGAACCAAAGGCCTCAACACAACCATCAACAATCTTTTTTGCAGCGCCTTTCTCTGTTATGTCTATATTAATTAATTCCATTTTAACGCCTTCATTTTCTATTAAACTTTTAATTTCACCATCATCTTCCATAAGGGTAGGAATAAACAAATTTGCTCCACCTTTTGCCAAAGCTAATGAAAAAGCCTGCCCCAGCCCAGTGTTTCCTCCTGTAACAATCGCATTTTTACCGTTTAAAGAGAAATAATCCATTGTGAAGTCCATGCAATTCATCCTTACTCCTCCTTTTATTTAAAATCATCAATGAGCAATTGAATACAGTTTTTTTAATATTTTGTCAGTATGTACTGTAATATCTTTATACACTTCATTGTTCATTCTTTTATATAAATCATTGTTTTCTGCGTTGGGTAGAAACTTATCTCTAATTTTTACCATCTTTTGTGTAGCCATTTCATAATTATCATAAATTCCAACGGCTACAGCTACACAAATAGCCGAGCCTAAACTTGCAGAACCATTCACTACATTTCTAAAGGCTGGAATTCCAAACACATCAGCAAAGATTTGCATAATCAGACTACTACTTGAACCGCCACCAGAAATGACTAAATTTTCTAATTTTAAATTTAATTCATCACACATAGCATCTGTATTATTTTTGATAGTTAATGCAATTGCTTCCAAAATTGATCGATACATATGATTCCTTGTATGACGACCATCGAAACCAATCATTAATCCTCTTTTGAAGGGCTCACCTGCAGGTGCTAACCAGTCTAATACTGTCAACAACCCATTACTACCTGCAGGAACTTTTTGTGCTTCCCTATCTAAATATTCTTCTGTAGGAATTCCTAAATCTTCAGCCTTTAAAACAATGTCCTCACCTAAAAGATCTTTGAACCAGCTTACTGTCCACATTCCTCTTCGGATACCAGAGCTCTCATACAGATAGCTATTAGGAGTTGAAGCAAAGTTAGTCCAGAAATGAGATGTCCCTTTTGGGTTTTCATGTCCGTGGACCATGGATGCAATATAGGTTCCCAACGAAATAAGTGCTGTATTTTCACCTAAAGAACCAGCACCTAGTGCTTCTACTGCTTTATCATTAGCAGTAGCAACTACTGGAATGCCAGCAGGTATACCTGTTGTATGAGCTACTTTTTTTGTTACGTGACCTAAAATTGTTCCAGGCATTTGTAAGTTGAATAACATATTTCTCGAAATCTTCAACTTTTTGAATACTTCTGGATCGTCACTCCATTGCCATTTATCTGTGTCAATTGGCCATTGCCCTTGATAATTTGCTGCTGTATCATTAAATTCACCGGTAAATCTATGCGTTATATATCCTGATGACGTAGTAATATACTTGACTGAATGATTTACATGTTCATAAGCTCTGGATACTCTTTCATCCATCCAACTCATTGCAGGTTGTGCTAATGTACCATCTTCTTTTAATAAAACCCTACAAAAACGAATAGTACATAATCCTAACCCGATAATGTCTTCTATATCTCCAGTAAAACGCTCCATACACTGTTTACTTGCTACTACTATTGAGTCCCATAAATCATCATTAGGATGTTCTACAATACCGGGCTTGGGTAAACTCATTGGTTGTAGGTACTGTTTACCTTCACAAACAACATTACCTTCAAGATCAAAAATTAAAACCTTTGAACTTTGAGATCCGCCATCAACACCAATAATGTACTTTTTTTTCATTTCTAGCATTACGTCCTTTCACATGTCAGATTAATCACAAGATTTCTTAAAAGGTAAGGATATATCTTGTGCTGCATATTACGCTTGGACAGGTTCTGTTTTGGATAGACCGCATAGATGCCCATTTCAGCCATACAATCTTCGTTTTGAATTCAGCTTAAAATTGTCTTCTTCCCATTTTATGTAAACCTTCTTTTCCGACAGTTTCCTGTCTTTTATTGTATCAGGTTCACTTAGAATTCCGAAATTTTGTCTGGATTCATGGGTACATTATACTTCATCCTAGTCCAGGGGTAGCAGTACTGCTTTCTGCCATCCTATATAGAGTTTAGTACGCCGCACTATGCTCATATCCGGTTTAAACCGTAGATCTAATTGCCAGTTTTCTTTCAGTTCCTCCATGCTATGCCAAAATCCCACGGCTAAGGTCGACGTCGAGAACGAAGATTATCCGATGATTACTAGCCTACTTTGATTTGGTGTGATATTCTAAAGACGTAGTAGCATGAATTTTATCATACATTTCCCTATTACTTAGCAGGTTTTTCAAGTTATTCCACGAATTAATAGTAATTAGAGGTGATTTAATTTGAAGATGCAATACCTAGTAATTCCAGTCTCGGATGAAAAACGACAACGTCTTACCTATGTGTGTGAAAAATTAGGTATTACGATTGAACAGTTTTTTGACACTGCACTCCGCGAAGGAGAGATGGAAATAGTTAGTAACGAGGCTTTAAAACCTGGTGGTTCGTTTTGGAATGATGTTGAACAATCTAACTGACCGTCACAGAAAGGTGGTGAATATTATGTCTGACATAAACACATCTGACTTGGAAAACTTGGCTGAAAATCTAGATAAGGCTGCTAAATCCGAGAATTCCATGAGTATGGTAAGCTTTAAGGATCTATTTACACCTGCTTTCATGAGCAATTACACCAACTTTGCTAATTTCAGCGAGTTGCTTGTAGTTGGTAAATTCAATGTAAGTAGTCTAGATGAATTCATGGCCCTTCTAGATAAAGACTTTGATCGATTTATTAAGAAAACAACTAAATTTAAAGACTGGGAAGAGATGCAGTCAACTGCCGTTGCTGATTATATGAAGAATAAATAATTGCTGTATATTCTCATGACATTGTATAGAAGGAGTGAGCAAAAATGGGTGAGAAAAGCACTAAAAAAGAGACAAAAAAGCCCAAGCAACCAAAAAAGCCCAAGTGAACTCGTTCAACTAAAGATAAAGTAAACTATAAAAAGGAGTAACCATTTCGAGTTACTCCTTTATCACGCCTCGTTTCATTACGCCGCGTGATAGATTCCTTTAAACTTATCAACGGCTTCTCGAATGTTAACTTCCTGTCCCATTTCCTTAAGAGTCTCGCCCACCAGTTCAATTGCTTTAATAAACATCTCTTCAGTCACATTCCCCATATGACCGATTCGAAAAGCCTTCCCTGCTAAAGACGCCAAGGATCCAGCGATTACCATGCCCTTTGCCGCTAACCGAGAACGGAACTCTGCATCATTCACACCCTCTGGATAGAGAATACAGCTCAAGGTAGACGCTGCGACTTCCTCAACTGCCAGGGACTTCATGCCATAAACCCCTAAGCCAGCTCTTACAGCTCGTCCTAGAGCGGAATGACGACCGTAACGATTACTCAGCCCTTCCGCCATGACGATCTCCATGCCTTTATTAAAGGCATAGATCATGTTCACTGGTGGAGTTGCGTAGTATTTACCTGGGTCATTCATAATTGAAATCCAATTCTTAATATCTGTATAATACCCTGAGACGCTGGTCATGGCTTCACGAGCAGCCAACGCCTTTGGCCCAAATGCTAAAATTGCCAGTCCCGGGGGAACTCCAATCGCTTTCTGCGAGCCGGTGAACACCAAGTCCAACTTGTAATCAGGGTGTCCGTAAGTTTTCTGCATATCTTCTTCTATGGCAGCGGCTGCACAAACTCCATCGAGAATAAAGAGGGCGCCTGCTTTCTTTACGACAGGAACCAATTCGTCTAAATGAGCCATTACGCCTGTCGAGGTGTCGACATGGGTAACGGTTACAGCCTTAAAACCTCCCTCAGCCAGTTTTTCTTCGACTAATTCCTTTTGAATATGCTGTCCCCACTCCGCCTGAAGAGTCTCTACATGAATGCCAAAAGCTTTCGCCAGCGGGATAAAGCGGTCACCGAAATAGCCATGGCTTATGACAAGTAATTTTTCACCTGGAGCGACCGTATTAATAATCGCAATTTCCATAGCCAATGTTCCTGAGCCGGAAATTACAAAGACCTCTCCATCTGTGTGAAATAGCTTCTTGGTTAATTCAAGGCTGTTCTTGAAAATCTTAACGAACCGAGGATCCGTGTGAGCATAAGTTTCACTAGATAACGCTTCATAAATTTCATCCACAACAGGTGTAGGCCCTGGGATGAGTAGCATTTCCTTATTAGGCATTTGTTTGACCCCTTCCTTCTTTAACACCAACCATTTCAAGTATTCCCTAACAGGCGAAATAATAGCAATAGACAGTGCCAACTAATTAGCTTCTCTTTTTATTTCTTATTTCCTTCTATTTTATTATATTTGAGATTGTATACAATTCAATTTCAAGACAATAAGTTAAAAGCCATGACCGAGCTTGGTAATAGCTTTGAACGAGTCCCCTAGTTCACTAATACAAATGATCCTTTATGGGAGTCGTAGATAAATACCTCGCCAGTTTCAATTGTGTAATACATTCCAATAATTTCCAGTTCATTTTTATTATAAAGCTCTACAACGTAAGGGTATGTTAGCAAATGCTTTATCTGTTCGACAATGTTCATTTGCTCTGTTAGCCATTCCCTGTATTCTAAATCCTTAGTCTTACCATTCGCTTCCATCTCTGCTTTTACTCTTGTTTTAACATTCTCGGATAACTCTAACCATTTCTTAGTAGCTGGTATTTCATTAAGAACTGCCTCTGGTAAGTGGATCGCGGAGCAACCCCCACAGTTAGAGTGACCACAAATGATGATGCTTTTTACTTTTAAAATCTTGACAGCATATTCAATAGCTGACGTGGTGGCTGATGTCGTTGCTACGTACTCATGCGTTTCCTTATATTTTGGAATGATGTTAGCAATATTTCTAACCACGAACAGTTCCCCTGGTAACGATTTAGTGATCAATTGTGGCACTACTCGTGAATCAGAACATGTGATGAACAAAGTATGAGGTTCCTGGTGCCTTTTCAAACGACAAAATAAATTTTTATGTTCCTCATAGTCTTGTGTTCGAAATTTTATTAGTCCTGCTAATAAATAATCCACAAGCAATCCTCCTTTATTCCATCACGGCTGCTCGATCTACCAAGTGTGCTTTTTTTCACTTGGTTTGTAGAAACTTCTCCCTCAGGTGGAATTATCTCGTATCTGAAGAGTAGCATTATGGTTATCAAAAGTCAATATGCTCACTGACTATCTAATCATCAATTCTATTAGAAATTTTTTCTATGTTATACTAAGTGATAAACCATTTTCAGGAAACTTTCGTAGAGATAGAGGTAACTAATGAATATCTTCAAATATTCTAAAACAATGGTTAGTAATAATTTCCCGGCATTAACCCATAAGAATTTTAGAACTTATTGGTTGGGACAATGTGTTTCTCTGATCGGAACATGGGTGCAGAGTATAGGACAAACTTGGCTCGTACTTTCTTTAACTGGATCACCACTTCTATTAGGCATTTTAGGGGCAATTCAATTCTTACCAATTACCCTATTTTCATTGTTCGCTGGTGTTATTATTGATAGATACCCAAAGAAGCAACTAATCTTAATGACTCAATTCACTTCAATGATTCTAGCCTTTACATTATCTGCACTTGTCTTTACTCACACGGTTAACTATGAATACATTCTGATCTTAGCATTGATCTTAGGTTTTTCGAATACCATTGATATGCCTACAAGACAGGCTTTCACCATAGAATTGGCAGGCAAAAACGATTTAATGAACGCGATTGCTTTGAATTCAGCATCCTTTAATTTGGCCCGAATAATAGGGCCTGCTATTGGAGCCTTAATTATGGCGTCTTTCGGAGCTGGCTGGTGCTTCTTATTAAATGGATTTAGTTTTATGGCCGTAATAATTAGTTTAGTTAAAGTTAAAGTTACGCCCTATGTGAGAAAGAAAATTTCGACTAACAATATGCTCAAAGAAATAAAAGACGGCCTAAAATATATTAGGAGCGAGCCCTCACTACTTCAGACAATTTTAATGGTATTAATTATTGGAATTTTTGTTTTTAATTTCAATATCATAATTCCAGTTTTTACTAAAAATATACTCCATCAGCAGGAAAAAATATATGGCTTATTACTGTCGGCTTTAGGTGCAGGTTCATTAGTAGGAGCGTTAATGGTTTCAGTCAAAAGCAGATCCGGCCCTAATAGGAAGGTTTTAGTAAGAAGTGCAATAATAGTCTCAATAACCTTAATCCTAATTAGTTTCACTAGAACATATTATCATACTGCAGCTTTGTTAGTTATTACTGGAATTTTTAATATTTGGTTTAGCACAACTGCAAATTCAACATTACAGATTACATCAACAGATGAATACAGGGGTAGAGTCATGAGCGTATATTCCTTAGTTTTTGCAGGAGCATCTCCAATTGGAAACATGTTTGCGGGGATAACTACGGATCTGTTGGGAGCTAACACAGCTTTCTTACTAAGTGGCGTTTTAACCTTAGTATTCATTGGTTTGTTAAGAATATTTTTCAAGCTTGGACAATCCCAAATTTAAACCGGCTCGTGTCCAAATCAAGGACACGAGCCGGTTAAATTCTCATTACTCATTGACTTTGCCTCCTCTGACTGAAGTTCGAACGTTTTTAGATTTCCCTGTAAAATAATTTCTACTCTTTTTAAAATTTTAGGTATCCTATTCCGCCTTTTACGACATAATATGAAAAGCTATTTATAATTTCGATAGAGGGTAGAGGCTGATGCTATGAGTACCATAAGTACACGACAACTTTATAACACTACGGACACGTCAATTTCCACTCTTCAATTTTCCGAACTACTATTTGTTGAGGATACATTACAAGTCATACTCAGTAAAGCCAATGGGCTTATTCAACAAACCTGTGTTAGTTTGCTGGAATCTGGTGGCAAAAGGATTCGGCCGCTTCTTACTCTGTATAGTGGTATGTGTTTTGCTCCCTTAAACCCACCGATGATCCAAGCTGCCGTTGCGGCCGAACTTATTCACATGGCTTCCCTTATTCATGACGATGTTATCGATAAATCATCTACCCGACGTGGAACACCCACCGTAAACTCTCTCTATGGAGATCATGCAGCCATTTTGACAGGGGATTACCTCTTTGCTGAAGCCTTTAATATTCTGTCAAAGCATCAACTACTTTCCAGTATGACCTATCTTGTCGACGCAATCCAAGCCATGTGTGAAGGAGAAGTCAATCAGGCAAAAGAGCAATTCTCAAGTTCTATCGGCGTGGAACAATATTTTCAACGAATTACCAAGAAAACTGGAGAGCTTCTGGCTGCCTGCTGTCAATCTGGGGCTATTCTTGCAGGGGCCTCTTCCGAAGAATTGACCCAGATGCGCCAATACGGACTAAATATTGGCTATGCCTATCAAATCACCGATGACATTTTAGATATAAGTGGAGATGCAGATTCTCTTGGCAAACCAGTAGGTGCTGATCTCATTAATGGTAACATAACTCTTCCATTCCTTTATCTCATGGACAACCCTATCTATGGAGACTGGCTTAAAGAAATTATCAGCACACGCAAGGTCACACGTCAAGGCATACAAAGCATTAAGGAAGCCCTCATCTCCTCAGGTTGCATCGATCAGGCCTATGCAACCGCCACACAATGTATCAGCAAGGCAAAAGACAGCTTGGCTAAAATCCCTAGAAGCCTTTATCGATTGACCCTCGTTGATTTAGCAGATTCTATCTTACTACGTACAAATTAGGCAATAAGAGAAACCGAGGCCTGTGCCTCGGTTTCTCTTATTTTTCTTGGCTACTAAAGAACCTTCATCTTGCGCAATTGGCAACACAACCAGTAAAGCAGATTAACTCCCCGGCCACTATTGCCTAACAGTTTCTTCGTAACGGACCGAATATCTCTGTCCATACTCTTTTCATCGGAAAGATACATCGCTAGAAGGCCTTGGACCGCCGCTTGATGGAACTTGGGATGATCCAACGTTTGGGCTTGTTCTAGAGAATTTTTCACAAATAGTTGGAGGCGTTCACTTATCATCTCTTTATCTTCATAATACGCCACAAAATTTAACTGCTTTGTCTCCCTATCTTCACGTAAGTCAATGAAATAATCCAATAAAATATGGGTACCACATATCCATGGAAAGTAGGTCTTCCTAATCTTCTGGCCTTGGCTTTCTGTCAGTTGGGGATCGAAGGCGACAGCATGAAGACAGAAAATGCCTAAGGTTGATCCTGTCGCAGCTGCAAACTCCCACGCATTTATCTCCTGATAATCCGATAAGTATGGGTTGATCCAGTTTAACATTTTCATTTCACGTTCTTCTACCGCCAAATGCTTGTAGGTCTGCAAATGAGAATAGAGTTTAGCTAACTCAATGGCTTCTCCTTGAACTACTTTGTACGATGACAGCTTTTTAAGGCATTCTTGGCAGGTTGTGACCAACCTTTCTAGATATCCCCCATCCTCTCGATAGGGATAATACAAATAATAATCCGATCTTGCTATGTTGGGATCTAAGGCCTCTTGCATGGCCAAATGCAACTGGGCAAATGCCAATTCATCTTGAACCTCAAGACTATCAACTAAATTATCAAGATAATCACTCATGGTTTGATAAGCAACGATAAATCTAACTGCATCAACTCGATTCACCCCAGGATAAAGTGCGTAGATACTTCCCCCTTGGCAGTGAAAAGCTTTTGTTCGAATACTATCTAAGGCTTGCTGGCGTAGGCAGGTATCAGGAGAATGAGCCGCCATCTTCTGCCATCCGCTTAGTTCTTGTTTAACGATAGGGAAAATATGCGTTACAAACTGATAAATTAACCTAACACGGTTCATTGGCTTCACAACTGACGCATTCATCAACGTTTCTCCTTCACCATAACAAAGGTGTTTCACTCTATAATATAGTGTTACCAATTTCTTGAATTTACACACTACAAAATACGGGGCCAATTTGGCCCCGTATTTTGCTATCCATTATCATTATCCTATTTTTCTAGTTTAACTTCCTCTTTAACTTCTTCTTTAACTTTTTCTTTTTTCTCGTCTCCTTCACTGGCAGATTTAAATTCCTTTATCCCTTTACCCATTGCTTTCCCTAATTCGGGCAACTTGCCTGGTCCAAAAATAATCAAAGCAATGACAAGACCTATACCTGCTACTAAAGGCGTAACAATTCCAAATGTTGTTAACATATTTGTCTACCTCCATTAATATAACTACCTACCATAATTTGAGTTTTAATAATCTAAGGTATGACTTAATAGATAGTAAAACACGAACATATTTATCCTACCGTATTCAGAGACAACAAGCAACAAATTTTTGCTGGAAATTAAAAAAGACTGCCAAACTGCAAGTCTTTTTTAGATAACCTTAGTGAATCCTGAGGTTTTATGCTTGCTACTCCGCCTCTTCCTTTTCCTTGTAGAGTTCTTCGTATCCAAGATATAAGTTCCAGATTACCTCCCATAATTCGCCATGCGCTTCTGTCACTTTAAGCCCTAGGTCTTTAGCCTCTCGACGGCCAATTGGGTACCCATGTGAAAAGTACCCCTCAGTTAAAGCAAGCGTTACACTAAGGACCCTTTCTGGGTCATTTTTTAGCATGTAGCGCGATAATAACGTTTCTGCATATTGCCGAGATGCCTTTATGGTTTTTTCGTAGTCCCCGATCAGCAAAGGGTCGAGCTTCTCAAGCAAAGGCGTTATCATCAAGGATGCCACTTCGGGATCGGAACAATTGGTAATAGACCGTTGCAAGTAATCTAAACAATGCCACACTGCCTGAACAGGTATTAGAAGGTCTTTATAGATTGGATGCTTGACTAGGGGATCGATAGGTCCAAGCTCGGAAATTGGCCCCATGACCACTTCATCGGCTCCCAACACAAGCATGGAAGCAGCAGATTTAGCTACAAACGGAACAATAACTGCGAACTCTTCACAAAATTCTCGAATCAGCGACACAACTTTATAAGGTGTATCCACCGCTCCACCATAACTGTGCAAAACCAAATCAATTTTTTTCGTATAACCAATGTCCTTCAATTGTTTGTAGAGAGGTACTAAGATAGTATCATCAAGAGGTGTATAAGAAAAATATACTATTACTTTGGAATTCCTCAATTGTTCTAAACGTTCAATTAAGCTTACCCGTTCCTCTGCTTTCAAGTTAACGCCCTCCCAGTCCTATCCTTACATACCATAATATGCCAATTAAGCTTTCATGGTGAGTACTGGGAGGGACCTTTTTCTACAAAGGTTTTTTAGGTAAAACTACCTTCACGCCCGATTGATCATGGCAACTTTGACAATACTCTTCACCACCAAGACCTTTCTTCTCGTGACAAGGATAGCATTTCCAAGGCATTTGGCTATTTAATACTGGGTAGGCATGTCCTTTGGGCCCATGAATCCAGGTCTCCCGGGGAACTACCGCATGGGGGTTGGAAGAGTCACTATTTTGTGAGATATAGAGCACCGCCACCAAGGCTGCCAATAAGCTGAGCGTAATGAGAGTTCGTATAACGCGTTTGCGTTTCATCCAGACAAGCACTCCTTTTAATTCTAGAGAGTTTTAAGGACTGTTCGAGCCTGTTCCAACGTTTGGTCAATGTCTACTTCGGTATGCGCCGTTGATAGGAAAACTGCTTCATATTGACTGGGAGCTAAGTAAATTCCCCGTTCTAACATTCCTCGATGATACTTTGCAAACAGTTCAGAATTCGCCGTGCATGCGCTAGCATAATCCTTAACAGGAACGTCAGTGAAAAATGGAGAAAACATCGCTCCTATGGCATTAACCCAGATAGGTAGGCCGGCCTCTGAGGCGAGCTGCTTTAAGCCTTCTGCTAGCCGTGAGGTCTTACTGGCTAAAGCTTCATACGTCCCTGGTTGTTGTAATAATTTCAGGGTTGTTAACCCAGCGTTCATCGCCAACGGATTACCGGAAAGAGTTCCTGCCTGATAAATGGGACCACTAGGAGAAATTTGTTCCATAAAACGACGTTTCCCACCGTACGCGCCTACTGGAAGTCCCCCACCAATAATTTTACCTAAGCAAGTGATATCAGGATCGATCCCAAAATAGGCCTGTGCGCCTCCATAACTAACCCGAAATCCGGTCATCACTTCGTCAAAGATTAGTAACGCCCCGTACTGCTCGGTTAAACGGCGAACCCCTTGTAAGAAGCCATTTTCGGGTAAGACCACACCCATATTTCCTGTGACAGGCTCAATAATTAGACAGGCTATTTGTTCCCCTTCGCGTTCAAAAATTTCTTGTAACCCTTCCAGATCATTAAAGCGTGCGGAAATAGTGGTCGCCGCAACTTCACTGGGAACACCTGGGGAGGTTGGAACGCCAAAGGTCAGCGCTCCGCTCCCTGCTTTAATTAAAAGTTGGTCTGAGTGCCCATGATAGCAACCCTCAAACTTAACAATTTTTGTCCTGCCTGTGACACCGCGCGCTAATCGCAAAGCACTCATTGTGGCTTCAGTCCCGGAGTTCACCATGCGAATCATGTCCATGGAAGGATATGCCTTCAGGACTTCTTCTGCTAAGACTGTTTCAATCTCAGTTGGAGCGCCGTAACTCGTTCCTCGCTCGGCCACTCGTTTAATCACTGCTACCACGTCCGGGTGCGCATGTCCAACAATAAGTGGACCCCAGGAACCGACAAAGTCAAGATAACGGTTACCATCGATATCCCAGATATGGGCGCCTTCACCTCTATCTATGAATACGGGGTCTCGCCCAACGGACCTAAAGGCTCTTACCGGCGAATTTACGCCACCAGGAATAACTTTTTGCGCCTTGGCAAAGGCTTGTCGGCTTTTTACATCCACAAAACTCAATTGAATTCACCCTTTCTAGTTTGATTCTTCTAGAAAATATTGCATGCTACTCTTTTTTAATTCAGCTGTACTAAAGAGCATAGAATACGTTTTTACTCCAGTTGCAAGAGATATTTTTTTCATGACATTTCCACAATCCTGGGTAGTTCGCCCATGAACCATGGTAAAGAGAGAATACGGCCAATCAGACAAGGTTGGTCTTTGGTAGCAGTGACTAACCTCCTTGAAGCGTGCCATGATTTCCCCCACTGCAGCCGCCTGTTCAGGTTCGACCTGCCAAACCCCCATGGCATTGGCCACAAAACCTGCTTTCTGATGTCGAAGAACTGCACCAAAACGACGAACGACTTCCGCCTGCAAGAGGCGACTAGCGATCAAGATGACATCCTCAATTTTCCAGTTGAGATTTTCTGCAATTACGCTATAGGGTGTTATCGAGTCCGGTAGATTCCCCTGCAATACCCGAATAAGTGCTATCTCTTCGCTGTTTAATTCATAAGGAGAAGTATCTCTCGGTTTTTGCCTATTGTTCAAATTTGTGTGCTCAATTAGAACGGTCCCTGATGAGTCTATTTCCCCGTCTTGAGACGTGTCTTCATCCGACAAATCAAAATTTACATTAATCTTGAATATTAGGGTGGCTGGCAAACTATAGATGCCTGACACTCCTAAGACGTCACGGATCGTTTGAAGTGTGCTTTCAGCGACCGCCTTTGAGCGAGCAATAAGCGTAAACCAAACGTTGTACTCATGGTTGCGTATATAGTTATGGGTCACACCGGGAATTCCCTCTAATAGTTTGGCCAGGGTAGGGATCTTTTCTTCTGGAAACTTGGCTGTGCACAGGGTACTATAGTACCCTAAGCGTCGGGAATCGAAGACCCCACCTAAGCGACGAATAACCCCATCTTGCCGGAGACGTTGTACCCGTCTGAAAGCATCTTCCTCAGTCGTTCCCACAGCTTCACCAAGAATCTGATAGGGATGTACAGCGATTGGAAAATAGTTTTGGATGGAATTTAGTAGCGCTCGATCGGTTGAGTCCATACTAAAGCCCCTTCCTTCCATGGTATAAACACCACGGTTCCTCCGCCATATAATCTCCGTCATTATAATAAGCAGCACGTGCACGACAACCGCCACAAGCGTGCTTATACTCGCAGGTTCCGCATCCACCTTTATACTCGAGGGTACGTAGGGTCTTAAGCACTTCATGATTGCTCCATATTTCGTCAAACGGAGTCTCTCTAACATCTCCTAACGGGATATTCAGATAAGCACACGGCTGAACTTGGCCTCTGGGTCCAATGATGCAATAGTCTGTTCCTGCCAAACAGCCGCGGCTAAAGCGCGTTTTAACGTTCAGTTGGTTAGCTATACGCATAAACTGAGGGGCACATGTTGGCTTTAATTCTATATCCACAGTTTGCTGTTTCTTCATAATTCTCGTTAAAGTTGCCTCATAGGCCTCCGCCTTTAGGGACTCTTCTTCAATCGAAACCGCTCGACCTGTCGGCACTAGAAAGAAGAAATGATGGGCAACTGCGCCCAGCTCAACGGCAAAATCCGTAATTGCTTCTACCTCATGCGAATTCCACTCCATGATCGTCGTATGAATTTGGAACGGAAGGCCCACTTCTTTACAGAGTTTCATCCCTCGTACCGCCCCCTCCCAAGCACCGGGAAATTTGCGGAATTCATCATGTTTCTTCTTGTCCAAAGAGTCAAGGGAAATACCAATACCCATAGCACCAGCATCCTTAAGTTGCTGGGTTAATTCTGAGGTAAGCAGCGTACCGTTGGACCCTAACACCGCACGCAAACCCAGGGACGTTGCATAAGCCACTAATTCTACGATATCCGTCCTCATTAGGGGCTCTCCACCACTAAAAATCATGATCTTAAAATTCGCTTTAGCAATCTGCTCTAGCAAAGTCCTTGCTTCGGCGGTACTCAGTTCATCTTCAGCTTTGCAGCCTGCTTCACGGTAACAATGGTCACAGTACATATTGCAGTCGTTGGTCGTATTCCAGGAAACTATCATGCTCGTCCCTCCTCTCTAAGCCAACTTGCAATGTCTAAGGCATGATACGTGATGATCATATCTGCTCCAGCACGTTTCAAACTTACCATGGCTTCCAGGACAATACGTTTTTCATCAATCCAACCGTTCGCTGCTGCTGCTTTTACCATCGCATACTCACCGCTGACGTTATACGCGACAACTGGCACTTTAAATCTCTCTTTGGTACGATAGATAATATCTCCATAGGCTAAGGCGGGCTTCACAATAACTAGATCAGCGCCCTCTTCAATATCTAATTCGGTTTCCAGCATAGCTTCGTTACCATTCGCAGGATCCATCTGATATGTTCTACGATCTCCAAACTGAGGTGCCGATCCCGCAGCTTCACGAAAAGGACCGTAAAATCCGGACGATACCTTGGCTGAATATGCCATAATGGGGATGTGAGAAAACTCTTCTTTGTCCAACAGTTCCCTGATCGCGGCGACTCGTCCATCCATCATGTCCGAGGGGGCCACCATATCAGCGCCAGCACGGGCATGAGAAAGAGCCGTCTGGGCAAGCAGGTCAAGGGAGGGGTCGTTTAATACTTCTCCGTCTTCAATCAACCCGCAATGCCCGTGATCAGTATATTCACACAGACAAACATCGGTAATGACGTATAGTTTCGGAAAATTCTTTTTAGCTAAGCGAACAGCTTCCTGAACAATCCCATGCTCATGGTAAGCTCCAGACCCAACACTATCTTTGCTCTCCGGAATTCCAAATAACAACACCGCAGGGATCCCTAGCCCCACAACATCCTCAAGTGCTATCACAAACTCATCGAGTGAAAAGTTATAAACGCCAGGCATGGAGGAAATTGCTACTTTCTTTTTTTCTCCTGGTATAACGAACATTGGGTAAATCAGATCCTCAACTCTGACATGATTCTCCCGCACCATGTTACGTATCGCATCATTAGCCCGCAAACGACGCGGGCGTCTTTTAATTTCCATTTTGTTAACCTCCTATTGTGCTAGTGCAATGAATGAGATTAAATTGCACAGAGTGAACGTGCAATTTGATCTCATTCTTATTTTAACCCGATCTCTTCGTCTGTCAAATAGCAGGCGGGATCAGACTCCCAGAAGTCTCCTGTGACGGCCTCTGCACGTGTCCGGAAATTACCGTTACACATATCTAGGTATTGACAAGCTGAGCATCTCCCTTTAAGCAAGGCCTTGCGCTCTTTGAGGCCTGCCATGATGGGATGGGATTCATCTTTCCAGATATCCATAACTTTACGTTCTCGGACATTGCCAAAGGTGATATGCTGCGTGAATTGGTCAGGATGTACATCGCCTTGCGGGTCTACTTCTCCAAAGGCAATACCTGAGCGGTTACCCCCGTTGAGACCGATCAAGTCCTTGATCTTTTCAGCTCTGACTGGATCTTCTTTTAGCGCTTGGATGTACATATAAACACCATCGCAATGGTTATCTACCGTTAGAATTTCCTTGACTAAACCACGTTCTTCAAAATCTTGTGTTCGGCGAATAATTGTATCCATCGCCTGACGGGATTCTTCCGGTGTCACATCTTGGGTTTGTTCACCGCGGCCCGAATAGACCAGATGGTAAAAACATACGCGATCAATATTTTCTGCTTCGATGAAATCAAAAATCTTGTCCATCTCTTTGATATTGTGGTGATTAATCGTAAAACGAAGTCCTACCCGTTGGTCTACGGCTACGCAGTTCTGAATTCCTTGCATGGCCGCTTTGAAGGCGCCTTCTTTACCCCTAAACTTGTCATTGACATCTTCGAGACCATCAAGTGAGATGCCAACATAGGAAATTCCGATATCTTTGATACGCCTCGCCACTTCTGGCGTAATTAGCGTGCCATTTGTAGAAAGCGTGGCCCGCAAACCTTTCGAGATTGTATACTCGGCCAGTTCGAAAAAGTCGGGTCGGATTAACGGCTCGCCTCCTGAGAAAAGTAGAACAGGAGATTTAGCCTCCGCCAAGTCATCAATAAAACGCTTTGCTTCCTCTGTCGTCATTTCCCCTTGATATTTTTGAGCATCTGACTCCATGTAACAGTGAGCACATTTCAAGTTACACGTCTTAGTCGAATTCCATACAATCACAGGACCTGACCCCATGGTCGTGCCGTTGCGCGCGCCTTTAGAGTCCTTATTGTAGCGTAGAGAGTCTCCGAAATATTCGGTATCAAATAAAAGCTTGGTGACGCTAATCATGATTTATTCCCCTCCAGTAATGCTGCGACCAATCCACTAATAGTGTATTGAGCCGCTTCTTTGAAAATCTTCAGACCAAGTTCCTTTGCCGTTGCGCTCGTAATAGGTCCGATAGAGTAGAGCCGAACATCGTCCAGTAGAGATACCTCTCCCTCTAAAAGCGTTACGAAATTTCGCACAGTAGAAGAACTGGTAAAGGTGACTATTTGGATCTCCTTATCGCGGAGCATCGTTTTCAATTCTTCACGGTTCGCACCACCAATGATCGTCTTATACACTGGCACGTCCCAAACTTCCACGCCCATAGCTTTAAGGGATACTGGTAATATATCTCTGGCTTCTTCTGCTCGAGCCAGTAATACTTTCTGTCCCGCTACCACACGGCCCGTCAAGCCTTCAACAATCTTCTCTGCTCGGAACTCTTCTGGTACAAAGGCAGCACGTAGCCCTCTTTGTTCCAGCGTCGCTTGTGTGGCAGGACCGATAGCGACGATTTCTAGGCCGACCAGATCACGCACATCTCGCGCTTGATTCTTGAGCTCAGCAAAAAAACCTTCAACGCCATTAACACTGGTGAAAATGAGCCATTGGAACTCTTTCAGTTGGTTAATAGCTTTAATCAGATAAGAACTATCCGTGGGAGGGGCAATTTCAATCGTTGGGAATTCCCAAGCTTCCCCTCCCAACGCTTCAATCGCCTGCGACAACTCACTCGCCTGATGGCGTGCGCGTGTTACAATAATCCGTTGACCAAACAGTGGTTGCTTTTCAAACCACTGGAGTTTCTCCCGCATTGAGACGACTTCACCCACAATAATGATGGATGGATTCGAAAATTTCTGTTTCTGAACCTCAACCGCAATGGTCTCTAGTTGCCCCACAAGCGTACGTTGTTCTGGCCTAGTACCCCATTGAATAATTGCCACTGGGGTCGTGGGCTTTTTACCATTTGCCATCAGTTTTTGAGCAATTAGGGGAAGGTTGGCCATACCCATGAGGAATACCAACGTCCCGTGCGATTGCGCTAGGTGGTCCCAATGAATGGTTGTTTCATTTTTTGTGGGATCTTCATGCCCCGTGATCACTGCAAACGAAGTGGTTATATCTCGATGTGTCACAGGGATACCAGCGTAAGCTGGCACTGCGATGGCAGAGGTGATACCAGGCACAACTTCAAATTGAATACCTGCCTCGAGTAACGCCTCTGCTTCCTCGCCGCCTCGTCCAAAAACAAAAGGATCTCCCCCTTTGAGACGGGTCACAATTTTACCTTCTAGCCCTTTATCCACCAAGACTTGGTTAATTTCTTCTTGCTTAAGTGTATGGCGATCCGGTGATTTACCACAATAGATAAGCTCGCAATCTGGGCGAGCTAACTTTAAGAGGCGCCGCGAAGCTAAGCGATCATAGACTAAGACATCTGCCTTAGCAATACACTCCGACCCTTTAATGGTGATCAACTTCGGATCTCCTGGACCAGCACCGACTAAATATACATATCCCTTATTCAAATTGAACACTCCTATTCTCATGAAGAGGGTCGCGAGACACTTGTTCAGCCATGCGGACATCGTGCCAAACTAGGGCTTTAGTCCCTGATGAAAGCGGGCAGGGTGCCCGACCAGATGCGGCGTCCGTGCCGCATGGTCAGCGGAACACGTCCTTGTGTTCCGCCCTGCTTTATGCAAGAGGCTTAAAGCCGAGTTTGGCTACGACGAACGCAAAGGCTTCTCGCCGTGTGATCGCGGTCCCTCTTGGCTTGGAGGCCGTAAGGCCCGCACTCGGGCACGTCTTTCTGTTTCCCGCTCTACTTTATGCAAGCGGGCTTATAGCAGAGTATAGCTACGACGAACGCAAAGGCTTCTCTCCGCGTGATCGTGGACTTCACTAGGCTTGGAAGATGAGAACGAGGGTATAAGTGCAGACAACGGTGCTTTAATTGCCATCCTTGACGATTCTCTATTCCCCAATCGCCCACCAAGGCCCGTGCTAGGACCTTCGCTCTTACAAAAGCGAATCTTCTTTGGTCGAGCAGTTACCAAACTTGACTTAAGAGCGCTTTCATACGGCGGGGCGGTGTACAAGGACGTACACCGCCACCAACCGAGCCATGGATGGCGAGTCTGGCGGGAACCCCGCCCTCTGACCTGCCAGCTCTTAAGTCTTAGTTTGGTCTGCGAGGACAAGCAAGTGAGCGTTGTAAGTGCGAAGTTCCTCACGGCAGTATGATTCAGGTGCACGTAATTAGCGAATTTCAGCCAGTATCTCGTTAGCCCCAAGCTCAATCAACCGCTTGGCAACTTCCAAGCCCACGGCCTCAGGATCAGCGCCTCTGCCTTCCGCTTTAATCAAGCGAAGCCCATCTAGGCTGGCTACCAGCCCTCGGAGAATAATCTGTCCATTGACCACTTCCGCTAAGGCTCCAATAGGGACTTGGCATCCACCTTCAAGTTTGCGCATTAAAGCACGCTCCGCACGCACAGCTTGTTCAGTCACAGCATGATTAAGCGGGGATAATAACTCCTGAATATCAGAACGTTGCTCATCTATCTCGATCGCAATTGAACCCTGACCGACCGCTGGAAGCATCATGCTTTCAGGCAGGATTTGAGTGATTCGGTCCACCCACCCTAGTCGTATCACACCAGCAGCAGCAAGTACGATCCCGTCCATATTGGACTCAGTCAACTTCTTCCAGCGCGTTTGAAGATTGCCACGTAAATCCATAAATGTAAAATCCGGTCGAAAGTGTTGGAGCTGCGATTTTCGACGTAGACTACTTGTGCCTATGATCGCCCCAGCGGGCAAATCTTCAAGCCGGATTCCGTTCTTACTGAGAAAAACATCCCTCGGTTCCTCCCTTTCACAGAAGGTGCTAATCGTCAAGCCCTTTGGTAACAAAGTTGGCATGTCCTTAAGACTATGAACTGCTAGATCAAGTGCATCCGACAAAAGTCCCTGTTCTAATTCCTTAGTGAATAATCCTTTGTCCCCTATTTTAGAAAGGGGAACATCCAATATTTTATCTCCTTTGGTTTTCATCGAGACTAACTCAAATTGAAGATGAGGATATAAATCGGTTAGTTTATTTTTTACCCACTCTGCCTGCCACATTGCTAATGCACTGTCCCGAGTCCCGATATATATGATTTTCATTAAGCCCTCCTATGGCCTATATGACCCAAATCCTCGTTGACCATCACGCTTGGACGTATGGCTTCTTCTGTAACATCCAAATCAAAAAGATTTTGCAAAACTTCCGTATAGAGATGGCCTTGGTTTGTATTGGCATACTCTTTAAGATTGGTAATTGGCACATACAAGAGTTGGTTGACGATGGAGCTGGCCATGGAACGAATAATTTTTTCCTGTTTGGGAGTTAACCCTCCTAGATGCCCTAGCGCTCGTTCAACCTGAGCATCTTTAATTTTTTGCCCTTTTTCCTGTAGAGCTAGAATTGTTGGAACAACAAACAGGGAATTATGCCATTTAAGAAATATCTGCATTTCCTCTTCAATGATCTTTTCGGCGTTGAAGGCCGCTATTTCTCGTTCTTGATGATGGCGGTCAACGACTCCCTTCAAATCATCAATGTCAAAAAGAGTTACGAACGGTATCTTCCCTACATCAGGGTGAATATCACGTGGAACCGCAATATCAATTAGAAGCATAGGGCGCCCCTTACGGGTTTCCATGATCTCCTGCATGCGTTCTGGTACTAGCATGAAATGTGTTGAAGCCGTTGCAGAAATGACAATATCCACTTCCTCCAGGTACTGAACCATATCATCAAATCGAACCGCGCGGCCAGAGCATTCCTCTGCCAAGTTTACCGCCTTTTCATAGGATCTATTCGAAACCAAAACCGTGTTTGCCCCTGCGGCAACTAAGTGTTTGGCCGTTAGGCTGCTCATTTCTCCCGCTCCCAAAATTAAAATACCCTTGCCGTGCAGTTCGCCAAAGTGTTGTTTGGCAAGTTCTACTGCTGTATAGCTGATGGAAACCGGGTGCTGATCAATCAAAGTATCCGTGCGTACGCGTTTACCCACAGCTAAGGCATTCTGGAAAAGCACATTAATTGCTTTGTTCGTCACCTCTGCCTCACACGCCTGTTGATAGGATTTAGCAACCTGTCCAAGGATCTGAGTCTCTCCCCGGACCATTGAATCGAGCCCTGAAACAACCCGATACAAGTGGCGCACTGAGTCATACAAAGTGTGCGCATAAAGGTATTGTTCGAGAACGTTTTCTTCAATTCCGTGGTGGCTGGCTAAAAACTTTTTAATGGAACGGGTCCCCACTTCAACATCCGTAGTTGCAGCATAGACCTCAGTTCGATTACAGGTACTGAGAATTACAACCCCCTGAATTCCCGGATAACTTTTAAGCTTCTGTAATACTTCCTCCATCTGAGAGGGATGAAAGCTCATTTTCTCCCGTATTTCAACTGGCGCAGTTCGATAATTTAATCCAATAGCGACTGGAAACACTTTTCAACCACACCTTCCGCTTCGTTTAATCGCTGGGCCTTGATAAGTTCCCTCACTTCGCCATCCGTGGCACGTTGCCAAAAAATACTCCGCTTTTCGAGCGGTAAGCTACGCTTGGCAAGTCTTCGCCATGTTTTAAGTAGAATAAGATACTGAGCCATCTCCTCGCCGTACAGAGATTGCAACTCTGCACGGATTTGCCTCGCAACAATAGGGCTACTTCCCCCAGTTGATACAGCAATTTTTAAATCCCCTTGTTCCATTATTGAAGGAACAATAAAGCTACATCTCTCTGGGGCATCCACGACATTCACTGGCCGTTGATGAGCGTTGGCGTCATTAGCAACTTGAGCATTAACTTTCTCGTTTTCCGTGCATGAAAACACGAGAATAGACTCTTGAATATCTCCTATCGAATAGTGTTTTTTTATCCAAAAGCATGTCTTTCCGTCAACCAATTCTGTTAGCTCAGGAACAAGCTGTGGGGAGACAATATGAACCAAAGCTCCATGAGACTTAAGTGTTTGAACTTTACGTAAAGCCACGGTCCCTCCGCCTACGATTAAAACATGCTTGTCCTTTAGATCCATAAATATTGGATAATACTGTGACATTGTTTTATAGTCACCATCTTCACTTTTATTACTGAGCATAGGAGTGTAAGCCTGGTAATAAATAGTTCACTCCGAAAAAAGTAAATATTACGGCTACAAAACCAAAGATCGCCAGCCAAGCCGCCCCTTTCCCTTTCCAGCCGTACATCGACCTTGCATGCAAGTAGCCAGCATAAATAATCCAGGTAATTAAAGACCATGTTTCTTTAGGGTCCCATGACCAATAAGTACCCCAAGCATAATTTGCCCATATTGCGCCCGTTATAATACAAAGCGATAAAAGCGGAAAAGCGAAACCCACGACCTTATATGCTAGCTCATCAAGTCTTTCTAGGGACGGAAATCGAGAAACAATGCCCTTGGGCTCCGATTTTTTCTCATCCTCTTTTTTACTAAATTTCAGTAAATACATAATTGCCAAGCTAAACGATACGGCAAACGCACCGTACGCAAACATGGCCGTTAGGACGTGAAACGTGAGCCATTGGCTCTTGAGGGCTGGAGGGATCGCTTGGGCGATTCGTTCATCTGGCCCCATGCTCATAATAATGAACAACAAAAGCAAGAAGGGTATGGGCATGACAAAAGCCCCGAGAGATCTTAGCTTATAGCGAAACTCAGTAAACAGATAAACAGCCATAATCCCTCCAACGAACGTTAAGAGAAATTCATAGCCGTTGGACAGTGGCGCATGCCCCGAGGTGATCATTCTGAGGATAATGGCGAATACGTTGGCAATCAAGGCAACGATCGTTAGATATGTCGCCAAACGCCCAATCAATTCGTTTTTAGAGCCTAACCAAACGAAGTAGAGCAGCATACATAAAGTAGTCGCTATAACTAAACTATAGAACATGGCTATTTCAAGACTTTCTAACATTCTGTGTCCTCCTAGTTATCTTATCATTTTTGTGACTGAACTAACAAATTGTTCTAAAGCCTTATGGGTGCTATCCGTCATTTTACCTGATAACGCACCAACCGTTAAATTGCCTTGTTTTCCACTCTCCGATTGAAGAATCCCTGAAATAACCAAAGGTTGCCAGTAAAAGGCCAGTAACAACCCGCCGAGTAACAGCCCACATCCTAACCAAATAACAACTACCCCTGGATCTTTCTTCACTTGTAACCCGGTAAATCCAGCTAAGCCATCGAAGGTTAGGCTATAGGCGCCTTGCACATTGACCGTTTCCCCAGACTTGAGCTGTCCGGTTTGGATTGGTTCGTTTCCGGTACCTTTGTAAACCTGAAAAACAACACTTGGCGTCTTTGCTAAATTTCTTTCAAGGTTTGTTACGAGAAAAAGGTCAGTCCCCGGTGCTTGATAAAAACTTTGTCTATGATCACGCAATACAACTGGGCTACTTTTACCATTAATTTCCGCTGTAAAAAGGGCTCCATCGGCAAAATTTGCTTGATAGAAAGTAATTCCCTTATATTTAAACGGATGATTTACCGATAACGTCTTCCTAGCCACTTCTTGTCCACTTTCTAGAATGCTCATGTCTGTATACCAGTTATCCCGTTCACCGTTCGGTAATAAGCGATCCTCCGCAGAATTGATACGAACACTAAACGTCTCTGAAATCAGCCCTTTAGAGACCTCGATTGCTTGAATTGGAAGGGTCGTTCCAGCCCCTTCCATAAAATACCCTTTAAAGCCTAATAAGGATCCTAATAAGGCCCCAACAACTAATACCACAAACGAAAGATGTGTGACCAATGAACCCCAGTTTCCCAAACGTCGTTTTATGGCAATAAAGCTCCAATGATCGGGCTGGTCGCTAAGCGTAAAACGAAATCCTTCTTGTATCAGCACCTCCTGCACTGATTCTCGTAGTGCCACTAACTCGCCTTGAATTACCAGCCTATTTTTCTGGGGAACCCGCGCAAGATTTGACGGTGGTGTCAGCTTGAAGGTCCGTTTATAAATACCCCTAAAGCGTTGAGTACTGCACACTATAAGATTGATACATAATAGTCCCAGCAAGAAACGAAACCAAACGGCACTATAAAGATGGGTAAATCCCATCGTTATCCATAGTTGGCTCACTGCTTCAGCTTTTTGGGGAGCCTGATCTATCTGAGGAACTACGGTACCTATGGCGGCCGTAAAAGCAATTATCCCTAATAAGGCTAGTCCAAGCTTCATTGAACTAAAGATGTCCCAAATTCGGTCACTCAAATCCTTGGAACTTTCCGTCATCTAACTTAACCCCCCAGATTATTAATTATTAAAATGTTTGATTATATTGTAACCCATACGAGTATTTAATTCCAATTTGATGGGGTCACAATCAAGGCTTAATGAAAACGCCCCGTAATTTAACCAATTACAGGGCGTTTTGGCCGTTAAGTTAATTTTTAGTTGAACGAGTTCACTTGCAAGCTAAAACTTCCGAACCCGTATAAACTCAGCTAACTCTGCCAAAGCTTTACGTGTTGGAACTTGGGGAAGATCTTGTAAATGCTTCTTTGCTTTCAAAACATATAAATCCACCAAGTGCATCGACTCGTCGATAGCCCCTGTGTCTTTGATCAATCCGATCGTTTCTTTCACTTCTTCATCCGTCTTGTCTATTTTTCTAAGCAACGCCTTCAAATGGGAAGGGTTAGCGGAAAATTTCAAGGCCAGGATCATGGGTAGGGTCATAATTCCCTGGTGCAAGTCTCCGCCAATTGGTTTCCCAAATTCAGCAGGTTTGGCTGTTAAATCTAAGACATCATCTACAATCTGAAAAGCCATACCTAGGGAATGCCCATAAGCCCCCAACGCCCAGACTTGACGTTTAGGAGCTCCTGAAACCAAAGCACCTAGCCTACAACAGGCGGAGATCAGTAAGGCTGTTTTACGTTTTATACGGTAATAGTACTGTTTTATGTTTTGCTCTACGTCAAAGGAACAATTAATCTGCTGAATTTCACCTTGACACATTTCAACACTGACCTCTGCTAAAATGCGTGCTACCTGCGGATTATCAATCTTCGAAATAAGCATCAATGCTTTAGCTAACAGATAGTCTCCTGTATGCACTGATACTATATTGCCCCAGTTCGCCTTAACTGTCGGTCGTCCTCTTCTCGTCATTGACGCATCAACAACATCATCGTGAACCAACGTAGCCATATGTATGAGTTCTAAGGCCATCGCCACTGGAATTAATGTTTCCAAGGAATAGCCATAGAATTTCCCGGCTAAGAGCGTAAAAGCCGGACGTAACCGTTTTCCTCCTGCAGCCAATAAATGAACAGCAGAATCCTGGAGAATAGGGTAATCCGTGTCGACGAATTTAGTCAGTTCTTTTTCAACCCGTTGCAGATCAGAATTTATTTGATTAAAGAGCCAGAGTTGTTTCAAAACCGGTTCACCTGCTCGCACCCTTTTCTTCGTAAGATACCATATCTAATGGCAATTCGGCCAGTGGATCTTCAGCACTTTCATCTTCGTACTTTAACAACACCTCATCGGTTGCCGGAACTTCCGCCCCACTTTGCGGTGCATGCGTTTTGTGATCACTACTACTTGACGAAGTAGTTTCCTCAAATGCTTTGTTCAACATATTATTTGGGGTATCCATTGAATTTTGAAATTCCTTGGTCAATTCATGGGTTGCTTTCCGAATTTCAAAAACCACTTTACCCATTGTCCGCGCTATATCCGGTAGATCCTCCGGCCCGAACAAAATAAGTGCAATAGCCAAAATCAAGAAAATTTCACCAAAGCCCATGTCTATCCCCCCTTATTTTATAGCTAATTCCTTTTCTCTTCTACGAACAACAAGATATCCTAACCAGATGCTCATTTCATAGAGGAGATACATTGGCCCCGCCATGAGGAACTGTGTAAATGGATCTGGTGTAGGGGAAACAACGACTGCTAAAATAATGATCGTGAGTAATGCCCAACGTCTTTTTTTAGCTAATGTCTTGGGAGACAAGACCCCAATTCGAATTAAGATTAATAAGACAATCGGTAGTTGAAATACAAGTCCAAAGGTCATTAGAAAAGTTAAGATGAAGCTAAGATAAGAGGTTTTGGTTACAAAGGGTGTTGACTGAACTCCCCCGCCTCCAGCATAAAGCAAGAACTTTATCCCAATAGGCAACACCACATAGAAACATAGGGCGGCTCCAGCAAGGAAGAGAAATACTGAACTGGGAACACTAAAATATATATATTTTCGTTCATTTTGCTTTAGAGCCGGTAACACAAAACTCCAAAGTTGCCACATGAGGACTGGAAGCGCTAGGAAGATTCCAAGAAACATGGATACTTTAAGCTTCACTAGCATTGGTTCCATGGGCGTTGTCGTTATAAACCTTATATCTTCTAATAAGGTTACAGGTCCGGCTAGATAAGCGAAGACTAAATCGCTGAAAAACCATCCGATCATAGAACCTGCCACTATGGCATAAGCAGAAACGACTAATACTTTACGGAGGGCAAGTACATGTTCAAGTAACGGCAAATTGCCATCCTTGCGAGGTCGCTTGCGCATCAGCCTACACTCCCTTCCCGTACGCCTTTAGCAGCTCGTAGTGCGTATTGCGTTGGACCGCTTGATATCCTGCATCTTCTATGCAACGAATAATTTTCTGTAACGGGACACGAGTTTGTACGCCAGCCGCACGAACAACATTTTCTTCTAACATGGTACTGCCAAAGTCATTTGCCCCAAATCGTAAAGCAACCTGCGCCATCTTGGCTCCTTGTGTAACCCAGGATGCCTGAATATTGGGTACATTATCGAGCATTAAGCGTGCGATCGAGAGTGTCCTCAGGTACTCAACTCCTGTACTACCTTCTCCACCGAGCAAGGTGTTGGTCGGTGCAAAGCTCCATGGGATAAAGGCTGTAAACCCATTCGTTTGATCCTGAGCATCTCGAACACGTACCATATGTAAAATTCGTTCTTCAAACGTCTCTACATGCCCAAACATCATGGTTGCGGTCGTCTTCATGCCCAGCTTATGTGCCTCAGTCATCACGTCCATCCACTGTTGCCAGCTTATTTTATTAGGGCTGATTAAATGACGAACTCGGTCATCTAGAATTTCCGCGCCACCGCCGGGTATTGAATCTAGGCCTGCATTTTTAAGGCGTACGATGACTTCTTCAATAGGCAACTGAGATTTATTAGCTAGGTCCCATATCTCTGGAGGGCTAAACGAGTGAATATGAATGGTGTAATTTTCTTTAATATCTCGCAAAAGAGTTTCGAAGTATTCTAAATCCAAGTCAGGATGCAATCCCCCTTGAATTAGGAGCTGAGTCCCCCCAACGTCAATTGTTTCTTCAATTTTAGCATGTAATTCGTCCTGTGACAAAATATAACCATTTGGGTCTCCCGGTTTACAATAAAAGGCGCAGAACTTACATTGACAAGCGCACACATTTGTATAGTTAATATTGCGGTCAATGACAAACGTAACGACTTTTTCAGGATGCATCTGCCCTCGGGCGAGATCTGCCCCTTGTCCGAGAGAAAGTAGATCTCCATCCTCAAATAATTTGATCCCATCGGCGATGGATAACCGTTTGCCCACTAAACGCTTTTCAATGATTCTTAAGGTCTCCGTTTGCATGGTGATCCCCCTAACCCGTCTCGTTCCATAGCATCCCGTCCTGCCTTTTGAATTATATTGACCATGGCTGGTTTTTTCACTCCGTTACCCTCTATAACATCTACTCCAAATGCCAGAGAGACTTGAGTCAATTTGAGGCCAAGCATGGTCCAAAAGACTTTAATATGATCAAAATTATCAAGTAGAATCCTCGATATAGCCAGCAATTTTAAGTCTTCAAGACCTGTTGTAGTTCCAACACCCATTGTTCCTTCCAATAATAATGCATCTTCAGGATAATAGGCAAGCGGTATAAACGAAAGATATTGACCTGTTTGGTCCTGTAACGCCCGCAATTGTAGCAAACGGTCAATCCGTTCCTCGGTGGATTCTGTGTTCCCATAGGGCATCGTTGCGTTGTAGACGTTGGCATCATTAAACGGTTGATTGACCATGAAAATGGTCTGATTACCATTTTTACGTTCGCGAACGATATTAGCCATAGACCCAAGAGCCAAAATATCTTGGCTCTTCATCATGCGAATACCCGCGTCACGATCTAATCGTTCGCCTTTTTCAACTTTCTTTATGAGGTCATAAAGTTCACTCGTTTCAAACAGTGAGGGCAAATCCTCCCCCTCCTTTTCTATATCATTAGCATATGTCGTTATTTTAATAATACTAAATCCAAGATTGAAAACACAAAGAGCAAGAGACTTAAATAGCCATTAAGGTCAAAAAATGCAACTCCGATCTTCGAGAAATCGTCTGCCGAGACTAGACGATGCTGGCGATAGAGTAACACGATTGCGATCGCAACACCCACATAATACAACCAGTTCATAGACATTACCATTCCTACTGCTATAAAAAAGATGGGCGCAATGATATGCAAAGCCGCTGATAGTTCTAAACCTCTCTGCAATCCAAAAATTGCTGGAATCGAGTGAAGCCCCTCTTGTCGATCAAACTCCACATCCTGACAGGCATAAACAACATCAAATCCCGCGACCCAAGTCATGACCCCTAGTCCTAGAAGAATGGGCGTCAGAGCCCAGTGACCAGTTACCCCAATCCAGGCTCCGGCAGGAGCCAAGCCCAGTGAAATTCCTAAAACGATATGACAGGCCCAAGTAAACCTTTTTGTATAGGAATATAAGACAAGGAAAAAAACAGCAATTGGCATTAACCACAGAGCCAGGCTATTGAGTTGATACGCTGAATATCCAAGGAGTAGGAACGAGAGTACTGTATATAGGTAAACTTCATTCACTTTTAACTGTCCTGCGGGCAGTGCTCTTTGCGCTGTACGGGGGTTACGTGCATCTATATGCCGGTCAACCAGCCGATTCAAAGACATGGCTGCCGTCCGAGCCCCTATCATAGCCAGCGTAATCCAGAACAGTTTTAAAAAAGGTGGCACACCCTTTGCAGCCAAGAAAGCTCCAAGATACGCAAAAGGAAGGGCAAAAAGGGTATGTTCAAATTTAATCATTTCATAAAAAACTTTTAGTTTCTGCATACTCTTACTCCGTTCTTTATGCTCCTACCTCTTGGATATTATAATCTTTGTCCAGCTGCTTGGCCATAAAAAAATATACTTCGCGGAGGGGGGTTAGCTGAAGCTGTGACTCAGAGGAAAGCTCATTCAAAATGACATTTGCCCGATGAAGGATTGCTTGAACCTCGATAGCCTCCAGCCTTTCTTTCCATGCTCCCCACGCTAATCCTAATTCCCAGCCAAAGGCTTCGATTTTATGCTGTACAGGAACTGAAACTCCCGCGAGTTCAGCACTTAGACGGGCTGCTAAGGCGGTTAATGAGGCCTTCTCCATTTCAATAATTTTAAGTGACTCAGCTAATTCTATTTTTTTGTCACGGGAGAGCCAACGGGTGATCCCCCCTTCACTCATCGTTCCCATCACTTGAGCTAGTGGTTCTAGAAATGTAAGTAGTTTCTCACGGCATAGCTCCAGAAAAAACTTTCCATAAAATAGATCACCCACGAGTACTGGAAATTGTCGCATTTCTTCTGTAATATTACGATCATCTTTCATTAATTTATGGACTTTGTTGGCCATAAATACAAATTGAATAATTCCAGCCAAGGCTTCTGATTTTTGTCCATGGTCGTTAAAAGCTTCGCTTACCGCTAAGACAATCGCCGGATTTACTGTTCTATCAAGTTCATCCATATCCAGCTGAACCGATTTCTCAAAACTAGCTGGCTTTAAGTTTATTTCTTGGCCCAATCGCATTTTCACATTGTTTAGTTTCTCCAGAAAGCTAAATTCTACCGGACCCATCATATCCCTCCTTGTCTACCGTTCAGACATTAACATATTATATATTCGTTATACTTATGTGAAATCCTGCTCTTATTAACAAATGTACACTCATAATATGACATAATTATTCCTAGAGTATGTAAAATACTAAATAAAATATAATAGACCCTTCAATTTTATAGTTACAAGGTCTATCTAATACCAGTAAAAAACCATACCTTTTGGGTTATCCGCACTTGTCTTAGTCCGGAGTAAAGTGAACTCGTTCAGCTTAAGCTGAACATCGAAACTTCAGTAGGGGATTCTACCCCCACTGAAGCGACGTAGAACGCTTCCACATTATAGAAGTGGGAGTCTTACGAATAGATAAATATCCCTCCTTATTATTTACAGCTTGTTTACACTACAGAGTATTGTTATAAAAAAATAATCCAGAACGCTAAATATAACCAACATAAACAAATTAAGCCCAATTGTATACAACACCACTATTGACATGTAAGACTCTCTATTCTAAAATAAATAGGACATACGAGTTACAACGTGCGGGGGGAGTGAACTATTTGAGCTTAACCTTGACGGCTGCTGAAGCGGCTAAAATCCTTAAAATATCTAAATATACCCTTTATGAGCTTGTTAAACGGGGAGAGATACCCTGTCATCACATCGGTCGCCAACTTCGTATTGATCCGACAGTCTTAGACAAATATTTACGAGGGACCCTTAGTCTCAACAGCACCCTCCCTGCTGCTATGCCCTCTGACACCCCCGCATTACCAGTTATTCGCTTCATCGGAAGTCATGATCCGGTCGTCGAGCTGCTTTTCGAGTTTCTCAAACATGCCGCAATACCCGTGCAGTCCTCGATCTCCTTCAAAGGGAGCATGGATGGATTAATTGCGCTTTATCACCGAGAGGCGGAGATTTCTGGAGCGCATCTTTGGGATGAAACATCAAAAGACTATAATATTTCGTTTGTTAAACATGTTATTCCCGGAGAACCGGTTTGTATTGTGAATCTAGTCCAGCGAGAACAGGGATTCATCGTGGCACCCGGTAATCCTCTTCATCTTCAGACCTGGAAAGACATTACTCTAGAAGGCTTGCAATTTATCAATCGCCAAAAAGGATCGGGAACCCGTCTGCGCCTCGACGCTTACCTTAAATCAGTAAGAATTTCACCTGCCCGAATTCTGGGCTATGAACATGAAGAAACCACCCACTCTGGTGTTGCATGCCTTGTCGCTAGTGGACAGGCCGATGTCGGCGTAGGAGTAAAAGCTGCTGCACAGCGACTTGGTCTTGGTTTTGTTCCCCTATTTCAGGAACGTTATGATCTTGTTTGTTTGGGTAAAACTTCTAAATCTCCTGTTTGGCAACAACTTCTAGAGGTCTTAAGGTCACCTGGATTTATCCAAGCTATTCACCAACAGACAGGGTATGATACTTCTCTGACGGGGAAAATCCTCTTAGATCAATAGGCGTCAGTTTATTGGCGCCCGGTAGGACATGGAGTGCCTTTGACGCAAATACACTAAAACCACATAAATTTAGGAGGAAAGAAAGAAATGAAAAAGAAACTCAAACTTCGCTTTAACTTTGCTTCCGCGCTACTTATGGCCATTATGGTAATCGTCGTCGGGTGTGGAGCAACTCCAGCACCTACAACTCCAGCACCACAAACGGCTGAGACCCCAAAGCCAGCGAGACCTAACGTAATTTTGGCGACCACCACAAGTACGCAAGACAGTGGTTTACTTAAAGTGCTCGTCCCTGCTTTCGAGAAGAAAACGGGCTATGTGGTCAAAACAGTAGCCATAGGTACAGGCGCAGCTCTAGCCATGGGCGAAAAAGGCGACGCAGACGTTTTACTGGTGCATGCACCTTCTTCGGAGAAAAAATTGGTTGACAGTAAAGCTGCCATTAACTATCAACTCGTGATGCATAACGACTTCGTGATCGTAGGACCGTCAACAGATCCCGCCAAAGTAAAAGGTACAAAAACGGTGGTTGATGCTTTTAAGGCAATTGATGCTAGTCCTTCAATATTTGTCACCCGTGGAGATAATTCTGGAACAGATAAGATGGAAAAAGCATTATGGACAAAGGCCAATATAAAACCCGCGGGAGATAAGTATCAATCGACGGGTCAGGGCATGGGGGCAACTCTAACCATTGCGTCAGAAAAAGCAGCTTATACACTTACAGACCGCGCCACCTATTTGTCTACGAAGAAAAACTTAAAACTAGATATTCTGTTAGAAGGAGAAAATTCTCTTCTGAATATTTATCATGTCATGCAAGTTAATCCTGATAAATTTCCTGACGTCAATGCTGATGGTGCCAAAGCCTTTGTAGACTTTATGATTAATACCAATACTCAAAAAATCATTGAATCCTTTGGTAAGGACAAATATGGGCAAGCCCTCTTCTTTCCTGATGCAGGTAAAAAGATGGAAGATCTTAAATAACTAATGACTATTGTTATAGTGAACTCGTTTAACTAAAGATTAACTGATAGAATCGAGGCTCGAATTGCGAAGTTCGAGCCTCGATGTTCTTATACTCGCACCGAAGGGAACGAACTCGTATGGAAAAGATCTGGCAAGGAATCCTGGCTGCCGTTCACCTTTTGATAACTGGGGATCCCGAGGTAATTGACATAACGCTCCTGACCCTTAGAATATCGGGTACAGGAACGATAATTAGTCTGCTTATCGGAGTTCCGTTTGGCACACTCTTGGCTCTCAAGCCCTTTCCAGGACGACGCTTTGTCTTAAGTGTCGTTAATACAGGAATGGGCTTACCACCAGTGGTTGTTGGCCTTTGGGTCTCAATCTTTCTTTGGCGCTCAGGCCCGTTTGGATTCCTAAATATCATTTATACCCCAACCGCCATTATCATTGCTCAAGCCATTATTGCCTCTCCCATTATTGCTGCCTTAACCTGTGCCGCTCTTCAACAAACTGACCCAAAACTCAGGCTCCAAATACGAGCACTCGGCGCAACTCGCTTCCAATATACTTGGTTGCTTCTTAAAGAAGTCCGTTTTTCTCTCTTTGCAGCAATTATAGCCGGTTTTGGGGCAGTCGTTTCGGAAATCGGTGCCTCTATGGCTGTAGGAGGGAACATAGAAGGCCAGACTCGTGTCCTTACTACTGCTACCGTCCTGGAAGTTTCCAAGGGCAACTTCGACATTGCTATTGCCTTAAGTATCATCCTATGCTTACTAGCCTATGGGGCAACCTTAGGCTTAACCCTACTTCAACAGAAACAGCAAGGAGGGCCATAAGTGCTCGAAGCTCGAGAAATAAGCATGACCAAAGGCCATAAGCCCATATTGCAATCTATTGATTTTCACTTGTTCCCTGGAGAATGTGTAGGCCTCATCGGACCCAACGGATCCGGCAAAAGTAGTTTGTTGAAAATTCTCGCGTTTCTCGAACCCCCGACATCCGGATCACTCTATTTTCAAAGCCAATCCGTCCCGAGGAACGTTCCACTTCCTATTCGTCGCAGAATTGCTTTAGTTTTTCAGGAGCCGCTTCTGTTAAACACACGTGTTTACGAAAATATTGCTATCGGATTGAAAATTCGAGGCCTCTCAAAAGGCAGGATTCGTGAACGGGTGGACTATTGGCTGGAACAATTCGGAGTACTTCATCTTTCAAAACAATCAGCGCGTTCACTCTCCGGCGGTGAAGCCCAACGTGTTAGCCTCGCGCGAGCCTTTGCGTTGGAGCCGGACGTCCTTTTTTTAGACGAGCCGTTTTCGTCCTTAGATGCCCCCACTAAAGAAAGTCTACGCATTAACCTAGCACAAGTTTTCAAAGTCACTCAAACCACAACGGTACTCGTTAGCCATGATTTCAAGGATATAGTACATCTTACAAACCGAGCCTTAATTCTTTTGAACGGGCGAATTGTGGCGGAAGGGTCTCCATTAGACCTACTAAAGAGTCCACAACTAGAAGAAGTTACACGTTTTCTAGCGTACTTTACCTCGTAGTACAACAATGGGTATGATGGAACAAAGTGGTCAAAAAAAGGCTCTGGGTTTTACCCCAGAGCCTTTTCAAGGTTTGTATCTGCAGGACTTATATTACATTGCGTCCTTATAAATCTGAATCACTTGTTCAAGGGTCGCTGTGCGAGGATTGGTGAACTGACATGCGTCTAACTTTGCATTTCCAGCCATCAGAGCGAAGTCTTCTTCTTTTACATTCAGCGCACTTAACCCGGCAGGAATTCCAACATCAGCAGCCAACCTGGAAATTGCGGCTAAGCATTTTTCTGCAGCATCCCGGGCCGAAAGTCCATCGATATTTTCTCCCATTGCTACAGCAATCTCTGCATAACGATCGATATTGCCGATCAGGTTAAAGCGTGAAACGTGGGGGAGAAGGATGGCGTTACATACACCATGAGGTAAATTATAGAATCCGCCTAATTGATGAGCCATTGCGTGGACATACCCTAAACTGGCGTTATTAAAAGCCATACCTGCTAATAATTGAGCATAAGCCATTTGTTCACGTGCTTCGAAATCATCGCCATTAGCTACAGCACGAGGCAGATATTTAGGAATTAATTTAAAAGCCATCAATGCAGCTGAATCTGTTACAGGTGTGGCGATGGTGGAAACATAAGCCTCAACCGCATGCGTAAGAGCGTCCATTCCAGTGGCAGCGGTTAAGCTAGGAGGTTGTTTCATCATCAACAAGGGATCATTAATGGAGACGTTCGGTGTTACATGCCAATCGACGATAGCCATTTTAATATGACGGGCAGCATCCGTGATGATACAGAATCTTGTCATTTCGGCGCCCGTACCAGCAGTGGTATTAATAGCAATCATAGGGGCCATCGGCAATGGAGATTGATCGACGCCTTCATAGTCGTTGATTCTTCCACCATTCCCTGCAACAAGTCCAATTCCTTTTGCGCAGTCATGTGAAGATCCTCCGCCTACAGATACGATCAGGTCACAGCGTTCTTTAGTATATATGTCAAATCCGTCATGTACGTTTTTATCCGTCGGATTCGGTTCAGCACCGCCGTATATAATAACTTTGATGCCTTCTTTTTCAATAATGTCGGCAATTTCCTGAGCCATACCAATTTTTTCGAGATAGGCATCGGTCACAAGTAGTACTTTTTTTCCACCCAGTAATTTAGCTTGTTTCCCTGTTTCTTGAGCTGCTCCCGCTCCCATGAGGTTTACTGTTGGCATAAAATACCCATACACTTGGTGAATAACTGACATATTTGTTTCCTCCCTTTTCTTGTTGGCGCTTGCCAGGAATTTTTTTAATAGTGTCACAAAATTAAATTATGCAACATATTAGTTAACTTGATTTATTGCAAGACTTATGCCAAAAGTGAGAATAGTTTATTATTATATTGCAACTCCCACTGGGACCCGGTATTAAACACCGTTTAAATTGCCTTTGGTTTCTTTGTATCTAAACAAGCTGTAAACAACTGCCCTAGTTTGACGCACTATACTCGGTACAGTGTCTCACTTCAGAACACTTGTCATCTATTTAACTCTCCTTTGAACTTTAATCAGCTCGCCGAGAATGCATACGGCTATTTCTTCAGGAGTTTCTGCCCCAATGTTTAGACCGATCGGAGAATAGAGTTTTTGCAATAATTCGCTCGGAACTCCTTCCTCCTCTAATTCAGTCAGCAACGCTTTAACCCTTTTACGGCTACCGATCATACCTATGTATGAGGCAGGTTGATTAATGACTTTCCTCAAACACACTTTGTCATAACGATGCCCCCTAGTAATAATCACAACGAACGTTTGCGGATTAATTTTGATAGAGTCTAAAGCTCGTTCAAAATCATTGCATATAACCGTATCAGCGGTAGGAAATCGAGCAGAATTTGCAAACGATGAACGATCATCGACTACGGCAACATCATATCCAATAATTTTCGCCATCGTTGCGAGGGGGAGTGCTATATGTCCTGCACCTAAAATCAACAATTGTACGACAGTGGTTGTAGGCTCTAGCAACAATCTGTAAGCCGCTTTCGTCACTGAAGACACACACAGCTCGAACTCAGAATTCAAACTCATTAACTGCGGTTGGCAGCTCTTGCCTCCTATTTTGGCACTTTCTAGCGCAATTCTACTGATTGCCTCTATACCAAGGTCTCCCCAGACGTCCCCATTATTTTTGATGAACATCTTTTTCCCGATTAATTGTGCATCAAGCGCTGCAATCACAGTTACCCTTGTAGGATTCGTGGTCTCAATCGCAGACAGGTATTCTTTGAGAAGATTATTCTGTTCTAGAGGGCTTTGAAAACCCAAATAGTCAATAAATAATTCCATGACTCCTCCGCAAACCATTCCCTCCTCTTGGGCTATGTCCGCAGTCATATTCAACAGATAAATCTTTGAGGTGTACGCGGCGATTACATTCAAGGCTTCCCGCCGCCCCTCGGCCTCACCACATCCACCACCAATAGTTCCAACCGTTGTCCCGTCCGCAAAAACTAACATCTTCGCACCTGGCTTACGGGGAGTTGATCCCAACACACTAGTTACAGTAATCAGGGCTGCCTCCAGTTTTTGGTTAACTATTTTTTCAAGTCCAAAATATATTTCTTTATCCATTAGCCTTGCCCCCCCCCTAGATCAACCTTCCAACGTTCATGTAAAAGCTCTTAGATTCTTAAAGCCTTGCTTAGATTCTTTCAAAATTACAAAATAACACTATTCATTATAGCATAACCCTCTTCTTTCAATGAATCGAACATATCACAGCAGTACGTCAGAACCTTGAACATAATTTCTACCTTAACTTCTTGTTGAAATGTGGTACTACGCATGATGATGTCATGCATTAATTAGTAGTGACAAAACGAATAGGATATGCTAATCTTGATACAAAGACTGGATTTTCCTTCAACTGAATAAGGTTTACTCTCCGAGCCAATTAACCTAACGATGAATCTATGGTTCTTTGGCCAGGGCTTTAACGCCCTCAGGGTATGTCTAGAAATGGATATGCCTTCACATTTTGAAAAGGAGGTGGTCGCATAGATTGATTTGAGCAATTTTATGACGGCTCCACTTTTTGTGGAGCCGTTTTTTGTTTATTCAGGTTTCGCGGAGCTGAACCTAACTCAGGGCTTATTTTTCAGCATAATAGTCTCTCGGAATAATGGATAACTGGGAATTAATGAGCCTTAAAGAGAAATGCGGTAATCAGCGATGCTTTTTAAAGATGAACATGGCACTTCTGGTCGCTTGCTCTTCAGCTCTGATTAAGGAATAGCTTTATTGCAATAAAGTTTAACTGCAGTTACACTATTATTAGTAAATTAATATTTCTAAATCTCCAAGCCTATTAACCTAAAGAGCTTCCATGGTTATTGGGCCAGGGTTTTAAACCCTCAGGGTATGTTGGGAAACGAACATGCCTTCACATTTGAAAAGGAGGAGTTTAAAAGGAAAAGAAAAGATGGTTGCAGCTGAACTGCTTGGACTACAACGCTATTGCCCTTGTTCGGATTAGGGAAATAAAACGATTTAAGTGCTAACAACATTAATCCCTTCGTTCTCAGTTCACGATGTATTGGAGGCTATCCCATGGAAAAAATCAAAGTGCAGGATTCAGTGGGTGCAATTCTTATCCATGACATGACACAAATTATTCCTGGTATCTATAAAGGTCCCCGTTTTAGAAAGGGACATGTCGTCCAGGAAGAAGATATTCCAGTTCTTCTCAGCATGGGAAAAGAGCATATTTACGTCTGGGATCAAACACCCGGCCTCATTCATGAAAACGAGGCGGCTGAGCGCCTCGCCCGAGCAATATCTGGTACTGGTATAGTCCTTGACGAGCCTAAAGAAGGAAAAGTCACCCTCACCGCAGCTCAAGACGGCCTTGTTTACGCCTCAGAAAATGGCATTTTAGCGTTGAATACTTTGGAAGGAGTCATCCTAGCAACGCTTCACAATCATTACCCGGTCAACAAGGGAGATAAAATCGCTGGAACCCGTGTCGTTCCTCTGATGATTGATGAGAAAGTAATCCTTGAAGCAGAGGAAATCATCAAAACGTATTCCCATCCTGTTCTAGATGTGCGGCCTCTAAAACACTTAAAGGTTGGCATCGTCGTCACGGGAAGTGAAGTCTATCATGGACGAATTCAAGATAAATTTGGTCCGGTCCTTCGCGCAAAAGTTGAAAGTTGGGGATCCGTCGTGATAGAGCAAGCGTTGGCCAGTGATGATGTGACCCTGATTCAAAGCAGCATTAAAGACCAGCTTAATAAAGGGGCAGAAATGATCTTGGTCAGTGGTGGCATGTCCGTCGATCCTGATGACGTCACTCCCGCAGCGATTAATGGAATGGGAGCAGAACTCATCACTTACGGAGCACCTGTGCTACCAGGAGCCATGTTCATGCTAGCCTACCTAGGAGATGTCCCCATCATGGGTTTACCCGGATGCGTCATGTATTCTAAAAAAACTGTCTTTGATTTAGTCGCGCCTAGGATGCTAACAGGTGAACGACTGAAACGACTTGATATCGTCAAGCTAGGCCTGGGTGGTCTTTGTCTTGAATGCCCAGTCTGCACGTACCCACGTTGTTCCTTCGGCAAATAA
>DASRMA010000081.1:0-6122 GCA_035648155.1 Desulfosporosinus sp.
GATGGGCAAGTCGACGTAGAAGAAATGCGCTCAACCAAGAGTCAAAAGCGGATTCGAGTGTATGACTTTAAGCGACCAAATAAATTCTCCAAGGATCAGATCCACTCTCTTCAAAACATTCATGAAAATTATTGTAGAGGACTTACCACTTATTTTTCTGGCAACTTGCATGCAGTTTCTGAAAGTAGCGTTCTTTCAATAGAACAAATCACCTATGATGAGTTCATTCGTTCCCTGCCTAATCCCACCGTACTTGGCCTCTATTCTCTGCAACCTTTGGAGGGGACGGTATTAATTGAGGTCAGCCCTTCCCTTGCTTTCACTGTAGTTGATCGACTTTTGGGAGGGCAAGGTCAAGGTGCACATAAGAACCGAGATTTGACGGAAATCGAAAAAACGATCATCGAAAACCGCTTGCGCCAAATGATATTTATATCCGAAGAGGCTTGGGCTGAGGTTTACGGGCTCAAACCCAAGTTTGTTTCGATGGAAACAAATCCTCAGTTTACGCAAATTGTGGCTCCGAATGAAATGGTCGTGCTTATAACGATTGAAGTTAAGATTGGCGATGAGGTCGGGATGATTAATATATGTATGCCTTACCTCGTACTCGAACCCATTTTGGATAAGTTGAGTACGTATTTCCTCTTTTCTTCTCAGGCAAAGGTCACCTCCCCAGAGCAAGTACTAGCGATTCGGCGGAAGATCGAATGGGCGAAGGTTGATATGGTCGCTTTCTTAGGCCATTCAGAAATCCTCGTTCGGGACCTCCTCGATCTGGCTAAAGGAGATGTTATTCCGCTGAACCAATCCGTTAATGATCCGCTGCCTATCTATGTGGGAGAATTCATGAAATTCAAGTCCCTCCCTGGACTACACGGAGAACATCTAGCCGTCCAAATTACGGAAATTATACTGGAAGGAGGGGAAGATGATGGGTAATGGGATGCTCTCCCAAGAAGAGATCGATGCGTTACTACGGGGCACTATAGAACCAGACCTGGAGCCAGAGACACTTCCTACAGAAGACCTTCTCGATGAGATGGAGAAAGATACCCTCGGGGAAATTGCTAATATTTCAATGGGTACTGCAGCCACGACTTTATCTCAGCTCTTAAACAAGAAAGTGGATATTACTACGCCTATAGTCGAGGTGACGACTTCGGAACAGATTCGCAAGGAGTATCCTATTCCTTCCGTGATTTGTGATGTCAAATATAAAGCGGGAATTGAGGGCTCGAACCTCTTGATTCTTTCCCAAAGTGATGGGTCGGTCATTGTTGATCTAATGATGGGGGGAGACGGGAAAAATCCGACTTCAGGACTCTCAGAGCTTCAAATTAGTGGAATTTCCGAAGCTATGAACCAAATGATGGGGTCAGCGGCCACCTCCATGTCGACCATGTTTAATTCCATGGTAGATATTACTCCTCCAAAGCTAGTACTCACTGATTTGTCGACGGAGGAAGATGTCATACAGGACTTCCTACAATCGGATGAACCACTGGTGCGTATCTCCTTTCGTATGGTTGTTGAAGATGTCATAGACAGTGTCTTAATCCAAGTGATCCCGTTGAGTGGGGCCAAAGGGATGGTCAATAAGTTGATGGGCGTGATGTCGGGTGGTTCTTCCGCAGCTCCAGCTGCACAAGCCACTGCCCGAGTAGAGCCTACACCTATGTCTTATCAAATTCCTGACCCATCACCATCACCAAATTATGACGCCAGAAGGCAGACACCCGTTCAACCTGCCCAGTTTGCGCCACTTCTACCGGGACAACCGCTGATACAGCAAGACAATCTGAGCTTGATTATGGATGTGCCGTTACAAATTAGTGTCGAGTTGGGCCGAGCCAAAAAGACGATCAAGGAGATCTTGGAGATGGGGCCAGGTTCAGTCATCGAATTGGACCGACTGGCTGGAGAATCAGTGGATATGATCGTGAATGGTAAGTTGATTGCCAAATGTGAGGTCGTTGTCATAAATGAGACGTTTGGCATTCGAATTACCGATATTATTCATCCCACGGAACGAATGAGTTCGCTTAAATAGAGGAGGAAAACAGAGTGAGTGCTACAATAATGATCGTCGATGACGCTGCGTTTATGAGGATGATGCTGAAAGACATACTGACTAAAAATGGTTTTACGGTTGTTGGTGAAGCAGAAAACGGGGCTGTAGCCGTGGAGAAATATCTGGAATTGCAACCAAACTTGACGATCATGGACATTACCATGCCGGAAATGGATGGGCTTCAAGCGGTCAAAGAAATTCGCAAACAGGATTCGAAAGCCCGAATCATAATGTGCAGTGCTATGGGCCAACAATCGATGGTTATTGAAGCTATTCAATCGGGGGCCAAGGACTTCGTCGTTAAACCCTTCCAAGCGGATCGAGTGGTTGAGGCTGTGACGAAGGCGTTGAAGTAGTATGTTCTCAGAAGCTAAGGATTTCCCTCCTATTGGGGCCACTCCGGCCGTTACAGGGTCCGTATTCCCCTGGTTGGGGCTTATGGGTATCGTGCTGGTTTTTCTCCTTATTCTAGTCGTGTCTCTGTGGATTATAAAGCGCCTCCATGGGGCTAACGTTCGGACCATGAGTGTTCCCTGGGCACGGGTTCTAGATCGACAGATATTAGGTGGTCAGCAGAGTCTTTATCTCGTGGAAATCGCAGGGCAACTACAAGTTTTAGGGGGGTCGGATCATCACTTGTTGAAAATCAGTGAGATTAATGATCCCGAGGTTGCTACCGAAATTCTAGAGGAAATAGCCAATCGTCCTATTGAGAGGTTAGATAGTTGGACTAAGGCTCTACGAAGGCTTTGGCCAGGAAGGTTTCGCAAGAACGATGATTTTTCGGTGGAATTGGAACGTTTGCTTGATGAGGTGAAAAAATGATGTCTTCTTCAAGCCGTTTAATTAAACTTTTCACTTTTGGGATTCCATTTGGAATTGCTCTGGGTGTAGGGCTGTTGGTAAATCCCAGATCGACCTCTGCAGTTGGCTTAACTTTAGATCTAGGAACCACGTCAGCCCAACAAACGGGGACGTCTTTGCAGATTTTAATGCTAATGACGGTGCTGTCATTGGCCCCAGCTATTCTCATGATGATGACCGCCTTTACCCGTATTATTATCGTCTTGTCGTTTGTGAGAAATGCCCTAGGAACCCAGCAACTGCCCCCGAACCAAGTTATGGTGGGATTGGCCTTATTTCTTACTTTTTTTGTTATGTTACCGACGTGGAATCAGATTAACACCAATGCAGTGCAGCCCTATATGGCAAACCAGATTACCCAAGTAGAGGCCTTAGCCAAAGCGGAAGAGCCCTTAAGGGAGTTTATGTTTAGGCAAACACGAGAAAAAGATTTGGAACTTTTTGTGGGGTTATCTAAAATGGAACGACCTAAAACTTATCACGACGTTCCAACACATGTACTTATTCCGTCCTTCGTTATTAGTGAATTGAAAACGGCCTTTCAGATGGGATTTGCTATTTTTATCCCCTTTATTGTTATTGATATGATTGTCTCTAGTACCCTAATGTCGATTGGGATGATGATGCTACCCCCAATGATGATTTCACTACCGTTTAAGTTACTTTTGTTTGTGCTTGTGGATGGGTGGCATCTGGTGGTCGAATCCCTAGTCACTAGCTTTAAGTAATCCAACTCGGAAGCTGAGTGCTCGGAGAGCATGTTATGACCTCGTTGTCGCACACTATCGTGAATCGCTCACCTCCGGTAATAACATGCTCTCCGAGCACACGCTTCTGCTTTTGGGATTGGGTTAGGCGCCCCGGGCTTGGTTACGGCGCCCGGCGACGGTGACGGCGCCCCGGCTTGGGTTGTGTTGCGAAGGAGTAGGACGGGAACGGGTACCTTGCGGTACCGCCGTTCGGGGATTTGACGAGTAGGGGAAGGGGGGATGCGAGTTGGATCAGAACATGGTCCTCTATATGGCAAAAGAGGCGGTTGGTGCTGTGCTGCTTGTGGGAGGCCCGATTCTCATAGTGAGTTTGACGGTGGGACTGTTGGTCAGCATTTTTCAGGCCATGACGCAAATCCAAGAGCAAACGCTTACCTTTATTCCTAAAGTTGTCGCTGTGGTTGTTGTCCTTCTGGTGTTGGGGCCGTGGATGCTGTCTGTTTTGACGGTGTATGCTACAAATTTATTGAAGCAACTGGCGTCGTTCGGACGACTTTAGTCGAGGTTCGATATTCGAAGCGCGAGGTACGATGCCTGAATTCGATTCTGCGAATCGAAGAACGGAATTGGTTTAAAGATTTTAAATTATTGTGCGAACTCTGTTCGCTTCGATTCGAACCTCGTGCATCGAACCTCGAACATCGAGTAAGGGGGTGGGAATTTGAGTCTGGCAGACCTGCTCCAGTGGAATATTTCGCTGTTTTTATTAATTTTATCCCGCTGGGCGGGCATGATCATGCTTGCCCCAGTCTTTGGCGCTAGGGGAGTACCGGCCATGGTGAGACTGGGTTTGGCGGCAAGTCTGTCGGTGATTATCTATCCCCTAATAGCCGCGAGCAAGCCGCCAATCCCCATTGAGCTATTACCCTATATTGCAGTGGTGCTTAAGGAAGTTTTAGTGGGACTTGTGATTGGATTTGTGATCTACACGCTGACTGCGGTTGTGCAAGGGGCAGGACAACTGATCGATTTTCAAATGGGTTTTACGATGGGGGCAGCGATTGACCCGGTTTACGGTGTACAAAGCCCGATGATGGGTAACTTCCAGATGATTTTGGCCACGATGCTTTTATTAGCAACTAATTCTCATCACTATCTTATTGCCGCTATGGTCAAGAGCTATGCGTATATACCCATTAACCCGTCTAGCCTGCCCAGTCACTATACTTTTTACGTTCAGCTCGTGATGCACGTGTTTGCTCTATCGATTCAGTTGGCAATGCCTGTCTTTGGGGCTCTTCTAGTATCTGATATCGGGGTGGGACTCTTAACTAGGACGGTACCCCAACTTAATATTTTCTCGATTGTATTCCCTGTTAAAATTATTCTTGGATTTATCATTTTATTTCTCGCGATTCCCTTTTTTGGAGAATCCGTAGCGCACCTCTTTAATGTAAACATGTCCTGGTTGTTAGAACTTTATCAGGGGTGGAAGCAGTGAGTGAGAAAAAACACCCAGCCACGGCCAAGAAGAAAGCGGATGCGCGTAAAAAGGGCCAGGTTTTTAAAAGCCAGGAAGCCATATCGGCATTTATGCTCATGGGACTAGTGGCCGTTCTCAAATATTGGATTCCGAGTATGTTACAACGCATGGAACAACTTTTTCCTTACGTGTTAGGCCTTTCCTCAGAGTGGACCGAACGCTCGGTGGCCAATTTGCTGGTGAACATCCTTTGGCTCGGAATACAAATCATGGGGCCAATCTTTGCCACAGGCATAGCGATTGCCTTGATTTCGAATTACATCCAAGTTGGGATACTCTTCACGGGGGAATCCATGAAACCTCAACTTTCTCGTATCAGTCTCATCGCTGGTGCGAAACGAATGTTTGGTGTTAAGGCCTGGGTGGAATTGGCGAAATCTCTGGCCAAGGTTATCCTGATCGGATATTTCGTGTATGCAAGCGTCAGAGACCGTCTTCAAATCTACCCCGCTTTGCAGCAATTGGATGTGGGACAATCGGCAATATTTATAGGGCAAGCCTTGATGGAACTCGCCTGGAATATTTCAATTTCTTTTCTGGGTATAGCTGCTTTTGATTATATCTATCAGCGCTGGAACCACGAGAAAGAATTAAAGATGTCTCATGAAGACTTAAAACAGGAATATAAACAAACAGAAGGAAATCCAGAACTTAAAAGTGAAATAAAGAAAAGACAGCGTGCCATGGCTATGAGTCGGATGATGCAGGACATGAAAAAGGCGGATGTTGTTGTTACGAACCCAACTCACTTCGCAGTTGCCCTACGTTATGATGCAAAAAAGCAGAAAGCCCCCTACGTAGTTGCCAAAGGACAAGATCAAGTTGCCCTACGCATGCGTGAATTGGCGAAAGAATATGATCTAGTAATTATGGAAAATAAGCCGCTCGCGCGAGCCCTCTACGCTCAAGTGGAAATCGGGCAAGGAATTCC
>DASRMA010000082.1:0-10837 GCA_035648155.1 Desulfosporosinus sp.
ACGATCGTGGCGCCAGTTGCTGTTCCCCAAAAGTAGGATAACATCAACCCGGAAACTCCGGAAATAAGAGCAATCAGAACAGAGTAAACATGGTATTGTCGCATGTTTTTTGCAATATTTCGCGAAGCAGCGGCCGGTAAAATTAGTAGGGAACTTATGATGAGTATTCCGACCCATTGAATAGAAATTGTCACGATAACGGCCATCGTCATGGCAAATAAATAATCATAAAGTCGAACATTAATTCCTCGGCTACGTGCCAGAGAAGGACTCATACTTGCCAAAAGGAGTCGATTAAAGATTATGATCCATAAGGCAATCACAAGTACAAAGACAATGCCTAGTGTTAACAAATCTGTTGAGTTTATACTCAACAGATCACCAATAAGATAAACTGAGTATTTGCTAAAACCACCGTTGCGAGAGAGTATAACTAAGCCAAGTGCTACCGCCGTAGAAGAAAACACCCCAATTATGGTATCGGTAGAAGCCGTATTTGCTTCTTTGACAACTAGAATGGCTATAGTAATCAACACTGAGAAGAAGAGCATTGACCAAATGGGGTTTTCGATGCCCAATATGACGCCAATGGCGATCCCTGTTAGGGCAGAATGGCCCAATGAATCAGAAAAGAAAGCCATTTTATTGTTGACAATCATAGTACCTAGCAAACCGAAAATGGGCGTTACCAATAAAACTCCCAGGAGAGCATTCTTCATAAACGCATGATCTAACCAACCGAAAGGAAGCAATAGGTCCACCAAACTATACCATATGTGCATTATCCACCTTGTCCCTCTCATGCTTTTGATAACGTTTTGACCAATCTAAACCAAACGTTTGGATTACTTTTTCATTACTGAATACCTCTTGTGGCGTTCCAGCACATTCAATGGTATTGTTATTGATGAAGGCTACACGATCCGCATACTCCGCTACCAAATTCAGATCATGAGAAACTAAGATAATGGATAAGTCGTAGTCTTCTCGAAGAATAGAAACTGTTTTATAAAATAATTCTAAACCTCTCTGGTCAATGCCAGATACGGGCTCATCAAGAAGTAAGAGGTGAGGGATTGGGTCAAGAGCGAGGGCCAGTAGAACTCTTTGCAACTCCCCTCCGGACAAGGCACCTAAGCGTTTACTAATTAAGTGTTCTGCCTGAGTGCGGGCTAAAGTTTCTCTAATTCGGTCCTGTATTTTTTGGGGATAAGAGAACCAGATAGGCATACTTGTGTGCGCAGCAGCAAATAAGTCAAGGACACTTGTTGGAGAACTTGAATCTAGATCAAGTTTTTGTGGAACATAACCCATAGAAGGTTTCGTTGTTCCATTGTCCTTAGCATCAAGAAATTGAAGTTCTCCTGTATGAGGAATCTCACCTAAGATCGCCTTTATAAGCGTACTTTTTCCAGCACCGTTAGGACCTATAATCGCCGTCAAATCTCCACAGTGAATGTGGAGATTAACATTTCGCAATATTTCTGTCCCACCACGTGTAACACCAAAGTTCGTAATTTTGGTACAGCATAGTCCACACGTACAGGAAGTTCCTTTAGAACTATGCGTACATTTAGGTTGAATCATATTTAGGTTCATGTTCATTTTAGAGCCTCTTGTAGTTCGATTTGCAAACGCTTTGCATTTGCAGTATAATCAAATTATACTCTTTTATTTGAAATTGTAAACATTCCTTTTCTTCATAAACAAGAAATTATAAGAAATCTATAATTATGTAAAATAGACCTACTAGTATCAAACTATATAAAAGTTGAGGGATGATCTTGTTTGGAAGAAAACACTAACTACACCGAAATTCTTAGACGTGAAGGAATGAAAAGTACTAAGCATAGGAATGCCATCCTCCTTTTCCTGGAACAGGCAAAACATCCTGTGACAGCAGAAGAACTCTATATATCGCTAATGGAAGAGACTACTACAATCAATTTGTCCACTGTCTATAGGACTCTCGATGTATTTGTTTCTAAAAATCTGGTTATAAAATCGACAATGGATGATGGCAAAGCGAGGTATGAACTGAATCAACATGAGCATAAACATCATCTTTTTTGCGTTGGTTGCCACAAGGTGATTTCTATTGAAGATTGCCCTATCGGAGAACTTCAGGAAATCTTAAAAAAGAAGATAGATTTCGACGTGACAGGACATAAGTTAGAGATCTATGGGTATTGTCATGATTGCAAACATAATTAAAGACACCATTTAATCAGCAGTCGCCGATATTGGGCCAGAGCGAGATGTTCAGACACGAAGGGGAACAAGCAGAAATAGAGCAGGGATGTTGGGAATTTCCCAACATCCCTGCTCTATTTCTGCTTGTTAATGTTGTGGTCCATTTTGCTTCGATCTGCGGAAAGTTATAAGACATGCCTGCATATATATAGTTAGCATTGTTGAGGAGGAATCTTAATGGACTTAATGGTTACTTTGCCCGCTGTAATTGGTCTAGGGGCTCTTCATTCATTAGAACCTGGTCATGGTAAAGGAATAATTACGGCCTACCTAATTTCATCAGGTGCTAAAATCAAAGATGCCATTGCGATAGGTCTGATCTCAGCATTGGCGCATACACTCTCGATTACGTTGTTAGCTGTTTCAGCTTCATCGGCAGTTAAAGTATTTATGCCTGAAAATCTAACCAATTGGTTTCAACTCATTTCTGGCATTGTCGTAATTTACATTGGCCTAAATATCCTTACATCAAAACTATTTGACTATTACGAGGGGAGACAAAAATCAAATAAGGTCCCTCAAAGTAATGAGTGCTCCAGCCATTGCAATCATCATCATATAAAGCCGCATGCTGGTTCTTCCTCACGCTCTAATCTATTCTTGACAGGGTTTTTCACTGGGATTATTCCGTGTCCAAGCGCCTTAGCGATACTACTTGCGGCAGTTTCAGCGGATAAGATTCCCTTAGGGTTAGGGCTAGTGGTTGCCTTTTCGATGGGCGGTGCTATTACAATGGTCGCAATCGCAGTGTTTGTGGTCCGGGCCAGTCATACTATAAAAAAGCTAGAACGATGGCAGGTTGTTACTCGTTTAGCTATTGTCTCTTCTGTTTTGATCATCTTTCTTGGTGGAGCTGTAATGTTTCAAGCTCTCGTGAGTATTGGAATATCGACTGGATTCTAGATAAAGTGAAAGTTGAGCACGACGATCCTACTTCAGAGCCTCTTGTAATGTTTTAAGATTATTGTCCATAATATTGATATAGGCATCTGCTTCCATGGGTCCCATTACAACGGGGTCAAGTGTGTAAATTTTAGCACCCGTCGCCGTAGCAATTGTTTCTGCCGCTTTAGGTGGATATTGTGGTTCTGCAAAAAGAGCTTTGATTTTAAGAGCTTTGACCTGGTCTATAGTTTCACTTAGTTCTTTAGCATTGGGAGCAGAGCCTGGTTCGCGTTCTACGACTCCTGCGATGTTAAAGTTAAATTCTTTCGCGAAATAGGGAAATGACTCATGGAATGTAACGATGTCTCGGCTTTTTAGGCCGTCCAAGGCTACGTGCATTTTAGTTCTTTGAGCTTCAAGCTTTTTAATGTACACATTAGTGTTCTCTTTATATTTCGTGGCATTAGTTGGGTCTAATAAAGCGAGTTGATTTCCAATAGTTTGCACCTGCGTAATTGCATTAGTAATACTTACCCATACATGAGGATTATCGCCCTCATCCCCATCTCCTTTGATGAGCTCGATACCTTTACTGGCTTCAACTATTTTAAGATTCGGCATTTGACTCGTAATCTTATCCATGAAGGATTCCATTCCTGCTCCGTTGGTAATAAGGACTTTTGCTCCCTCCAAATTCTTCATGTCATCAGGAGTTGCTGCATAATCATGGAGGCATCCTGCGGTGGGCTTAGTCATATCAATGACGTTAACATTCGGGATATCTTTGGCAATGTTCAAAGCGAATATATACATTGGATAGAATGAAGCAGCTATTGTGGTGGTTGAACTTGAGTCTTCAGTGGGATTAACAGTATTCTTAGATTCGTTGTTAGTCCCACACCCACTTATCATCAATAAGCTTAATAATACTAGGCAAAGAAGTTTAACTGATCTTAAATTCATAGAAACTACCTCTTTTCAATTTGCAAACGCCTTGCATTTGCATGTTATATCAAATTATACTCTATTATGTCTATTTGTAAACCTTTACTTCTCCGGCAACAGTTTGACATCCAAGGGCAGCAGAGCGACTTAATATAATTAAGAGAAAGACTGGTGTAATAAATTAAGGACAGCATAATCAGCTGTCCTTAGTTTTAGGCGAGATGTACATGGGGACAAGGGAAATGATTAAAAGCAAATCTGCTTTGGTTTTAGGCAAAGGGGTAGAGGTTGGTAACCATCCTTTTTCCAGCAACCCACAATATATCGCTAACAGACTAGGAAGGGCTAAATCAGCACGTTCAATAAGTTCAGGTCGCATGAATAGTTCACCAGGCTCTCCGTGTGCAATGATCTCTCCGTTAGACATAATGACTAAACGATCTGACCAGGAATAAGCTAAATCCACGTCATGTGTGGAAATTATGATGGTCTTTCCTTCATCGCTCAGATTTTTTAAAAGGTGCATGAACTCACTGGCATGACGAGGATCCAATCCAGCTGTTGGCTCATCAAAAATTATTACTTCGGGTTCCATCGCTAGAACGCCTGCGATAGAAACTCTTTTTTTCTGCCCGTAACTCAATAGGTGAGTGGGCTTGTCTTCAAGGTCTGTGGTTTCCGTATCAATCAGGGCTTGTTTTACTCTCGCTTCCACTTCTGGTTCTGCAAGTCCGAGATTAAGGGGACCAAACGAGATATCCTGATAAACACTAGAGGAAAACAGCTGGCTATCCGGATCTTGAAAGACAATCCCTACTTTTTTGCGTAATTCTATCAGATCTTTATTTTTATAAGAAATAGCTTGTCCTTGATACTTGATGCACCCTGAAATCGGGCGATAAAGTCCGTTGAATTGCATGAAAAGGGTCGATTTTCCGGCTCCATTTGATCCCAGAATAGTAAGCTTTTCTCCTTTTTTAACTTGAAAATTTATATTGCGCAGAGCATTTGTACCATCAGGATAAGAATAATCTAAATTAACTGCTTCAAGTATAACCTCCGGCAAATTTATCCCTCCCTAGCAAGTGAAGACCCACTTAAAGAAGTGGGATCCTTAAATATAAATTAAATAAGATCAAAGTAAGTTCAAGCCCAATTATGATAATATAATTTCTCAGGCTAACAGGATATTTCTTGGTAAGTACTTTAATTTCTCCCGTGTAACACCGAGCTGCCATAGCATTGTAAAGTTCTTGCGACTTTACAAAGACCTTGCCTAAGAGTGCTGAAAAGAGCCGACTCAGTGATCGATAGGAAATTTTCAGGGATATATACCCTAAACGGGACGATTGGGCTCTTTTGATAGTGAAAGCAGTTTCCATTAAAACAAAGATAAACCGATAAGTAAGCAGCATTAATTCCGTAATAATGCTAGGGACTTTCAACCTGTGGAGTACTGTGATGATTTCAGTCATCGGTGTGGTAAGGGCTAAAAAATAAAGGCAAGAGACAGCCCCCAGCGATCTTAAAAAGAGTTGAAAAGCTGTTATCAGATCGGGGTAGCGAATCCCAATAGTTAAGCCGTGTATAGTTTGAGCAATCCAAAATCCTAACGGATTAGACGAGATCGAAAAAGCAATGGTTAAGACACTCAATAGAAGAAAAGAAAGTGGGACAAGCATCAGTCGGAGAAAGATCCGAGCGGGGATGCCGGCTTTCAAGATTATTGCTCCAGCCATCAAGACTAGGACAATGAGTGGGGTGATGAGGGTAGGCGCGGTTAGACAAACGGTCATGGTAAGCGCAGCAAAAAGCGACTTCTCCCCAGGGTGAACCTTTTTTAAGTTATTGCTATAGGCGTAAGAATCAATATCGATCACAGCTGATCCTTCTTACTGGCACTGTGTTTTCCCTTGGCATACCCTAAATAATAAAAAACGAATCCGCTACCGATGGCTGCTTGTAAGGCAAACAAGAAAGATTCAACTTCTCCACTAGGCGGTTCCCATAAAGGTTTAAACCAAGGCTGATAATTGGGATTGAGCGTGTTGATCTCCGCTGATGCCTGAGTATCGGCACCGGAGAATTCGGCGGTGCGTGCGATATAAAGTGGAGCAAAGGCTAGTATAACGACCAGAATTAGTAAAAGACCGTTCTTAGTTATCAGTTTCATGGTTTTACCCTCCGTTTGCCAGTGGGTAATTCTTTGCCAGTAAATACCGATAGAATTTGCAACTCTTTTTGACTATAAGCACTAAGGACATTAATTATCATGACGGTAAGTATACCTTCACTTATGGCTAGAGGAATCTGCGTAAAGGCAAAAATACTCATGAATTTAACTATGGAAGCCATCACTCCCCCTGTGGCGGCGGGGAAAGCTAATCCCAACTGAACGGAGGTAGTAACGTAGGTCATTAGGTTCCCTAAAGTAGCAGCCAAGAAAACTGAAAGCCATAGAGGAAAACCAAGTTTTTTGCCGCCCTTATAGATACCGTAGGAGACAAAAGGACCAACAACTCCCATGGAGAAAGTGTTCGCTCCGAGGGTCGTTATTCCACCATGGGCCAGTAGCAAAGCTTGGAATATTAAGACAATCATTCCTAATACAGTCATAGCGGTTGGTCCGAAAAGTATAGTGCCTAGGCCAACGCCTGTCGGATGCGAACTACTCCCAGTTACAGAGGGAATTTTCAAAGCCGATAAAACAAAAGCAAACGCCCCAGCCATACCGAGTAACATCTTCAAACTAGGGTGGAGAGCAACTGTCCTCTTAATGGAACGTACCCCGGCAATCACAAAGGGAATCATAGCCAGCCACCAGAACGCGGCCCAATTATAGGGCAAGAATCCTTCCATAATATGCATCGCGTAGGCATCATCTGGAAGAAATATATAGACTGTAAGAACGTAGGCTATCAATAAAAAAATCTTTTTAAACTTACTTAGGTTCATTCTATTACACTCCTTTTAAAAATAAAACAACCTCCTGCACACAAAGGCAGGAGGTTGTAAATATGTCTACAGAACATAGTTAACCTTACCTACTACCCATCCGTCGTGGGTGCTCAAGGTGTATGACAAAACGAGCAGGTTTCCTGGCTTTAGTTCATCATAGTCTTACGTCTTCCCAGATTAGGCATCTTCAAATTGCATATACCTGAAATCCAGTGACATGTTGTAAGGCTACTCCCTATCACAGTGGCGGGACCGCGTCAGATTTAAGCTGACTTCCCTTTTAAACACTTCCTTTTACTAGAAGAAAAGTGTACTCGTTCTTTGGGCATTAAATTAATTATTTAAAGACTAGCATAGATAAATTTGTCTGTCAATGGGTTTTAAGGGTGTAGGCTAAATGGCTTTATTTCTGTGTTCCTTACTATTGTAAAATAATACTTTTTTGGCAATGCTTCGGCATGAAGACCCCCTGAAAGTAAGAACTTGCATCGTATTATACATTAATTAGGAAGGTAAGACTGAAATTTTTTCCATTAATATAAGCTGGGAGGAGTAGGGGCGGCCGTGTTGAAGAATTTTTTATTTATTAAAGAAGAAATATAGAAGGAGAGAAAAAATATGAGAATTGTGAAGAACAACTTATTTATAAAGCTTTTGTCACCTTTTTTAGTTTTAAGCATGGTATTACTGTCATTTAGTTCAGCATTCGCTGCGACTCCAACAGCCACTGGAGCAACAGGCCTTATAGCTCCAACAAACCTTGTTGCGACTGCTGGAGATTCACAAATCGATTTAACGTGGTCGCCAGTTACAGGAGCTACTTGTTATAACATATATCAATCACTAGACGATTTAACTTATGATTTAATTAGCGGGACGGATACAGTTACTACAGAAGCTTATGATGTGACTGGGCTAGTAAATGGTACGTTGTATTATTTCAAAACAACTGCTTCAAACATAGTTGCGGAAAGTGCTTATTCTGATGTTGTAAGTAAAACTCCAGCAGTTGTGACCGCTCCTGTAAACCTTGGCACGGCTGGTGATTATGCAATCTTGGCCAAAACAGGAATTTCAACAGTACCCAATTCTGTTATTACTGGAAATATAGCAGTTAGTCCAATCTCTTCCACGGCCATAACTGGATTTTCTCTGACACAAGATGCCACTAATGAATTTTCAACGTCATCTCAAGTTACTGGAAAGGCATACGCGCCAGACTATGCTTCTCCAACTCCGAGTAAGCTTACCACAACGGTAGGTGACATGGAAACAGCGTACACCGATGCTGCGGGACGAGCTGTCAATTATACAGAATTGTATACTGGAGACCTTAGTGGTCAAACACTTACACCTGGTGTTTACAAGTGAGGCACAGGGGTTTTAATAAATTCGGATGTCACACTCCATGGTGGAGCAAATGATGTTTTCATCTTCCAAATAGCTAAAGGAATTACTCAAGCAGCAAATACTCAGATTATCCTCTCTGGTGGAGCACAAGCCAAGAACATCTTCTGGCAGGCTGCTCAAACTGTTGCGATCGGATCGGGTGCGCATTTTGAGGGAATTGTACTCGGCAAGACCAATATCACGCTAGGGACCAAGGCCTCGATTAATGGCCGACTGTTGGCACAGACTGCAGTCACTTTGATTATGAGCACAGTTGTAGCTCCTTCAGAGGAATCTTACCCTGTAACGCCGGAAGCACCAGTCCTAACAAGAGATGACAATGCAAACACAGTAGATGGCCTGGCAATAGGAATGGAATACAAGCTCGATGGAGTTGGATATGTAACCTATGAAGAATCAACATACGTTTTGTTAGACTTCAGTGGCGACCATACATTGCTAGTCAGAGTAGCCGCAGAGGGAATCAATCCAGAGGGACCTGACACAAGATTAACTTTCACAACGAGCTAAGCAATTAGGGAAAGGACCGTAATGAAACTTAAGTTTCATTACGGTCCTTTGTCATTGGAGCATTAAAAAGCAATTCGGTCTGTATTATTCACCTTATGTACCCCCTTTTAGCGATAGGTTAGCCATGGCTAACTTTCAATATAGTCAATTTTGAATATGTTATGTCGGGGATTTTTTTTTGCTACCCACAGGCTTGTACTTCCTATAACTTAACAAACAATAGTAAGTATGCTTTTTTCTCTCTGATTGAATTATGGTATAATCATTCAGGGTTAGCAGCCGGCACAGCCAGAGGAGTTGATACCATGAAACAAGGAGTCGGCAGATTGAGATTTGCAGACGAAAACGTAGAAATGCCTAAGGTTACGAAGAAAATGCTTTCCAGAATTTTAAGCTATTTTATTCCTTATTGGAAGCGCATGCTTCTAGTGATCGGCTGTATTATAGTGAATTCTATCTTGGGGCTAATTCCACCGCTGCTTATTAAAAATATTATTGATAGAGCTTTGCCCCAGAAGGATTTAAAGCTCTTGAGTCTGTTTATCTTCGTTTCCGTAGGAATCACGATAATCTTAGGACTTCTACAAGTAGCTCAGGCCTATTTAAGTATTTGGATTTCAAAACACATAATCTTGACCATGAAAAATCAAATGTACTCGCATTTGCAGCGCATGTCCTTGAACTTTTATTCCTCTGCGAAGCCTGGTGAAATTATTACGAGACTAACGAATGACATAGACGGAATTCAAGATATCTTTAACTCGTCTGTCGTGAATGTATTGAGTAGTGTCTTTGTTCTGATCTCGACCGCGATAGTCTTAGTCACTATGAACTGGAAACTCGCCCTTGTTGGCATGCTCATCCTACCAACCTTCATTTACCCAACGAGGAAAGTCGGTATGCATAAATGGAAGATCGCTACAAAGAGTCAAGAAAAAATAAGTAACCTTAATCAGATTATTCAAGAGACGCTTAGTATAAGCGGAGCGATACTTACCAAAATATTTACTAAAGAGAAGGATGAATATAAGAAATTTGAGCATATGAACCAAGAGGTTGCAAGCCTGCAGATCAGGGAGTCAGTTGTCGGCAGATGGTTTAGAATGACCATAACCACCTTTATATCTGTTGGACCGATGCTTATTTACTTATATGGAGGATATTTGTTTATTCAGGGTGAGATATCAATTGGAAGTATCATAGCCTTTGTTACGTTGTTAGGTAGACTTTATTCGCCCGTCACGCAGCTGTCGAACATTCATATTGATGTTACAAGATCCATGGCTTTATTCACAAGAATTTTTGAGTATTTTGATCAGAAACAAGAGATTGAAGATAAACAAGGTGCTGTATGCCTAGAGACCATTAAAGGTAAGGTTGATTTTGAAAAAGTATACTTTGCTTATAACAGTGAGGTTAAAGTTATAGAAGATATCAGCTTTTCAGTCGAACCCGGCACCATGGTTGCTCTGGTCGGGCCCAGTGGGGCAGGGAAAACCACCATTACGAATTTAATCCCCCGCTTATATGACGTCGTCGCAGGGAGTATAAAAATAGATGATCAGGATATCCGAGATGTAACTTTAGAATCGCTTCGTAGGCAGATTGGCATAGTGATGCAAGAACCGTATCTTTTTAACGACACTATCGAAGAAAACTTAAGATATGGGAGAAGTGACGCTACAGAAGAAGAGATCATCAAGGCGTGTAAGGCAGCCTATATTCATGAGTTTATAATGACGTTGCCCGAGAACTATAAGACAATGGTCGGGAATAGAGGGATAAAGTTATCTGGTGGAGAAAAGCAAAGAGTTTCTATAGCTCGGGTAATCTTGAAAAACCCAAGACTAATTATTCTCGACGAAGCTACCTCCTC
>DASRMA010000083.1:0-5733 GCA_035648155.1 Desulfosporosinus sp.
AATCTTGATAGTGCTTAATAGTGAACTCAACAGGTGACAGAGAACACTATAAGGACTAGCACTTTAGTCTCAACCACAAAAAAATTGGAAACCCATTGCTGATCCAATGCTCTCATTAATTAGACGTGACAAGGCACGTAGAGTGCGTGATAGTGCTATATCGTTGTTGAGTGAAAGCCTTGGTATCAGAGGGTTGTAGAGTAGAGTGTTATTTTTATAGTGACATGTTGTGCGTGGGAATATATTTGTCAGATCGTAACGGTCTGGCTTTTTTATTTTTTCTTGGATTATTTTTACTATCTCGGGAGGATATGAGGGGAAAATCTAGAAATGTTAGAGTGGAATAATTTGGGGGATAGGAAAGTCCTCATACGGAAGAGAAAGGTACTTATTATCCCCCAGTGTGGGTTGGGTTAACGTAACGTGACAAATCTGAGCGGTGCAAATACCTAAAAATCCGAAACTGATAGTAATGAAGTTAAGTGATGCTCTGGGTGGGTTGAATTATCGGGAGATGCTTGAGGAAGTTCGCTTTCTGCCCAACATGAAGATGGATGCTTAGCAAGCCAAGGCATTTCGGGAACGAATCCAAAGATTTACGAACGTTGATTATAAGCAGTTGTATGAGCTGCTTTTCAATAGCCGTGAACTTTTGGTTAAGCTGTCGCAAGGTCTAAAACTTCCAGAGAATATTGAGGAAATTGTTTCAACGACCCAACAACCTGAATAATTTCAGCTTCCCATTATCCATACAACGGATAATCCAATTATGCGTAGTCGAAGAACTTATCGGGTAGGGGCCACCCGTCCACGGCTGCCTTTTGCGGATGCAAAGGGTTCAACTTTACAACCTGACTTAAATGTTATTTTCACTCTCAAGTTATACAGAGATTGGTAGCTTTTAGATAGATTAAGCTCTTCATTAAGTGATGGAGAGCTTTTTGTTATTATTTGGTGAATGTATTTTCTTTACAGCAAACTTTTGTTTTGATACAATAGGAACATAAGTTCTATTTAAAGGGTGAAGAAAATGGGTAATCGGATTATATTTCATATAGATGTGAATTCTGTATATCTCTCCTGGGAGGCTGTTCACAGGCTTCAGCATACTTGGTAACCCTTGCCCAGAGAAAAAGATATACCCTGAGTTCCAAAGGAGATTTCTGTATTGTATTTGTTTAATTTGTCTAATAAGAAATAATAAACAATTAATTAGCACTTTAATTTCATTTTAGTTTACAAAACGAAATTAAGATGCTATTCTGTGGGTGTAATTTCATTTTGGGAGAGGTTGCATTATGAACAACCGTGCAGGAAAATTTAAGACAAATTTAACAGGGGAATTAAAATATCAGTCGTTCTTACCTAGGTCTTTGCCACCGAGCCCGCCGATCGAGCTTGATGATGATTGCGTGAAGTTACTTTCTATGGCAAATCGTAGCATTGGAATTTTAGAGGGCGTCTCACGACAAGTGGCTAACGTTGAGCTGTTTGTTTCTATGTATGTGAGGAAGGAAGCGCTCTTGTCCTCGCAAATCGAAGGGACGCAGGCAACACTTGATGATATTCTCGATCCCAACATTGAGGAAAACACCAATCAAAATGTTGCGGATGTCATCAACTATATTAAGGCCTCTCAATATGCTTCAGCCCGACTCAAGGAGCTGCCGATATGCAATCGGCTATTAAAGGAAATTCATGAGATTTTAATGCAGAATGTTCGTGGCGGAGAAAAAAGCCCTGGTGAATTCAGAAGCAGTCAGAACTGGATTGGGCCAGCAGGAAGCACCTTGAAGGATGCAAAGTATGTTCCTCCTAACTACGAGGACATGATTGAAGCTATGTCCGAGCTTGAGAAATATATCAACAGTGAGGATGAGTTTGATCCTTTAATTAAGATAGCCTTGATTCATTACCAGTTTGAGACCATCCACCCCTTTTTAGATGGGAACGGTAGAATAGGAAGGCTTCTGATTGCAATCTTCTTAATCGAGAAAAAGCTTCTCTGCCATGAAACCTTATACCTATCATATTTTTTCAAGAGAAACAGGATAGAATATTACGACCGTTTGACAGAGGTTAGAACGAAAGGGAACTTTGAGCAATGGATAAAGTTCTTTTTGCTGGCCACTTACGAATCGGCACAAGATGCGATTAATACGATTGATGAGCTGATTAAGCTGCATCACCGGAATAATAAAGTTGTGCAAAAAACAGGCAAATCAGCCAAAACAGTATTGAAGGTATTCAATTATCTCGAAGTCAGTCCGATCATTGATATCAAAAAAACCAGTATAAAACTAGAACTCTCCTTCAATGCCGTATCAAATGCGATCAATAAGCTTGTTGAATTGGGTATCTTAAGGCAAACTGAAAATGTTCGCAGAAGTCGAGTGTTTGCCTATGAAGATTATCTGCGGATACTTCGAAAGGATACTTAAGACAAAACGAGGCTTTTCATGAGTTGCTGAACTTGTGGGAAACCTCGTTTTCTTTAAAGTGTGAAGCTGGACCAGAAGATCAGCAAAAGGCCTTTAGAGTTGTTCTGAGGTTTGATTGGCGGAATAACAAATAGAAGGTTTCAGTGATGAGGTGATTAATAAAGGGGGCGTGATCATTGAAGGGAATTATTGACCGATTCGAAGGGGACTATGCTGTCGTAGAATTTGAGGGTAGAAGAATGGTCGAAATTCACAAGAGAGACCTTCCCTCTGGATTAAAAGAGGGAGATGCTATTAGAGGTACCGATGGGACATATGTCTTTGATGAAGTAGAGACTGAGAGGATTAAAAAAGAGACTAAGGCGATGTTTGATAAGTTGTGGGAGTAAGGGGATAGGTTTACTTATATTAGAAAGGGATATGTATACCTCTCAAATTACGAAGTGGATAGCAGCCGAAGATTTTGCCTGGTATTGTTTTGAGGGCTTAAAAGACCTAGATAACCAAAAGCTTCATATTACTAGTTATAATTTTGATGAGCCTACGGTGCTGCTAGCGCTCCAGGAAGCTCACACAGTGTTAACAATTCACGGGTTAAAAAATACCATCGATGAATTCATAATGATTGGTGGTTTGGATACAGCGTTGGGGTCTGAATTACGGGTTGCACTCCAACATCACGGTTTTATCGTAAGAGAAAGTGGGCAAGCATATGGCGGTGTACGGGCTACAAATATATGTAATCGTGGATGTACGGGTAAAGGCGTTCAATTGGAAATTAGTTTAGCTCTGAGAAAAAGAATCTTTGAAGATGCGGAATGTAGGCTTCGGTTTATTGAGACTGTTAGGTCAGTTATTAAAGGGTGTAAATATGCAGGTCCCCCCTGCAGGGATGGCGTCTAAGAAAACTACGGAGTGTAAATATGCGACAAGGTATCGATTCGGAGTAGGTGCTACATTACATATTTAGAAAGAGGATTATCATGAACAAAGTTGATGGATATATAAGCTCGTTTGATGGAGTTAAAAACGAGTGGCTTACAGCACTCGTTTCATTCATGCGGGAGGCATACCCACAAATATCAGAAACCTTTGACCACAAAATGCCGATATATCAAGGGGATGGCTTTTACGTTGCCTTTGCTGCACAGAAAAATTACTTTTCATTTTATACGGATGATGAGCAAGTGTTGGCGCTCATCAAAGATTTACTACCGGGGGTATCGCTTGGCAAGAGCGTGGCGAGGGTGAAATATAGCGCCAATGGTGCCGTTGAGGTTTTGATTGATGTAATCAAGGAAGTGGTTGATTATCACAATGCAAGGCGCAGTGATACTGTTACAGATATTAAAGCGTTAAAGAAATGGGCAACAGTGCCGCCAGAAATACAGCAAAAAATACTTAGTAATGTCTTCTGTTCGAAGTGCAAGGTGACTACCATAGTAGATTATTCTCTGCATGACGATCGCTTAGGTATTGCCTTGAAAGGCAAGTGTAAGAAGTGTGGTGCCGTGATCGCTCGATTTGTTGAGGATGAATAGAATTTTTCTAACATTTTTAAGCTATGATAAATTATTGGCGTAGAAGGATCTAGTTAAGGAGCGCTCAGCATGTGTGGACGATTTTCTATAGCAGGATTCGAAGGTATTGAGGAACGATTCCAATTAGAGATAGAATTCCCAGACTTAAAACCAAACTACAATGTCGCCCCGTCTCAAAATGTCCCAGTGATACTTAACAATAGTTCAAACCAGTTAGCACTGTTTCGATGGGGTCTCATTCCGTTTTGGGCCAAAGATCCTTCGATCGGTCATAAGCTGATCAACGCCAGGGCCGAAACGGTCGACGAAAAACCGAGTTTTAAAGCCTGCCTTCAACGAAAGCGTTGTCTCATCGTCGCCGATGGGTTTTATGAGTGGAAGAAAGAAGGGGCCACCAAACGGCCTCACCGGATCACTCTAAAGAGTCAAGGCCTATTCGGATTTGCTGGTTTTTGGGACACGTGGAAGTCACTAACGGGAGAGATCGTCAATTCATGCAGTATTATCACAACTACGCCAAATGGACTTATGGAACCTATACACAATCGCATGCCGGTCATTCTGCCAAGGGAAGTTGAGAAGGTGTGGTTGGATCAGGGTATTGTCGATAGTTATTTTCTAAAGAGTTTGTTAATGCCCTATCCAGCGGACCAAATGATGGCTTATGAGGTTTCAACGTTCGTAAATTCGGTTAAGAATAATGGGCCTGAGTGTTTGGTTGCGGTGGGGGGTGGGTTGTTTTGAGGTTTTTCGATTCGAAGGCGACTATGCTGTCGTAGTATTCACGGGTAGAAGAATGGTCGACGTCCACAAGAGAGACCTTCCCTCTGAACTAAAAGATGGAGAGCTATTCGAGGTACTGATGGAGTATGTCTTTGATGAAGTAGAGACGGAACGAATTAAAATAGAGACAAGGGCTATGTTCCATAAGATGTGGGAGTAGGTGGCAAAGATTTACGCGCAAGGTCAACTTTAATAATAGTCACAAAATTACTTGAAAGTCATGAAACAAACTTTAAGGGAATTACTTCTGCGTAAGTTCCAGGTACTTTCAGAACGACAATAGCTGAGAGATATGTTTCCGTGGACAGGGCACGTGGAGTGCTTAATAGTGCTATATTTGAGGTGACCTTAAAGCCTTGGTATGAGCGGGTTTGGGAAGGTATATAGTCTTTTTGGAGTATGAGGTGTATAGGGGAACATATATTTTTGGTCTGAGACAGGGCATTTGCTGAATAACAGCAGGTGCTTTTAAATTTATGGCGAATTTTAAAGGGAATTAGCAGAAAAATATCGAATTATATATTCTTAGGCTTACGGAAGTATATCGGACTGAGATAAAAGTATCAAAAAAATGTCCAAGGTTCGAGGTAGAATGAGGATTATATCATATGGAAATCGCGGATTAGAAATCTATGTGACGTTTACTTTAGGGGTAAGTAACGAGATGATTTTGCCGATTCATTTATAGTTACGGAAAAACGTTAATGTATAGCTTTGATTATACTTAATTCAAAGGAGAATCAATTATGGCTGATAACCGAAAAGAACAAGAACGTGCAGAACTGCACCGCACAATATGGAATATTGCAAATGACCTGCGTGGAAGCCAGAGCTGAAGCATGATTTTTTTGTTTGTCCAACAGTCGTCAAGATCACACCCATCTAAAGACTCTCATAGGCAAGATTCCAATCAATTAGCGTTATACTGTCGTATTAGCAAACTTCAATGAAGTTGAGCTGTCTCTAAA
>DASRMA010000084.1:0-17215 GCA_035648155.1 Desulfosporosinus sp.
GCTTCCGCCATCCGATCTACCCCCAGTCAAATAAGCTCTGAGTTTAGAGTATCAGAGTGGTCGGAGGAAGTCCAGAAAAACATTTTCCAGGGTGTTTAATAAATAATATTTTCCATTTTATACATGCTCAAAATGGGGTAAACAGTATCCTTACCAACGAAAAATACAAGGGCGATGCCCTTTTGCAGAAAAGGTTCACCGTGGACTTCCTTATGAAAAAGATGAAGGTCAACGAGGGCGAAGTCCCACAGTACTATGTGGAACACAGCCACGACGCCATTATCAGCCCCATCGATTGGGAGATGGTGCAGGCGGAAATTGCCAGACGAAAGACACTCGGCAGGGTTTACAGCGGAAGCAGCATATTTTCCTCGAAGCTGGTATGCGGCGACTGCGGCGGATTTTTCGGTCAAAAGGTGTGGCACTCCACAGATGCCTACCGCAAGGTGATATGGCGCTGCAATAGTAAATTTAAGGGAGAAAAGAAATGCGGGACGCCGCACCTTGACACGGAAACGATACAGCAGAAGTTCCTGTTGGCATATAATCAACTGATGGAAAACCGCGCAGGGGTCATCGCCGACTGTATGCAAATGCGCCAGATAGTTTCGGACTGCACGGCGCTGGATGCAGAGATTGAGAAACTGACCGAAGAAATCGAAATACTGGCTGAGATGGTTAAATCCTGTGTGAGAGAGAACGCTTCCTCAGCACAATCCCAGGAAGAATACACAAAAAAGTACAACAGTTTGGCGAAACGCTACGAAAAGACCGCATCCCGTCTTGATAAACTTGCCACCGAAAAAACGCGGAAACAAGACCGCGACCGTGAGTTCCGGCTTTTCATCGAAGCGATAAAAAAACAGCCCCTCGTCCTTGAAGAATGGAACGAAAGGCTGTGGGTAGGATTACTCGAAAAAGCCACCGTTTTTCACGATGGCAGAATAATATTTCAGTTCAAGAACGGTACCGAGATTGAGGTTGGGATTTAAGGCTCAACCTCTTTTTTGCACCTTTAATTGGTGATTTGCACACCCCTCCGAAGAAATGCACACCCCACCTATAAATAGTAATCGAGGGTATGGGGAGGGCACAATTAATCGGAGACGGTGTGCATTTTTCTATGCTTGAGCTAGACTATGCTAAACTCAAAGTGACGTAAAGTCTTATTTCAAGCCGTTTTTGGGCATAAAATAAGAACGCCAACCTTAATACTTACCGTATCAATATTATTGTTCTTATATGGCGGAGGCGAGGGGATTTGCACCCCTGTATCGAAGAGCTGCCACAAAAGCGTCTACGCGTGTATCCTTCAATTTAAATTTCGCCAGTCATGACTCCTAAAGGCGAGGATTCATTTCAGGCTAGCTCGATAATCTTAGCTAACAACTCCGAGCATTGCTGTTAGAGCAACCTACTTAATTGACACTCTGGCCCTTCACCGTAGGTACAGAAGGCAGAATGCTAGCGGCACTTAAGCAGCTAGAGCGTAATCGTTGTTTGCAATTATAATGGTCCACCGATTAACGAGACCAGGTGGAATCTCGACGCGCAACTCCTGCCACTACTTCTCCGAGCGAGTCTAAAACGCCCCCATGTGATTGATCTACATACATAGTATACCATATTTTTGCTCAAAATATAGCAGAATATCCATGGTTTAATTACGATATTATGGAAATTCCTTTAATAAGCTTTATTGCGATCTCTTAGTGCTCGTTCAATATCACGTTTGCCTTCACGATCAGCAAGAACCTGGCGCTTATCGTAATTCTTCTTACCTCGACCAACTGCCAATTCAACTTTGGCCATACCGTTCTTTAAGTATAGCTTAATTGGGAGGAGGGTCAGTCCTTGCAGCTGGATCTTCCCGACTAATTTGTCAATTTCAGAGCCGTGCAGTAGTAATTTGCGCGGCCGAAGTGGCTCATGGTTATAACGGTTACCCTGTTCATAAGGGCTGATGTGCATCTGATAGACCCATACTTCGCCATTTTTTATACGAGCATAACTGTCTTTCAGGTTTACCTTCCCGTTACGGATGGATTTTATTTCAGTTCCGGTAAGAATAATCCCAGCCTCAACCCTATCATCAATGAAATAATCGTGGAAGGCTTTACGATTTTCAGAGACAATCTTTATTCCTTCAGAGGGCATAATGATTCCTCCTCACTTAATAGCTCAGTATAGCATAATTTTCCTTTTTAATCCAAATAAACGTTTTACAGTCAAAACCTCTGGAGAAAATCTTGGACTCTGAGAACTACTGGTTCTCGCTCGGCTCCAAGTGTTAAAATGTGTCCGGAATTCTCCCATAGGAGTACGGTAGGTTTAACTTGTTGGGTTTTATCTGCGATAATTTTGACGCTGACGGGGTTTACGGTATGATCCTTCATGCTTTGCATCAATAATACGGGACATTTAATCTTATATAATCTTTTACTTACCAGGCGTATAGGGCCGTTCAGAGAATTCAAAGCCTCCACCGAACTATGCGCCTGCACAACCATCGGTGCATTCATCGTGACAATTCCGTCGATCAAGCTAAGAGTCGCCAGATGAAGCGCTAGCAATCCTCCCATAGACAGTCCAATTCCTATGACGGTATCACAGGACTCTCTCAGCTTCCTGACCCCGGCTTCAGCATCCTTAACCCAATCCTCCCAGCACGTTTTAGCCATCTGTTCTGGAGTCGTGCCATGGCCAGAAAGCAGTATCCCCAAGACCGTCCAACCAGCTCTAGCCAGCCGTTCCCCCATATAGCGCATTTCCGAAGAAGATCCAGAAAATCCATGAATTAGTAAGCACCCTACACGGTTTCCAGGGAAATAAAAGGGCTCCCCTAGGCGTCTTTGTGGTTTCATCTGACACCTCCCTTAAAAAAACCGATTATATCCTGAAAGGGACACCTCGCATGAAGTGCCCCTCCTTAGTTTGGCTTTATTAGCATGAGAATGAAGCAATGATCAGTTTGTTACTTAATCATTGCTAGACCCAAGGAAGACAGTAAGAATATTCCTGCTAAAACGGCCGTGAGTTTCGCGAACAATTCATCCATGCCTTTCTTTTTTCCAAACATAGACTCGCTAGCTCCCGTAATCGCTCCTGACAATCCAGCACTCCTTCCAGACTGAAGTAATACTGCCGCGATGAGGCTTACAGAGCTAAGGACCAAAAGAATAACTAAAGCAATTACCAATTAACTCACCCCCTAATGAACCTATGTCACCATTCAAATCAATCGACTAATTAACCAATAGGATTATTCTAGCACACGCCTCAGCAAAACTCAAGAATCTTCTAGCTGCACACGATTCCTGCTTACCTGGCTAACGCTTTCCGGCCACGATACACTGCACTCTCTCCAAGTTCTTCTTCAATGCGAAGCAATTCATTGTATTTGGCCACCCGCTCGGTTCGTGCAGGAGCCCCAGTTTTGATCATACCAGCATTGACTGCCACAGCGATATGGGCTAGAGTGACGTCTTCTGTCTCCCCGGAACGATGAGAGACGACAGCGGTATATCCTGCCCGTTTGGCCATTTCTATGGCATCTAAGGTTTCCGTTAAGGTGCCAATTTGGTTGAGCTTGATTAGGATCGAGTTAGCGGATTTTTGCTTAATTCCACGAGCCAGCCGCTCTGGATTCGTGACAAATAGGTCGTCCCCGACGAGTTGAACACGGTCTCCTATTCGCTCGTTCATCTTACGCCAGCCTTCCCAGTCCTCTTCATCCAGACCGTCTTCTATGGAAACAATCGGATAGCGCTCGATCAGTCCCTCATAATAATCAATCATCTCGTCTGAGGTCTTCTTAAGCCCTTCGCTCGCTAAGTTATAGGTCCCCTTTTCGTAGAGTTCTGAGGCTGCCACATCAAGCGCCAACGCTACTTGTTCTCCTGGAATATACCCTGCCCTTTTGATCCCTTCAACAATGCAACGCAGTGCATCTTCGTTGGATTTGAGATTCGGTGCGAAACCGCCTTCATCCCCGACTGATGTGGAGAGACCTTTTTCCTTGAGTACTGCTTTCAGATTGTGGTATACTTCTGTCCCCATGCGTAAGGCCTCAGCAAAGCTCGCTGCTCCCACTGGCATAATCATAAATTCTTGAATGTCCACATTATTATCGGCATGACTGCCACCATTTAAAATATTCATCATCGGAACTGGCAGCTCTTTAGCATTAACGCCGCCTAAATATTGATAGAGGGGTAACCCAAGCGATTCGGCAGCTGCTTTAGCTGTGGCCAAGGACACACCGAGGATGGCGTTGGCTCCCAGTTTCCCCTTATTTGTCGTTCCATCAAGGTCCATCAAGAGATAATCCAAGCCTGGTTGGTCGAACGGATTCAGCCCCTCAACTTCCGGGCTGATGAGTAAGTTTACATTCTCAACGGCTTTAAGGACCCCTTTGCCCATATAACGGGTGGCATCTCCGTCCCGGAGTTCCACTGCTTCAAAAGCGCCTGTAGAGGCACCTGACGGAACAGCCGCACGACCTATGATTCCATCTGAAAGAACCACATCTACCTCTACAGTTGGATTCCCTCGAGAATCTAAAATTTCGCGACCATAAACATCTGTAATAACAATCATTAAAATGTCCTCCTTATTTCTCATCCTTATCTAACTCCAACTCAGGAGTCAACCACTAAGGATTTCCCGGTCATTTCCTTGGGTTTTGGAATCTTGAGTAATTCGAGAAGAGTAGGCGCAACATCACACAGAGCACCGCTCTCACACAATTTCCGCCCTATAAATTTATCATTAACTAAAATGAAGGGAACCTTATTTATGGAGTGCGCGGTCAGAGGCAGATCCGTCTCTAGATCCACTTTTTCTTCGGCATTTCCATGGTCGGCAGTCACCAGCATGGTACCCTTCATTTTTTGAAGCTCATCAGCTATCTCGCCCAAACAGCGATCAACCGTTTCCACCGCTTTGATGGTTGCTGTGAGCACACCAGTATGTCCCACCATGTCCGGGTTGGCAAAGTTAAGGATAATCACATCATATGTATTTTTCCTTAGCTGTTCGAGGAGCGTCTGGGTTAATTCTGGGGCACTCATCTCGGGTTGAAGGTTATAGGTCGCCACTTTGGGCGAAGGAATAAGGATTCGTTCCTCTCCTGGATCTGGTTCTTCGATTCCACCGTTAAAAAAGAAGGTTACATGCGCATATTTCTCAGTTTCTGCAATTCGCAACTGTTGTAACCCGCGTGACGAAAGTACTTCTCCCAACGTGTTTTTCAGATTTTGTTGTGGAAACACGATGGGTGTACAGATGGTGTCCTCATATGAAGTCATACATACAAAGTGTACTCGTGGGTGAACGGGGCAGGCAAACTCTGTCACTTTCTCATCAACGATAGCATGGGAGATTTCCCTTGCCCGATCAGAACGGAAGTTGAAGAAGAGCACGCTGTCCCCCTCTTGAATGGTGCCCACTGCTTTTCCTACCTCATCAACAATTACTGTTGGTGGCACGAACTCATCCGTTACACGAACATCATAGGAACTCTCCAGCGCTGCTAAGGCACCGGCTGCGAATTTCCCTTCCCCCATGACCAAGGCCAGATAGGCCTTCTCTACGCGTTCCCAGCGATGATCTCGATCCATCACATAGTAACGACCACTCACAGAGGCAATCTTGCCAATTCCCAGCTCCTTAAGTTTTTGTTCTAGTTGAATAATATATTGTCTGGCACTGCGCGGCAGTACGTCGCGGCCATCGAGAATAGCGTGAATATACACTTCTTTAAGTCCTTGTTCCTTGGCCATCTCAAGAAGGGCAAAGAGGTGCGCTATATGGGAATGAACGCCCCCGTCAGAGAGTAAGCCCATAAGGTGGAAAGCCTTATTCTGGAGGCGTGCTTTCTCCATCGCTTCTATGAGGACGGCATTCTTAAAAAACGTCCTATCCTTAATTGCCTTGTTGATTCGGGTTAATTCCTGATAGACGACTCTTCCTGCGCCCATATTCAGATGACCCACTTCAGAATTCCCCATTTGACCCTCTGGTAAGCCCACTGCTTCTCCCGATGCTTCGAGATAGGTGTGGGGGTAGGTTTCTTCCAAGCGATGAAAGTTCGGTACATTGGCTTGGGCGATGGCGTTTCCTTCGATCTCCTCACGGTGACCCCAGCCATCTAAAATCATCAGTAGTAGTAGAGGTTTGATTGCCATCATACTATTCCTTGCCCGCGCGCAACAACGGAAGCTGCATTATGGACAAGTTTCGCAAAACTTAGGGGGTCTAAGCTTGCTCCGCCAACTAGTGCACCGTCAACATCAGGTTCAGTCAAGAGCTCTGCAATGTTTTCCGCCTTGACGCTTCCACCGTAAAGGATGGGCACTTTCTCCGCCCCAAGCCCCATGAGGCCGTTCAACGTGGTACGGATTGAGGCACACATTTCTTGGGCATCTTTACTGGACGCTGTTTTCCCAGTACCGATCGCCCAGATAGGCTCGTAAGCAATGACAATTCGGCTCAGCTCCTCTGTAGATAAGCTGGAGAGCCCCTGTGTTACCTGAGAACTGACTCTCTCTGCTGCTTTTCCTTCTTCGCGTACGTTCAGATTTTCCCCCACACAAAGGATAGGCGTCAAGCCCGCAGCCAACGCTTTCAGCACCTTTTTGTTGACTCCTTCATCCGTTTCGCCAAACATCTCTCGCCGTTCAGAGTGGCCAAGTATAACATATGTACAGGCGACATCGAGAAGCATCTGAGCGGATATTTCACCAGTATAGGCACCCTGGTCTGCCCAGGACATGTTTTGGGCACCCAAATGTACAACGCTTTCTTCCAGCTCATTCTTTAAAGAATATAGCGCTGTAAATGGAGCACAAATAATAATGTCGAGGTCTGTAACGTCCTTTACCTCTTCTAAAAACTTCGTTGCATAGTCCGTTGCATCGTTGACAGTTTTAAACATCTTCCAATTACCGGCGATGACCGGCCGTCGCTTAGCCAATATTATTCCTCCATTTCTTTATCTTGAAGTGCGGCAACACCGGGGAGCACTTTCCCTTCTAAGAACTCGAGCGAAGCGCCACCCCCTGTAGAAATATGGGTCATCTGATTGGCAACTCCCATCTTTTTCACGGCTGCCACAGAATCCCCACCGCCGACAATCGTAATACCCTTACAATTGGCAACTGCTTGGGCGACTCGTTCTGTCCCTTTGGCGAAGGCGTCCATTTCGAAAACACCCATCGGGCCATTCCAGATCACCGTTCCAGCGGTTGAAATTCTCTCAGCAAACTTCTCTGCACTGGCCGGGCCAATATCTAAGGCCATTTCGCCCTCCTTAATTTCCGACACTACCACGGTGTGATGAGGAGCATCTGCTTCAAAGGCAAGGGCTACCACGACATCGATGGGCAGTTCTAGCTTGACTCCCTTGGCCTTAGCTTTCTCGATGAGTTGCTTGGCTAATTCCACTTTTTCCTCTTCAAGCAGCGATTTGCCAACCTTAAACCCTTGAGCTTTCAAGAAGGTATTCGCCATCCCTCCACCGATGATCAAAGCGTCGACCTTCTCTAAGAGGTTTTCAATAACACCGATCTTATCGCTCACCTTGGCACCGCCTATAATGGCCACAAAGGGTCGTTCGGGCCTTGCAAGAGCATTGCCCATGAATTCAACTTCTTTTTGCATAAGCAGTCCCGCAACAGCAGGAATATAGTGTGTCACTCCTTCTGTCGACGCATGAGCACGGTGCGCAGTTCCAAACGCATCGTTTACAAATAGTTCAGCAAGTGTTGACAAGTCACGGGCGAAGGTTGCATCATTTTTCTCTTCTTCAGCATGAAACCGAACATTTTCCAACAATAGAACCTGCCCGTCTAGCAGCCTGCTTACAGCTTCCATGGCTACATCGCCTACGCAGTCTCCAACAAGTTGCACGTCTTGCCCCAAGAGCTCACTCAAATGCTTGGCAACGGGCGCTAGTGAATACTTAGGATTCACTTTCCCTTTCGGACGACCAAGGTGCGAAGCAAGAATAACACGCGCTCCTTCTTTCACGAGATATTCAAGGGTAGGCAGGGAGGCACGTATCCGAGTATCATCCGTTAATTGTCCCTGCTCATCGAGCGGGACATTAAAATCAACCCGAACCAGTACTCGTTTTCCACGTACCTCTACATCTTTAACGCTTTTTTTGTTCATACAAAGATCCCCTTTCACTTAGACCCGAGGTAGCGGGTCCCAATATAGGCGAATGAGCCGAATGATCCCGAAATTTTACATTAGTATACCGGAAATAGACCTTTTTTACTCTCTCAAATTTAAATAAGTCCAACTCTTGACTTATTCTCCATTAAACTGCGGTTTCCTGCCCAATAGGCATGAGCACAACTTATGAACCCATTAATTCACAATGCGTCTGTTTTGATTAAAGTTAATTTTAAAGTAGCTCTAATATCCTTAGTTCACAACTATTAATCAAAACTTATATCCCACAAATGCCGCAAGCTTGTAGAGACAGCATCTATTCCCTTTGACAAGGCAAGCCTTACATCCTCTTCCGTTCTCAAGAGACCTCCTCCGAGAACTGGTATGCTCAGAGCATCCTTCATATCCTGAATTACAAAGCGGGGAACGGTTGCTGGTAAAATTTCAACTGCATTCGGTTTTACAGCGGATGCCATTTTAATGCCTGTTTTAACCGACTCTGAGTCCAATATAAACAAGCGCTGAATAACCACCAGCCCTTCTTCCCTAGCAAATTTGACTAAGTTAGGTTTGGTCGTAACAAGACCACGTAGACCCATTCTTGCCAGTAGGTGTATCCCCGCTCTATCCTTACCCACTCCTTCCAGCATATCAAGATGCACCAGTAAAACCTTATTAATAGAGTGAACCTTTTTTACTATGGAGGGTAGTACATTAATGTTCGCACCTAAAAGAAAGATAGTCCCAATATTGGGATGGTGGATTGCTTCATTCAGATCCTCTACCCTACGAATGGTTGCGCCAATTTTCTTCTCTAACATGACGGTTTTCAAAAAATCCATATTACCATCCCCCTACGCCCGAGTGAATTGACAATTAGCTTCGACTTTTTCTTGTAAAAAAGCTAACCTCTAATAAAGCACTTCCAATTGGAATTACCTATCAGAGGTTATCTCCCTTACTCCTAACCCGTTATCAAATTAAATACTATTCTAAATTACTTATTTTCTATTTACTCTATATGTCTCAACAGAAAAGCTAGTTTTTCCTCAAAACCTTGATGAATTCCTTCATGTAAAAGGGCAAATCTAAAGGCTTTCTGCTGGAAATAATATTTCCATCCACAACAACTGGTTCATCGATCCATATTCCGCCTGCATTAATCATATCATCTTTTATTCCAAGTGTGCTTGTTACCTGTTTGCCTTTTAAGATACCTGCAGAAACCAGCACCCCACCTGCATGACAGATATGGCCGATCGGTCTATCCTGTTCATTCATGTATCTTACAATTTCAAGGACTTCCGGAAATCTTCTTAACTTATCTGGTGCCCACCCCCCTGGAATAAGTAAGGCATCATAGTCCTTGTAATTTATATCTTTAAAAGAGTACTCGGATGTCGCCGGGATGCCGTATTTCCCAATATACTTTTCATTTGCTTTTTCTCCAGCTAAGTGCGTATCGATATCTTCCTCCATCAACCGCAGAATGGGATACCAAAGTTCTAGATCTTCAAAATAATGATCAATAAGACACAGTACCTTAATTTCTTTTTTCAAACAGTTCACTTCTTTCCTGATTAGGAGTGTATGACACCCACTCACTAAATTAGTGTTTTACCCTGCCGATTTTGACACTTCTCTCACAACATCATAAACTTCTGTTGTTACTGGGACAAATCCTTTAATCGGCGAATTGTCCAAACTGTCACGTCCTCGTGGAGTGGTGGCAAGTTCGACAAAACCCTGTTGCAACCGAGCAATTGTTTCCTCATCAAAACGAGAATTAGCAGCTAAACAATCTTTTGGAATAGGCTCCGTTTCTGCTAAATAGATCAATTACTCAATCGGCAAGTGATGTTTCTGAGCATCCTCAATCCCCTCTGAATAAGTTGCCCCTACTGCCACTTCAGATGCTAGCACGGAGTCTATTACCCGATTGTGGCTTCCTAAAAAAACGGTCTCCTTCAGATCCCGATCAGGATTAATTCCCTCTCGACGCAACATCATTCGCGGATAAGCATATCCCGAGGCTGATTTCTTATCGACAAACGCCATTCGCTTCCCTTTGATATCGTTAAGTGAGTTCACCCCAGAGCCCTTTTTAGTAATGATATAACCCTTATAAGTCGCACTGCCATTGACGACTGGGCTGACAAGTGGAATAATAACACCCCGATTAGCAGCATCGACATAGGCCAGCGGGGAAAACCAAGCAATATCCACAATACCCTCTAACAGATTATCTGCAAGTGATGTGTAATCTGGCGTAATGATCACACGGGGAATATACCCCAAGTTTTCACAGAAACTTTCTATAGCAGGTAGAAACATTTTTTTCATAGTTTCTGGACTTAACGCCGGATTAATTCCAAAGATGAGTTCCTGCGGTTGCTTAAATTGCACAGCTTGCCTCTGCAGAGCGTAAACATCTAAGTTAAGATTATCCGCTAATCCAGCAAGATGTTCATGATTTTTATCCTGTGTCACCAAAACCTCAGAAATTCCCTCCAATCCTTCGGACAAGGAATTGAACACTCCCGCTAAAGCCTCAGTAGTTTGTGCCTGCTGGGTAAGAGAAGTAAATAAGTCGTTATTTAACGTTGAAATCTCTTTAAAAGCATCCGTAATATGAAGCATGCTTTGTTGTTCATGAAGAATACTTCCCTTAACTTCATTAATCTTTTTCGAGCTTTCCGTTGCTTCGCCTGCAATCCGGTGAATTCCTTCGGTAATACTGTTTGCTGTTCCTTGAATGCGCCGAGCAGATACCGTGCTATGATCCGCTAGTTTTCGTATCTCGTCAGCCACAATCGAAAAACTTTTCCCGGCTACACCTGCTCTAGCTGCTTCAATTGCCGCATTTAAGGCTAATAAATTCGTTTGTTTCGCAATATTAGTCATCTCTGTGACGAACTCCGAAATGCTTTCCGAAAACTTTTTTAATACCATGACGGACTCTGCATTGTTTAAAACATCTTCACTAATTTGCTCCAACTGGAGATTGAGTTTATCCATCACCTTTTGACCTTCATCTGCTTCGGCTTGGCGCGAGTACGCCAAATCAACCACAGTTTTTGAATTTTCTTCCAACTGTCGAGCCAATCCCGCCAGTTCCTCAACCCCTGCAGATCCATTGAGTAACTCATCATGATTTTGCTTAATACTCTTAGCCAGATCTCTGGCCGCTGCCACATTTTCCTTCACAGTCCAGTTTACTTGATGTACATTAAAACCGAGCGTTTCTGCAATCGAAAGAATATCTATAGTTTTCTTTACATTACTTTCAGGAACTTTAAGCGTTTCATCATTAACATTATGTTCTTTAGGCATGATTTTGCTAACCTTGCTTTTCTTGCCCCAGTTGAACATACATAGCACTCCTCCACTTACCTAAAGTCTTGTTCAACTATTCACACATGTTCAATGCTTGAGTGATCGTCTTGCTTTGACAAAATAATCAAGTCCAGAGATTATCGTCAACAGCAACGCAATATATAAAAATATCTGACCCACTGGAATATTCAAACTTCCAAACGGCCAATCTCGTAATAAAATCTCTGAAATTGCGATAATTTGGCTAACCATCTTGGCTTTTCCCCATTTACTTGCACTAAGAACAATGCCATCGGCTGCCAAAATGGCTCTCAAGCCAGTTACTGCAAATTCTCGGCCCAAAATCACCCAAGCAATCCACGCAGATACATCGCCTAATTGGACGAGTGAAATCAAAGCAGCCGTAATCAACAGTTTATCGGCCAAAGGATCCATAAATTTGCCAAATACGGTAACTTGATGACGTTTTCTAGCCAAATATCCATCAAGACTATCTGTAATAGACGCTGCAATGAAAATAATAGCAGCGATAATGTTCTGATGAGGAAAAATGGGATGCCCATTGGGTAATTGCAATAGTAAGAAAGCCATGAAAAAAGGCGTTATCAGGATGCGCGCTATGGTCAATCGATTGGGTAAATTCATTCAGTAACCTCTCCTATTCAGTTAATTTAAATCTTTAATCTACAAAGCCTGATAATTGCCTCATAAACTAATAATTTCAATAAAAAACAGGATCAGTAGGAACAAATACGATTGACTGATCTGCCTTAGTATTTTAGTTTTGGCTCTATCCCCTTCAATAAACGTTGATAATTGGCGCGATGACGCACGAAAATCATCATGGCTGCCACAAAGACGAACGCTTTGTAAGCGAGAGGAACCGATGAAAAAAGCGTCATTAAAACCGCCGTTGCAGCACCTGAAGTAGACGCCAGCGACACATAACGAGTAATTAACGTGACTAAAACAAAAACAGTAATAGAAACCAGGGATATCCATGGAACTAGAACCGCAATAACGCCAAATCCCGTTGCGACACCCTTGCCCGTCGGCTTAAATTTAAAAAAGGGATTCCAGCTGTGTCCGATAATTGCCAATATCCCACCGCCCAAGCCGCCCCAAGGACCCCACAAATTTAAACAAAGTGCCGTTGCTAAAATACCCTTCAAGGCATCCCCCGCAAACACAGCCAAGCCATATTTAGCACCTAGCAAACGAAAAGCGTTGGTTGAGCCAATGTTGCCACTTCCCTGTGAACGAATATCCACGTGTCTGATACGTCCCGCTAAATAAGCAAACGGTATGGCTCCTAGAAAATAAGCAAAAAGTAATGCCAAATACTTTAACATGCCCTTTAACCCTCCTCTTGTAAGCGCCGATCTTCTACATAGCTTACCTCGTCTTGCGCGTAACTCTGGGGTGAGAAGGAAACTCACTCTAATTACCATGGTTTTGCTTCTTAGTCTATCAGATTTCAGTGGAAAATCAATTCATCAACCTCTCATTTGCTAATATTTTCTGAAAAATACCTCAAAAATAATTATTAGTTTATCAGACCATACGCTTTGGCCAAAATGTGCACTGGATGTTCCGTAGGAAGGCCGGTACCATGCAGAATTTGCACTTTACACACACCACATTCTGTTGTCATACTTTGGAAATCCCCGTGTCCTGCACCTACCTTGATCGCTTCAAAGAGTGCACTCCCAATTTTCATTGCTTTGTCGTATTTTTCGGCCTTAAAGCCATAACTTCCCGACAGACCACAACAGCCAGCATCGAGATTACGGATTTTCACTCCAGGAATTAATCTCAAAATGCGCAACGCTGGTGTTCCAATTCTTTGTGCTTTTAAGTGGCAGGGGGGATGGTAACCGTAGGAAGCCTGGACTTCCTGAAAATCAAGGGGTAATTCCCCTAATTCATAGAGTTGCCACAGGAATTCGAATAAATCATACGACTGAGCTCCAATGAGCCCCACTGCTGTCGCCTGTAACTTTGGGTACTCTTCTTTCAGTGTCAAACCGCAGCTCGTACAGGATGTAATAATCGGCATACCTGCTTCAAGATAAGGTCGCATTAACTCCAAGTTATAAAGACCATTCTTATGTGCCTTTTCAAACTGGCCGTTCGCCTCTAAGGGTAAGCCACAGCAGTGAAAATCAGGCACGATGGTTTTATACCCTATATGCTCTAAGACCTGGATCAGGATGCGCCCTGTATCCCCTTCATTATATCGCGTATAACAACCTGGAAAATAAACAACCTGTTTGCTAGTACTCGTTCCATTTCTTGCCTCTTTGTCTACCCGCACTGCTAGAGGTTTCCCATACGCTGGTAAAGGTCCGTTCGCGCTGATGGATAGTGCTTTATCGAGAGCCAAGCGCACTAGTTTAATCTTCAAGACTTGGTTGGCCATAGTGGGCCATATGACCCCGAGCTTGCCAAGATATTCCGCCCGACCCAAAACATAACCTCTCAGACGCAACTTCGCTCCCAACGTGTTTTTGTGTGGTCCTTGACTAGCAGCTCTCCGGGCCCCGAGAATCATCTCTGTTATTTTGACACCGGATGGACAGGTTAGTTCACACGTCTTACAATTAGAACAATCATCCAAAGTTGTTTCCCCTAGAATGATCTGACCCATACGAAAACGTTCCATATCCGGTCCTAATCCTTTCGGGCCAAGAAAATGCGGGTTAACTTTGGCCACTGGACACTGAGCAGTACACACATTACATTTTTGACAAGCATCTAATCGAGCTGCCAATTCATCTCTTGAATTCACAGTAAGGATCCCCCTTCCCTTCTAAATGCTCCGTCCACTAAATTAATTCAGCTGCAGCGTAACCAGATGTGACCGATACCCCTCCGCCACACCTTTGTGTCCACGGATCCCAATGGGCAAGCATTCTTCCCACGACATGGACATTATCCCAAACCACTTGTCCACTTGCAGGATCAAGGGGACGCATAAATTCATCCGTTTCTACGCCGATCTGGGCAAATGGCTGAGGACCAAAGAACTGGAGCTCACTCCACTCTTTCGGCACAAATAAGGGAAGATCAAAAACGCCTTCACGTATCGATTTTCTTTCCATTCCGACTTTAATTCCTCCACCTAAGAGCCCGCCTGTCGCTAAGATGAACTTTTTGCCTTTCAAACGCAACGATTTCCCCAGACTCTGCACTATAATTTCTTGGCACGCCTTAGCCGGACTCTGGGACGTTGACTCTGCGTTCAAAGATAGTGCACGAGCCCCGATCATCAATTCGCCCCCTAAATCGGTAAACCTATGCTTGAGATATTCAGCGAAATAACGGCCATGTGGGCTGGGCACAAAGGAACTCATTTCCAAAACCGGCAAAGCGAATTCAAACCGATAAGATTTTGTGCGGGAAGCATCAAAATACTCCTTTACCAGACTAGGGAGAACCACGACAATCTTCTCTTGCGACCTGCCCGCTTCCTGATACTGCCTTTTAATCTCTTCTATTTCATGGGCGAGAGCTCTTTGACCCTCTTCCGACCTCCAGATAAACGCATAATCAATGCTCGACACACTCTTACCTAATCGAGTCCATTCCCCAAGAGCATCCACTTGCATCCTCTTCACACTCACCTGCCAACCTGGAAATTCTCGAGCCATGTTGGCCGCCACAATCTCTGGGAAGAAATCTTTCAATCCTTCAGGCACTAAAAGTACGAACTCTCCCTGCTCCTGTCGATCCGGAAGAGCCATGCTACACGGCATTAGGTCTCCTTGACGCACAGTACCTAAGACAGTGAAGGCAGACTGTGGTTTGACCTTCTCAACATACTCTGGACAGAGCTCTTGGACGAAGTGTTTACCCTGAGCTATGGCCTGTGCCTTAAACAAGGTATAAGGGTGTTTCGGTATATGACGCAAACGCTCGACATCTCCATAATCAAAAATCCCCGAAAAATAAAAGAGCGTTCCGACCCCTTCTGCGACTATAAGCACTTTTTTCCCCCGGTGGGCGGCTCGAATTCCTGCTATCCAACCTGCTAAACCGCCCCCTACCACTATAGCATCCCACATCTCGTTCATCCCTCACTTTCTTCAGCCTTGAAACCCAGAACGTTCAGAAACAAAGCTCGCGCCAACTCACTCTCACGCAGTTGCTCGCCCCAAAGAACTGGAGTTATCCCTCGCCAGCGTTCGCCCAATAAAATTTGATATTCTTTGACGGTTCTCTCCCAACCGCCGAAGGCCTCCTGAATCATTGGGGTCGCTCGATAGGTACAATAGGCGCCTTGACACGTTCCCATTCCCAGCCGGGTCTGACGACGTAGATCGTCAAGCGAGTGCACCGCAGGATCTTGCAGGGCATGAAGAACTTCTGCTTGAGTGATCATTTCACATTCGCAGACAAACTGCCCGAGTTGCGGTTGACTAGCTATTGCATCAACGACGGATCCGGCTTGTTCGTTTAAACGTTCCATCATCTTATCCGCAGCAGCCACTCCTAATAATTGGCGAGCCTTATCCCAAACTTCAGTTGCAAGTTCATCTTGCAAGGGTTCTTCCGCGGTACGGCATACAGTATGCACCTCTAATTTGGCGGCGACCCAATCGGTAACTTTCTCTGCCATCAAACGATACGTCGTTAATTTACCACCCACAATACTAACGAGCCCACGAACCCCGCCCATTTTTTCATGATCTATGAGTGCAAAATTTCGGCTAAGCCCTCGCCCTTCATGGTCTGAGGCGTCTACACTTTCATACAAAGGGCGGATGCCAGCGAATGCCCGAACAATACGGTGTTGTTCAATCTCTTCCACCAAGTTTTGGCCCAAATCAATTAAATACGTTACATCTTGTTCATCAACCTGATGATCATCTGGCAATTCTACGGTATATGAAGTCGTCCCAAAAATAGTCACAGTTTCATGCGGTACAAAAATGTCACCATCACCCGGTGTCCGCAAACGGTTAATCACTCGATTAAACAACCGCTGGTTGAACACCAGTAGAGAACCTTTGTTTTTTAGAATGTGCACGTCATAACCGGACATTGCCGCAATTTCAGAAGACCAAGGTCCCGCAGCATTTACCACAATTTTACTACGCACTTGTAGCATTTCACCAGTGAGGAGATCTTCCGCATGGACTCCTTTAACTTGCCCATTTTCTAACCAAAGCGACTGAACTTTACAGTACGTTCGATACGTTCCTCCGTATTTTTCAGCCGATCTGATGTTCGCCCAAAGCAGTTTAAAACTATCTACGGTAGCATCAGGCACTTCGAAAACTCGTGTCGCCCGTCGTGTCAACAAGGGTTCGAGCCGAAACGCCTCTTCAAGCGGAATCTCCTTAACGGGTATTCCTGCTTGTGCGCACCCCTTTAGCCACAATTGCAAATAGTTTGGCTCATCGCCTTTTAAATATACAAACCAGCCAGAAGTATCTTCAATGCAATGTGCTGCAATGTGTTTCAAAATCTTATTTTCCTCAATACACTCTTGCGCTGCTTTATCATCTTTGACTGCGTAACGCCCGCCACTGTGCAAAAGGCCGTGAAAGCGTGAACTTGTCCCATGTGCCAAATCTCCTTGTTCTAACAAGAGCGCTGGTATTCCACGCAGACTAAGGTCTCTCAATATGCCAACCCCTGTCGCTCCCCCTCCAATAACCACAACGTGGGTATCGATCTCACGCATCCGTAT
>DASRMA010000085.1:0-12558 GCA_035648155.1 Desulfosporosinus sp.
CCTCCTTATCGATCGTGCCAGCCCCAAGTTTACACGGGAGTTCCTTTAAAATCTCATCTACTAGCTTTAGACAAGCTGCATAGTCCTTTTCTGAGATAACTGAGGCAAAGGAATGAATGTAGCGGCACGGTACACTTAACACAATCGTCGGTATTCCTGCTTTGCTAACATGTATAGGACCAGCGTCATTTTCCCCGCTACTACCGCGCCGAAACTGCAGTGGAATTCCCTTTTGACGGGCTAAGTCTGTCACCCATTGGATAAGTTTGGAGTTATATAGAGTGGTTCTATCCATTAGCGAGCAAACAGGGCCTTTACCTAACTCTGTAATCCAGTCCTCTTCTTCCCGATCCGACACATCAGCCGCTACAGTTCCCTCAATAACAATGGCGAAATCTGGCGCGAGGTGATAAGCTGCGGCCTTGGCACCTCGGAGTCCTACTTCCTCTTGAACTGTAAACGCAGCGACTAAGGGAAAATCATAGTCCTGCTTTAGTAGCTCTACTATGAGGGCACACCCTACCCGGTCATCAAAGGCCTTCCCTTTATAAAAACCGTCTCCGAAGGGCTCACATTTCGTCATGAAATATGCATAATCGCCCAGTTTCACCTTACTGGAGGCTTCTTCTTTGGACTTAGCCCCTATATCAATATATAGCTGGTCGAAGGACAAAGCCTTTTGACGTTCTGACCGTTTTTGCAGATGGATGGCTTTAGCCCCGATTACTCCGACGAGAGATTCGTTCATTTGTACTGGTTTAGCAACGAGAATTCGAGCATCAATTCCGCCGACCGCTCCGAATTTAAGAAAACCGTCGCTAGTTATATCGATGATCATCAGCGCAACTTCGTCCATATGAGCGGTAATCATGACCTTCGGACCCGAGAGATGTGCGTTTCTAGTCACAATCAAATTCCCCATTTTATCAACGTTAATAGTCTCAACAAAGGGTTCAATTTCTTGGCGTAAGAAATCACGCACGAGACCTTCAGCCCCTGAGGTACCGTTTAATTCACTCAGACTCTTTAATAACATATAAATTCCTCCAAATCGTCTGGTAAGGAGGCAATAAAATGAGCCAGAAGTTTTCCAGAGTTAAGTACGTCTTGCAGATCTATAGTTTCCACGGAAGTATGCATATAACGCAGAGGGATAGAGATCAAGCCGGTTGGAATACCAGCTTGAGTTACTTGAATAGCCCAAGCATCCGTTCCAGATTCTCCAGGGATCGGTTCGATCTGGAAGGGTAAACGATGCTCATGGGCAGTTTCTGAGAAATGACGGTAGATGGCGGGATGAATGTTAGGACCCAGAGCAACTGCTGGTCCTTTACCCAACTCAATAGTAACTTCACCCTTTGTATCTGGAGTACTAGCGTGGGTAACATCAATCGCCACTGCTAGATCGGGATTAAGCGTATAAGCACTAGTAAGCGCTCCTCTAACACCTACTTCTTCTTGTGTGGTAGCCACCGCAATGACATCGTGGGTATGTTGTAAGTGGGAAAGTTCTTCCAAGCAAACCATCATCACCACGACCCCCGCACGATCATCCAACGATTTTCCCGCTATCACGTTATTAAGCAGAGGATACGTTTCTCGCTTTAGGGTAATTGTATCCCCTACTTGGATGACCTCCTTAATCTTGCTTAAAGAAAGTCCAACATCAATGGTCATATCCGCCATCTTAACCGCTTGACCCGAATCTCCGTTTTGTAAAAGATGTGGTGGCAAAGCGCCTATAATACCTGGTATAGTTTCCCGTCCGTGAACGAGTACTTCTTGGGACAAGAGGGTTCGCTGATCTACGCCGCCAATCGAGGTGAAACTCAGAAAACCACGAGGACTGATCTTTGTTACCATGAGGCCAATTTCATCTATATGGGCAGCTAACATAATTTTGGAGCGTTTGCTATGGCCCTTTTTCAGAGCATAAACATTGCCGAACGTATCGCACCGAACCTCATCCGTTAAAGCTCCAAATCGTTCCATAACTAAAGAAGCAATCGAACCTTCATAGCCGGAAACTCCTGAGCTAATTGATAACAGGCTAAGAAATTCGCTCGCGCTCTGCATTTGCAAGTTGATCAAACCGTTCACCTTCTCTCGGAAAAATTGTTATGTGTTCGTAATCTATCTATATCATTTCGCCCTTCAATTCAGAATATCCTTCAAATCAGAACCTCAAAACTCCTCTAACAGCTGTTTGGTTCATTGCCAGAAAAAAGGAAAGCACAGATCGATTACTATATACTGGCTTCTTTGTTATGGTAATTTCATCCAGTATGGACATGGTGGGCATTGCCATAAATTTATGGAGCTATCCAATCAATGTATTCCCATTGCCAGAACTTGTCCCCTACGATATATCTGCATTAGCTGTAGCCACGATTCTTCTTATACAATTTTTCCCTACAGTAAATCCTATGCTTAAATCCTATGCTTAAAGCATTAGCTTTTGCAGGATTTGGCTCTTTTATATTCTTGCCTGCCATTAATTGGCTAGGGCTATATAATATCATGGAAATGGAGAAGCCATTATTCATTCCTAATATTAATTGTCATATACCTTTTAGCAAATTACGTTGCTAAGAAAAATAGCTTTGTTAAAACAGATGAATTGTCAGTTGAGGAATTAGAAGAAAAGATCCAAGCCCACTTTGCCTCATTAGCTTCGCTAAAACAAAATGAACATTAAATGGATAATCATCACTTCTCAGCACCAATCCATCGTAAAACGACGGCATAAAATTCGTCTACTTTCAGAGGTTTCGTTAGATAATCATCCATCCCTGCCTCCAAGCATTTTCCCTTATCTCCTTTTAAGGCATGAGCAGTCATGGCAATAATTGGTGTTCTCCCACTACCAGCATCTTTCTCCATCTGCCGAATGATTTGCGTAGCCTTGAACCCATCCATGACGGGCATCTGGATATCCATCAGAATGCCATCAAACTTCCCCTGCTGAAAAGACTCCACCGCTTCCTTCCCGTTTTCAGACACGGTAACCTGCCAACCTTTTCTCCTGGCTAATGCTTCTACAAACTGTCTGATCACAGCGTTATCCTCTACTAGCAAGAGGCTTGGAGAGGCTTCTTTGCTATAATCTACGTGTTTCGTAACAGGTCCCAGTGGGGAACAGTCCTCACTATCCCCATTCTCAAGAATACAGGTAAAGTGGAAGTTGCTACCCTCACCCTCTATGCTGTCTACCCAGATTTTTCCCGACATCATCTGCACTAACCGCTTAGCTATTGCAAGGCCTAGGCCAGCGCCATATTGATCTGTTGACAAGCTACCCACCTGAATAAAACTATTGAAAAGTAGATCTATATTGTCTCTTGCGATGCCAATACCGGTATCCTTGACAACGTATTCTAGTTTGACTCGGTTGTGATTGAGCTCCTGGAGTTTTTGTACATAAAGATCAATTTTTCCCTCTTCAGTAAATTTGACAGAGTTTCCAAGCAGATTTGAAATAATCTGTCTCAACCTAAAAGAATCACCTAAAAGATTATCAGGGACGTCATCTTCAATTAAGACATCCATAATTAATCCCTTTTTCTTAGTCGAGTTCTGAAATAAACTGACCACTTCATTGATCATTGTTCTGGTACAGAAACCCGCAATACTTAGTTTCATCACCCCAGCCTCAATTTTTGAGTAGTCCAGAACATCATTGACGATGACCAGCAGCGAATCACAAGCAGTCTTAGACAGGCTCAGATACTCCTGTTGACGCTCAGTGAGTTTTGTCGTCATCTGCGTTAGTTGTATCATCCCCATGATTTCAGTGATCGGGGTCCTGATCTCATGAGACATATTGGCTAAGAACATACTTTTAGCAGAGTCTGCTGATTCAGCTTCCGCTCTTGCTTTTAGCAGTTCATTCTCTAATAGTTTGCGCTCAGTGATGTTTTGAATTATAACGGCAAAATGATCGATCTTTGGTGACCAAACATGAATCTCATGCCATTCGCCGAGTTCCCGCGAATAGTTTTCAAATTTCTCCGAAATTTCTATAATAGCTACCCGGCCATAAGTTTCCAGCCAATAACTTTCAGTGTTAGGATAGAACTCAAGAATATTTTTGCCTAGAATAGTTTCGCGATTCAAACCTGTTAACTTTTCGAAAGCACTGTTCACTTCCAAGAAAGTATAGTCTACTGGTTTACCTTCGGAGTTATACAGCATCCTATGATAAGCAAAGGCATCAATCATGTTTTCAAACAAACCTCGAACGTTCTCCTCATCTTGATATACAGATACCCGTTCTCCACACAGATTGTTTTTACTAATACTTTCCAATGTTGCCACCTCCATGAAAAACTATATATTAATTCATTATCTCATATTTACCGCACGAACTTTGTCTAAATAGGGCTGATGATGTTTCAAGAACAATTATAATTAGTATATAGAAAAGCATAAAGGACTTCGCATAATACGAAGTCCTTTATGCTTTTCTATATGGAACATCAAGGCCTTGGTCTTCCATAAGATGTAATATGCACGTAAAATAAAACCTGCTACCCTCACCTTCTTTGCTTTCTGCCCACATTTCCCCTTGCATAAGCTCCACTAAGCCTTTGCAAATGGAAAGTCCTAATCCTGTGCCACCGTACTGTCTAGAGGTTGAACTGTCTGCCTGGCTAAAGCTATTGAATATACCCTTTAGAGTTTCCTTGCTTAATCCAATCCCGGTATCCTGAACTACCCATTCCAGCTTAACTTCATTATTACGTTCCTCAAGCTTCCTTACCAGTAATTCAATTCCCCCTTTCTGGGTAAATTTAATAGCATTACCGATAATATTGGATACTACTTGTCTCAGTCTGAAAGTGTCACCTATTAGTATAAACGGCACATTATCATCAATTCGCATGTTCAATACAAGCCCCTTATTCAAAACAGATGGCTTAAACATAATTTCAATCTCATCAAGAAACTCTTTAAGATTAAATTTGATCTTCTCGATCTGCACTTTTCTAGCCTCAAGTTTGGCATAATCAAGGATATCATTGATGACCATTAATAGTGAATCTGATGATTTAATAGAAATTCCAATATATTCAGCCTGTTCTTTAGTTAAGGCTGTCATTTGCAAAAGCTGCAGCATTCCCATTAAGCCAGTCATAGGTGTCCTGATTTCATGTGACATATTAGCTAAGAACTGACTCTGCGACTTACTGGACGCTTCCGCCTGCTCTTTAGCCGCAAACAGTTCAAGCTCTGCCTTCTTACTTTCCGTGATGTCTACCATCGTTAGTCGGCACTCTCTGCCATCAGGGGAGGCCACGGCTTTCAACTGAACATCAACCGGTTTGCTATCTTCTTTCCAGAGTTTCAGCTCGCAGGTTTCTATGGTCTGGCTTTCAAAAGCCTTCTCCAACAGGTCTCTAAATACTGGCCAATTGTTATCAGCAACGAATACTTCAAGGCTCCGTTCCAGCAAATTAATGCGGTCTTTCCCTAAAATCCGGGTTCCAGTTAAGTTCACCTGCTGGATAATACCGTTACGACTCAGGGTGAAGTACCCCACAGGCGCATATTCATAGAGATTTGTATACTTCTCATTACTTTCCTGAAGCTCTGTGCTTACCCGAAGTAGCTCCTCATTCTGCATTTCCAGTTCTATCTGATGTACTTGCAGTTCGTGAACAAGCCGGAGCAAATCAGCTTGTTTCACCGGAGAAGATGTTCCTGTCTCACTTTCCTTACACACCTTTTCTGCCATGCAACGCAGTTCGTCCGCACCCAATAGAAAATCCTTTCTCACTACTTCCCCTCGTTCCGTGCTTCGTCAAATTCAGCCAACCCTCTAATGTCGGTGATGTCAATCAAGGCACAAGTCACACCAATAACTGTTCCTGCTTCGTCTCTATGTGGGTTCACAGTGAGGTCATGTAAAAACATCTGTCCTCTAATACTGGTTTTTATCGCTTTCCGAACTGAATTTCCGGCTAACATAACCGATTTCTTAAGTTCTGTCATCTGTGAAGCACCCTTTGTCCCAAATAGTTCGTCATCAGTTTTACCCAACATCAAAACCACACTTAATCCTACAATGGGGTTATGAATCCATGTGTATCGCAAATCCCTGTCTTGATTAGTGAACGTGACCGGTGAGTTTTCAGTCACTCGATTAAATCGTTCTTGGCTTTCCTGCAACACGATTTCTAACTTTTTCGCCATACTAATGTCAATAAACGTTAATACAACTCCGTTAATTTTGTTATCCATCGTACGGTATGGCATAATACGCACTTTAAAATACTTCTCTTTGTTATGGAAGAAAACCTCTTTCTCTATAGGTATCAAAGTCCTTAATACATCCCTGGCATTCTCTTCCAGTTCAGGATAAAAGAGTTCAGAGGCAATATCGGTAATCGGTCGGCCTACATCACTCTGAATCAGCTTACTACTTTCAGACATCCGGTCTGTGAAGCGCTTTATGTGCATTTCATTATCTAGAAAAACAGTGGCAATCTCCGTACTGTTCAGAAGGTTCTTAATGTCGTCGTTCGTCCGCGACAGCTCGGCAACTTTCGACCGCAGTTCGTAGTTCACCGCCTGCAGTTCTTCGTTAATCGACTGCATCTCTTCTTTGGAGGTTGTCAACTCTTCATTGGTACTCTGGAGCTCTTCGTTCATGCTCTGCAGTTCCTCATTAGCAGATTTAAGCTCTTCTTGGGAGCTCTGCATCTCTTGGCGGGTTGCCGTCACTTCCTGTCTGGCATACATCAATTCCTGCTCGATTTTGACCAAATACTCACTTTTGTTTGTGGAATGCCTAGTTTCTGATTCATTGCCTACAGGCTGTGTTGCCACATCCGTAAAAACAATCATTACATTCCCACGCATCGCCTTAGGTTCTTTGATCGACTGAACGGTGAAATCCACTGTTTGTATATTGCCATTCGATTTTATATCAACATTCTTAATACTCACTGTGTTTCTTTCGCTGAGTGCTTTATTAAAGGCCTCGGTCAATTTGTAGCGAAGACCTTCACGGGCCATGGCAAAAATATTCATATTTGCTTTACCAGCCGCCGGCTCGAGATATTTCCCCGTCCTCCCTCTGATGTAAACGATATCACCTTTTTCATTGGTCACTACAGCGGCTGGTGAATATTTCTGCAAGATTAGCTTATCTGCCAGCGTAGCTAGGTTTTCCACAGGTCTCACCTGTTGGCGTATGCGAGAAAGGGCAGAGGCATAGGAACTGGGAAACTCCAGCGGCAAACTCGTCTTATTTGAATCACTCCTGTGGTAAATCTGCACTTTGCTATTCAGAGGTTTAAAAAGATTGGTAAAGTTCCCTATTGACTCAGCACCTCCTAGAAATAAAATCCCGCCTAAATTCAGACTATAGTGAAATAGCGGAAGTATTTTTTTCTGCAGTACAGGGGTCATATAAATCAGAAGATTTCTGCAGCTCAAGATGTCGATTCGGTAATAGGGTGGATCCATAACAAGGTTATGGGGAGCGAAAATTATCATCTCCCTGATGAGTTTAAAAATCTGGTATCCATCACCAACCTTGATGAAAAACCGACTCAGTCTTCCTGTAGATACATCTGCAGTGATATCGGTCGGGTAAACTCCATTTCTGGCTTTGGTAATAGCAGTGGGATTCATGTCTGTGGCAAATATCTGCAATGTTGCATACTGAGCTTGTGGAACCTGATCCTTCGCCTCATTGAATAAGATTGCCAGAGAATATGCTTCTTCCCCGGTCGAGCAACCGGCTACCCAAGCCCGCAAATGGCTGGTGGGTTTAGCCTGCAGCATTTGAATAATCTCGTCTCTCAACTGGTCCCACGCTAAAGGGTCGCGAAAAAAACTTGTAACTCCTATTAACAGTTCGTTAAAGAGTAAGTCGAGTTCCTGTGGGTTTTCCTGAAGGAATTTCACATAAATCTTCATATTTTTTATCTGGTGAATACCCATACGTCGCTCCAAGCGTCGGTATATGGTACTGTGTTTATAGAGGGAAAAATCGTGGCCTGTTTGCCTTCTCAATAGAATAAATATTTTTTCTATACCACTTTGGTCTTTATCCTCCAAGATCTGGTCAGACTTGGTAATAAGCGGTCTGTGCTGCAGATAGTCAATAATTTTGGTCGGCAGCTCCTGGGCCGATGCTACAACATCGACCAAGCCTTCATTTATGGCGCTATTTGGCATGCTATCGAATTCAGCATAGGACGGGTCCTGTACAAACGCCACTCCCCCTTTTTCATTGAGGGTCCTAAGCCCCATAGTGCCGTCTGTACCCATACCTGATAATAAAACCCCGATGGCTTCTTCCTGCGTGTCATCTGACAGAGAACGAAAGAAAAAATCGATGGGCATACGCAGGCTACGAGGGGTTACAGGATCGAGTAGAAGTAACATCCCATGAAGAATTGCTAGATATTTGTTGGGTGGGATAACGTAGACGCAGTTGGGTTGTACCAGCATACGATCCTTTATCTCAAATACCTTCATTGCTGTCACACGCTGGAGCAATTCACAAAGATAGCCTTTTTGAGTGGGATCAAGATGTTGGACAATAACAAAGCACATACCGCTATCCGCAGGCACGTTTTTCAGAAACTTCTCCAGTGCACCCAACCCTCCGGCAGAAGCTCCGATGCCAACAATGGGGAACTCTGGTCTTGTCAAATCTTGTTGGTAACTATCATAATTCTTATCAAACTTCCTTATATTAAACGCTTTCGGTTTGAGGTAATTTCTGTCATGACGTTTTAGAGACATTGTTGCACCTCCACCATTAAAACTTTATTGAAATTGTCACATTGTAATTTATTTTAGCTATGTAAGTCAATTATAGGGCAATGAATAACATTTGTAAACAATTGGTGCACTGCTCAAAAGCACACCTTCCCACTAGAACGGGGGGTGATACTATAAGATTTACAATTAACTATTTTCTCTCCCTTAAATCATGTTCCCTAAATAAGCACTCTTCTTATCTAATATTGACGCTATATCCACGTTCTTCTATTAACCTTTTTATCCTTTGAATTTGTTCCTCATCTGCGGTTTCTAATTCTAATTCCACTCTGCAATATCCCAGAGCTACATCTCTATTTTCTCTGCTATGGGTAACAGCAAGTACGTTGGCGCCTGCATTAGCAATTAACAGTAATAATTGGGACAGCACTCCAGGTTTGTCTGAAATAATGGTGTCAAAAAACATCTTGCGTCCAGTCTTAACTAGTCCCTTGTTAATGATGCGCGTTATAGTGTTTACATCAATATTACCGCCACTTATTACCGCTGCAATTTTACGATTATTATAGCCAGGAAGCCTATTTAGGACTGCTGCAATGCTTACAGCGCCAGCACCTTCAGCGACAGTTTTGACTTTTTCAAGTAGTAACAAAATCGCACTCGCTATTTCTTCTTCATCTACCATAACGATATCATCCACATAGCGCTGACAAATATCAAAACTTAAATCTCCGGGGGTTTTGACAGCGATACCATCGGCGATAGTCGGGATTCCGTCAATAGTCACTACGCGCTTCTGGGCAATTGCTTCCACCATAGAAGGGTTATTTTTTGTCTGTACACCAATTAATCTTATTGAAGGTTTTAGTGTTTTTAAAGCCACTGCCATCCCTGAGATAAGTCCCCCTCCGCCGATTGGCACTACCACCACTTCTAGCTCTGGCAAATCCTCTAACAGTTCTAAAGCAATTGTTCCCTGACCTGCCATTACCATAGGATCATTAAATGGGTGAACAAATGTGGATTTTTCTTCCGCCTGAATTCGTTTGGCCTCTGTATAGGCATCGTCGTATACATCACCGTGTAAGATTACTTTTGCTCCGTATCCACGCGTAGCCATCACTTTCGACAATGGTGCATGCTTCGGCATAACAATGGTAGACTTGATACCGAAAGTGGTTGCTGCAAGAGCTACCCCTTGAGCATGATTACCTGCGGAAGAAGCAATGACTCCGTTACTCTTTTCACACTCGCTTAGATTCGCTATTCTGTTGTATGCCCCCCTCAGCTTAAACGAACCTGTGCGTTGTAAATTCTCCATCTTGAGATAAACGTCATTACCACTCATCTCGCTAATGATATTGCTATATGCCAATCCCGTTCTACAAATCACTCCATTTAAAGTTTCTCGTGCTTTTTGAATTTCTTCTAATGACACAGACATTTCAACACGTCCTTTATTTGTTTCATGATATTAATTTCTCCTTGTCTGATATGTTCCATACAGTCTATATTAGCATCACAAAAGATTGTTTTTCAATTATGGTGTATAATGAAGCAAAAAGCATTGGATCATTGCTTGAGGTGGTGGATAGTTCATGAACCCTATTGATAAATCAATTGTGCAACCCGCGTTGGAAAGTTTTCTCAATCGTGAAGTATACCTCCACCTAGAGACGACCAACGGAGCCTATGCAGTCCATAACAAAAAGAGCAACATGACTGTGGGAGCGTACATCCGCAATGGTCGCATCTCGTTTGGGCGAGGAGTCATCACCGGTGACGGCCCGTACCGCGTCGGACTCAAGATGGATCTCGGCTGGGTTTACGCCGAAGGCCTTACTGATTTTGAGATGGAGCAAGAGGGTCAGCTCTTGCTCGCTGGCCATGATCAAGAGGGTAGACTTGCTGTAGCTCTGGAACTTAGTTTATACCCATTTGAACTTTAAATTCGGATTACATGGGAGGAATAATTCATGGAACAACATGTTCTGGTAGTATTCCCCCATCCAGACGACGAAACGTTTGGCTGTGGGGGAACCTTGGCACTCTTTGCCAAATCGGGTGTTCCTGTCACTTATGTCTGCGGTACTCTAGGCCAGATGGGGCGCAACATGGGAAACCCATTTTTCGCCACCCGCGAGTCGCTTCCTAATATACGGGAAGCGGAGTTGATGGAAGCTTGCAAGACCATCGGTATCCAAAGTGTCATTAAACTTGGGCTGCGCGATAAAACGATTGAGTTTGAAGACCCAGAAATCTTGACCGATAGAATTGAGCGTATCCTCCGAGAGGTCCAGCCATCGCTCGTGATTACCCACTATCCTGGATATGCTGTGCATCCGGATCACAACGCTCTTGGTGACGTGACCATTCGTGCCCTTTCTCGTCTTCCCGTTCAGGAACGACCTGTTATACACGCACATGCTTTTGATCGAGGCTGTCAAGCTATACTCGGCCCACCGGACATCGTCAACGACATCTCAGCCGTATCAGAAGTAAAAATGGCCGCAATTCAGGCCCACAGGTCACAATCACAGTTGATCCTAGCAAGTATTGCGAATGCATCAAAGAACCCTTTTCGTCATATGCTTGAGCGCGAATCTTTCTGGACCTACCGCTTTTCGTAAGGACATCCCTGCCAAGATAGCTAGGTATAAACGTATGGCTATAGTTCAACAAGGTGCTCCGCGTTAACACGCGAAGCACCTTGTTGAACTATTTAAATCCCTGTACTGATATTATTAAGTTTTTTCAATCTTCATCCTCGTCATCGTCATCTTCATCACAGTCCTGTCTGGTACAATGATCGCAGTCGCCATCACAATTATGATGGGAAAAATAGTCTTCATCGAGTGTAATACAATCGGAAACCCCTTTATAGATATTAAAGGATTCAACATCTAATTCCAAAGGTACTACTAATTCCATTTTTATAAGCCCTATCAATAATTCCAAGGTCTCCTGATCAATGTCTGGAACAATCACTAAAGTCGCTTGTATTTCATCATTTATGTGCATATCTAAGGTGCCTATTAATCCAAAATCTTCACCGCCGATTATTGAATATCGTTCGCTGTGAGGGGTTCTAACGTTTCTTATAAAACGCGGTATAAATGCAGATGGGCTTTTGCCGTTTCCTTGATAAACTTTAAAATCTCGAACATTATCCTTCATTCCTCAAACAACCTTTCCTTCATTCAAAATTCATTTCTGGAGAACGATCCTGAAGTGAAAACTTATGCAAATCACCAAGACGTATTCGATAACTTTCTATCAGTTACAATGTCAACAGAACATTTTCCAACCACTCATCAAATCCATCGCCCATTTCACCTTCGTACGTATCATAGGTCCTGGGATCTATCCCCTTAAACTTCTCCTTGAAATCCTGGACGCAAAATTCGCCTTCAAAAGAATTTCTGACGCGAACAAGTATTTTGGTGATACCTTCCACAAGATTTCCCTTTTTCTTTTTCCCCAAATACAATGGTTTTCTCTTTTTTGTTATTCCAAATGCTTGCGCTGCTCCAAAAGCAGCTTCCATTACCTTATAAACTGGATCATGCAGAGCCAATATTTTAATAATATCTCGTGATTGCCTGCAGTCATAACGTTTTAATTCGTTGACAGCATCTAATCTGTCTCTCCAACTTGACTTGTTATTTGATTTTTTCTTCAAATCCTCAAGATTTGATGGTACTTCATTAATAAATTGTTGCTCGGCCAAAAAATTACCCCCTTGTAAGTATTACATTGCTAAACTCAATGCAACGAGCTGATTATATCATACAGAGGCGATACCTGCGACTTACT
>DASRMA010000086.1:0-35373 GCA_035648155.1 Desulfosporosinus sp.
AAGGATTAAAATTACGGCTACAACGGTAGGGGTAAAGAGCTTCTTAAGCCGAGCGAACAGTCCAGTAATACTCACGGTTGCTAAAATTAGTCCACCTAAGAGGATCGAGGTATAGACCGCTTCAGGGTTGCTCCCCCCTCCTGCTGCCATTCCTACCAAAAATACCGTCGCCGGTCCGATGATTATAGGCAGACGGTGCCCCCAGATCACCTGAGAAAATAAGGCTACGGCCACGACAAAGAAAAGCCTCTGGATATAGACTACTTGATTGACAATCCCGCTGGGATGAAGACTAGTTACCGCAGTCCCCATGATCAGGATGATAGGAACAATAATTGCCAGCCACTGTAAGCCAAATAACAGTAGATGCCCCCAAGGGGGGATTTCGTTTAGCTCGTATTTAAACTTCATTAATTCACCAACCAATATTAAATTCAGAAAACACCTTGGCCTGCCTTAAAGTTTTCGCTTTTTCTATCATAGCACAAAAATCGTCTGCGGCACTGCAATTATTGGGTAAAACTGCGGTGCCCCCTAATTAAACCCTAATTAAATAGAGATCTAACGTGTGGTTAGTGTCAAAGTAAGGGTCATAATCTTGATTTATAATTAAGGTTATGCCATAAGTGATTACGCCAGTGAAAGTCCGTGGCTTGGAAATTCATGAAAAGTAGGTAGTTTTATTCTCCCTGCGATGCCAACAAATGTTTAGTTCAACAACAAACATCATAGTAAAACAAAGTGAGTGAGAGAAAAACGGACTTTTGTGTTGTAGTGAAAACAGCAACAAAAGCCAAATAATACTAATAAACTAAAAACAGGTAAATTAACTCTCAATGGAGAATTTGAACTTAAATGGAGATATAAACTTTCAGCTACTTAACAGAATAATCCTTATAGGACCCAATAAAGCCCCCTCCTCGGAGGGGGCTTTATTGGGTCCTATGCCCTTTTTAGCTGGTTAGTCGTCGATGGTTGAAGTGGTGTTGTCTTTAACACCTATCTCCGTTGGAGAAAGAGGAATCCTCTCTGAACGTAACAATTACGACATTACAGATTCTTTATAATTGACTGTTATGCTGTTAATTGTAAGAGAGATTAATAATGTGTTGAAAGGAAGCGATAAAATGTCAAATTTAATACTTGAAACGAAAGGTTTAACGAAATATTACGGAAAACAGCTTGCAGTAAATGATGTTTCACTTCATATCAAGGCAGGCTCCATATATGGTCTTCTTGGACCAAATGGCGCAGGAAAATCGACGACTTTAAAGATGCTAACAGGTCTACTGCATTCAAGCAAAGGTGAAATCATTATTTTTGGTGAGTCGTGGCAGCGTAAGCACCTTGGACGAATAGGGGCCCTTATTGAGTCACCCGCTTTATACGGAAATCTTACAGCAGTTGAAAATCTTTTAGTTCATACAAAATTGATGGATCTTCCAAAAGACAGGATTTATGAAGTACTTGAAACGGTTGATCTAAAAAACACTAATAAGAAGCTTGCATCGCAGTTTTCAATGGGAATGAAGCAGAGACTTGGAATTGCAATAGCGCTACTCAATAATCCTGAACTATTGATTCTTGATGAGCCCACAAACGGACTTGATCCTATTGGTATTCAGGAGTTGCGGGAATTGATCCGTTCATTTCCGAGTATGGGGATTACGGTTATTTTTTCTAGTCATATATTGACAGAGGTTTCTCAGATTATTGACCATGTAGGAATTATAAGCGACGGAGAATTGAAATATGAGGCGGAGATAAGTCATGCTGAAGATCTTGAGAAGCTATTTATGAAAGTTGTAAAGGGGGCAAAGCAATGATCAATATACTACTGTCGGAGCACCTCAAATATAAAAGGACATTCACAGGGAAACTAATCATATCTGCACCACTGTTCTTTGTGATCATTGCGTTGCAGGCCAAATTATTGATGCCAGCGAATCATATAAAACCATGGTGGATTCTCCTGGACCAAGTATTCAACTGGTGGCCAGTAATATTTATTCCAATCGGTACAGCTCTATTTGCTACTTTAGTGAACTTGCAGGAGAAAAAGGCAGGAAATTATCTCAATTTGAGGATTCACAATATAACGCCTTATACCATCTGGATCGGTAAAATTGTCGTCATGGCATATCATTCATTGCTTGCTATCCTGATTCTTATTGCTGCCATAGTAACATCGGGACTAATTACAGCGGGAGGACCCATTCCATGGAGTGAGATTTTAGTAGGAAGTTTTACTATATGGCTCACCTCGCTTGCTTTAATACCACTCCAGCTGTGGGCGGCAACCTGGATGGGGACGTCTTTCAGTATGGCTGTGGGGTTTATTGGCCTTGTTGCCGGCGTCATAGCAGCGCCCAAACCTTACTGGGTATATGTTCCCTGGAGCTGGGCGACAAGACTCATGTGTCCTATCATTGGCGTGCACCCAAATGGGGTTCATTTAGAAACATCAGATCTACTGCGGAGTCCTTCGGTTATACCAATAGGGATAATTTTGGCACTTGCTACACTAATAATCCTAACTATGATTACTGCAGTTTGGTTTAATAGAAGGGAGTTAAAATGATGAATTTATTGTTATCAGAATGGTTAAAGACAAAGCGTACACCGATACGCTGGCTTGCATTTGTAACACCTGTTATTTTTGCAGCGCTTATCATATGGTATTTTTCATATCAGAAAGTAACGACTGATACTCCATTTTCAATATTCAGAGCATTTTTTGAAGGATGGACAGCGCTAGTTATTCCCATAGGAGCAGGTTTGATATCTGGATTTATAATCCATCAGGAGGAGATGGCAGGTAGTTTCAACGGTTTTCTTGGTAGCAAATTACCGCGAAAAGACCTTTATCTAGGAAAGCTTACAATGCTTATCTTGTTGACATCAGCAAGTACGTTACTTTCAACCTTAGTACTTGTAGAAGGATTAGGTTATATAGCGAATATCCATGTACCTTGGATAATTTTTTTGTTGGGAGCTATAATGACGATTATAGGGACTATTCCCATAGTTGCTATTTGTTTATGGATGAGTTTTGCATGGGGGTTAGGTGCATCGATGGGCATTGGTGGTGGTGGCCTTCTCATAGCTGCCCTGATGATAACACCTTTAGGGGATAATATCTGGCAATTTGTACCATGGGCCTTGCCTGCTCGATTATCAGCGCTACCGGGGTATTATCTGCATTATTTACCGGGTATGCAATTTCCACCATCAGTCATATCTTCGGGCTATGTTATTTATGAAACAATAAAAGGTCTTATTTCTTCTGCCGCCTTTTTTGTGATCATGTTAGTTGGTGGACTTTTATGGTTTAATAAATGGGAGGGAAGGAAATTTTATGATTAATGGGGAATACTATGAGTAAAATTTTAATAATAGATGATGAAGAAGACCTCGTTGCGCTCTTAAAAGATACCCTAGAGCGTAGAGGTCATCTAGTTTTGACTGCATATGATGGAAATAATGGCGTGGAAAAGGCTTTTGCGCAGCCAGAACTTATCATACTTGATATCATGATGCCAGGGATGAATGGATATGAAGTTTGCCGGAGAATAAGAGATGTTGTAATGTGTCCGATAATATTCTTAAGTGCCAAGCAAACTGAAACAGACAGGATCAGAAGTTTTGCGCTGGGTGGTGATGACTATATAACAAAGCCATTTAGTCTTAAAGAACTGATGACAAGAATTGATGCTCATTTAAGACGGGAAAAAAGAGCAATTCTTCTTAATGAAACAGGCAAGAGAATTTTGCTCAATTATAAGGGCCTTACAGTGGATTTGAAATCACGTCAGATTGAGATTAAAGGGAACTATGTAGCACTTACAAAAAAGGAATTTGATATCATAGAACTATTGTCGTTGCACCCCGGACAGGTATTTTCTAAAGAGCAGATTTATGAACGAGTTTGGGGCTATGATGCAGAAGGAGACTCTTCTACTGTAACAGAACATGTAAAAAAGATTAGGGCAAAATTTACCGAAATTGATCCCAATACCCAATATATCTCTACAGTGTGGGGAATAGGATACCGATTTGAGAAAGCTATATGATGCTAACTATATTTCGGGGGAGTGCAAATGTTAGATAGGAAACCGTTAAAAACACAATTTATTTTATCTTTTATTTTAATTATTGTAATAAGTTTAATTGCAACTATTATAACCTATTATGCCGGTTACAATATCTACACAAATATTGAGTACAGAAAGCTATATCCGGCTAACTACTATGAAAGAAAAATTCCTGACATTGAGGGCTATCTTAGAAATAAAGGTATAGCTCTTTTAAGCAGTACAGAAAAACAATCACTGGAAAAGGTGATCCCTTCAGAAGGTATTCTGTACCGGGTCATGGATGGAAACGCTCATACGATATACAAAACTGATGGAAATGTAATAATAAATGACAAAGAAGATCTATATAGTAAGATCAATACTACTACCGAAATAAACGGGAGATACGTAAGAATTATTCCGATAATTGATTCTCAGGGCAGAATAGCTGGAGCCGTTTCTCTATCATATTTGTTAAAGCTTTCCTATCAAAATGCGCCGCATAAAATTTGGATATTACCATTATATATTGTAATTATTTTTTCTCCGTTTATATATATAACAGTCTTCACATTGCTCTTTTCAAAGAAGTTTGCGGGTAATATAGGAAAACCAGTTAATATGCTTATAAAGGCCTCTAAGAAGGTTAAAGAGAAGGATCTCGATTTTCATATAGATTATAACGCTGACAATGAACTTGGAACACTTTGTAAAGTTTTTAACGAAATGAAAGATGTGCTCAAGGAGTCGTTAATATCAAAGTGGAAAATAGAACAGGAAAGGCATGAGATGGTTGAAGCACTTGCCCATGATCTGAAAGCTCCTTTTTCTGTAATACAGGCATATGTCGAATCGCTTCTAGAAGGTGAGGTTGACGATAAACAAAAGATAACTAATTATCTTCACGTAATAAAAGAAAATACAAAGAGAGGAGCCGAGCTGATAAAAGAAATGCTTTATGCTGAGGAACTTGAAAGTCTCGATACAGTGCTTCACATTGTTTCAGTAGACGTAGATTCTTTTATGCTCCGAAAAAAAGAAAGTTATGAAATAATGGCGAAGGAGAAAACGATAAAATTTAAAGTCGCTGTAAATAATGGGAAGCTGGATAAAAAATCATGCACTTGCAATATTGATAGTGAAAAACTTGAACGCATCTTGGACAATATTGTATTAAACAGTATTCGCTATACCCCTGAACATGGAACAATAACTATTAATGTAGATATTAATGAGGAGTGCATTAGGCTGTTGGTATCTGATACAGGAAAGGGATATAGTAGCAAAGACCTAGCAAATCTTTTTAATAAATTCTATAAGGGAGACCAATCTCGTTCTTCCAAAGATGGTCATTCAGGACTTGGTCTTTATATTGTAAAAAAACTGGTAGATGTGCACTTTGGAAGCATCAGAGCATTTAACTCAAAAGAGGGAGGTGCATGCACGGAACTTGTTTTGTACTATCGTTTAAATGTCTAAAGTCTTGCTTGACCGATAGAATACACAAATTAGGCATATGAAAGAAAATAACAAGTCAAAGATGCCATGGATAGTTTGCGTCAGACAAGAAGGTATGTCTCCAGAGGCCCGATGACAGAGGCCAGAGATCGGAAAGGTAATACAACGATCTGACACTTCCGGCTTCTGAGTTTAGGTGAACATGCTGACGCAGTATTACGTAAAATAGACTTGCAGACTGACTGGTTATTTTTTTGAATGTGCCTTAAGGGTTCTAATTATCTAATTATGGCAAGGTATTACAAATATAAAGCTAGCAAAGTTGCACGGAGAAGATCGTTTAACTCAAAACGCCCTATCATATAGACCAATGATTTTGGCATTAGAAAAACACCAGAAGAAGATGCCCAGGCTCTTATTCGTAGTGTTCACAGCCACCACCAGGAACAGCCAATTTCTTCGCCGGTTCTGACACTAAACAAAAAAACTTTGTCCTCCGTATCCGGGTTGTCTTCTCCGTTGTCCGTGCAATGTGTAGTCTATATAACTTCCTTTTCTGTGGCAGTGAAGAGACAAGTCGCTCTGGTTGTAAGTATATATTAAAATTTTGACCCAATAGACAGTGATTTGAAATTATGAAAATAATTAACGAATATTAACGTCTTAATAATGTTTGATCGTTGCGATTCCAATATTGTGTCACAAGATTGTAAGAATTAACCTTTAGAATATAGACTGTAGAATAATTCCCAGTCTGAATACTAAAGGAGATGATTTTGTGAGCATATTAAAAACCAGCGCGCTTAAGAAATATTATGGTTCAGGGCAAAGCATGGTCAGAGCGCTTGACGGCGTGGATGTTGACGTAAACGAAGGCGACTTTGTGGCAATTATCGGGACTTCCGGCAGCGGTAAGTCCACACTGCTTCATATGCTAGGTGGGCTGGATAAAGCGACCAGTGGGGCAGTGTGGGTCAGTGGCAAGGATATATTTAAAATGAGTGAAGATGAGCTGACGGTATTTCGCCGCCGTAATATTGGCTTTGTATTTCAAAACTATAATCTTATTCCAGTTTTGAACGTTTTTGAAAACATAACCCTCCCCATCGAGCTTGATGGCGGCAAAATTGACAGGACATTTTTAGATTGCATAGTAAAAACGTTAGGCTTGGCAGACAAACTCAATAATCTACCCAATAATCTTTCAGGCGGGCAGCAGCAACGTGTCGCCATTGCCCGTGCGCTAGCCACAAAACCGGCCATTATTCTCGCAGATGAGCCCACTGGAAATCTGGACAGCAAGACCAGTATGGAGGTGATTGGGCTTTTAAAAATGACTGGTAAAAAATTCAATCAGACCATCGTCATGATTACGCATAATGAAGAAATTGCTCAGATGGCGGACAGAATCATCCGTATTGAAGATGGCATCATTGTTGGGGGTGGGACAGCATGAGGTTCCCCAACAATAACCAGGCCATCATCAAAAAGTTAACGCGCAGAACGCTGAAAGCAGGTAAAATTCGCAATATCATGGTCATTCTGGCCATCGTGCTCACCACCACCCTTTTTACCTCCTTGTTTACCATTGGGATGGGCCTTGTTGAGACCATGCAGCAGGAAACTATGCGCCAGGCAGGTGGCTCCGCTCATGCTTCGCTGAAATATCTAACCGACCAGGAATTTGCTGATTTAAAGGATCATTCACTCATCAAGCAAATAGAATACTCAGTTATGTTAGGAATGGGAGAGAATCCTGAGTTTTTAAAGCATCACACCGAAATTCGTTACGCGACTGACGGCGATGCAAAACTAAGCTTTAGTTATCCCACCCAGGGCAGGATGCCTGAGCACGCCAATGAATTGGCTACCGATACCACCGTACTTGATTTGCTAGGCCTTCCCCATACAGTCGGCCAAAAGCTGACTATGGATTACAGCATCAATGGCGAAAAGTCCTCCAAGGAATTTGAACTCTGTGGCTTTTGGGAGAGCGACGCCGCTTCTCCCGCTAGCATGGTGTATGTAGCGCAACCGTTTACCAAAACGGCCCTGGCAGGGCTTGATCAAAAAACGCAGAAACAGGGTATTGGGACAGGGCTGATTTATGCCGATATCCTGTTCGGAAACAGCATGCATATTGAAGAGAACGTGAAAAGCGTCATTACTGACAGCGGTTACAGCCTGGAAGAAGGCAAGCCCAATTACATTTCCTATGGTGTCAACTGGTCCTATATGTCCACCAACTTTAAGGTCGACGCAAGCAGTATATTGACTGCTGTGGGCGCGTGTATCTTGATCATATTCACTGGCTATTTAATTATCTACAACATTTTTATGATATCAGTGGTCAGGGATATCCGCTTTTATGGGCTTTTAAAAACGATTGGCACGACTCCAAAACAGATTAGAAAGATCATTCGGAATCAGGCGTTGTTATTATCCGCCGTTGGCATTCCCATCGGCTTAATGGTTGGCTTTTTACTGGGGTTAGTGCTCCTGCCCATCATCATGAGTATTAGCACAATTGGAAAAAGTTATAGCTCGTTTAGCCCACTTATTTTTGCTGGTGCAGCTGTTTTTTCTCTTATTACGGTATGGCTCAGCTGCAGGAGGCCGGGAAAAATTGCTGGGGGTGTTTCTCCTGTTGATGCAGTGCGCTATACTGAGCAGGGAGATAGGAATAAGAAACTTATTAAAAAATCTCGTGGCGGAAGCAAAATCTACCAGATGGCTTTCGCTAACCTAGCGAGAAACAAGAAAAAAACTGCCCTCGTTGTTGCTTCCATGTCGCTAAGTCTCATTTTGCTGAACTCTGTTTTTACGCTTAGCAATGGATTTGATATGAATAAATTTGTGAAGAAATTTGTAAGCACTGATTTTGTAATCGGCCATGCCAATTTGTTTAACAACAACCGCTTCCGTTCTGAAAGTGATGAACTGTCACCGAAAATGATAGAGGCGCTCAGCTTTCAGGAGGGCATCGAGGGTGGCGGGAAATTATATTACAACCAAAAAGCTGTTCAAGTATCTTGGGATGGTGTCCAGAAGGATCTACAGCTTTACGGTCTGGAAGAGTTCCCATTCACGCAGATGAATATTGTTGAGGGAAAACTCGATCTGGAAAAGTTGAAGTCCGGTAATTATCTCATTGAGGGTGTTAGATCCGATGATAACGGGAAGATCATCTGGAATACTAGCCATTATAAGATCGGGGATAAGGTAACGATAACGATGTATGATGGCCGGCAAAAGGAATATGAGGTGCTGGCCAAAGCGGAAATCACAAACGGATTTAGTGTCCGCTATTATAATCAGGACGCCTTTGCAATGTACCTGCCGGCGAGTGAATTTGCCGGTTTGGTGAAAGAGCCAGTAACCATGAGCTATATACTCAATGTCGATGATCAACATACTGCGGTAGTGGAAAACTTTTTAGAGCACTATACAAAAAACACTGAGCCGACCATGGACTTTGAATCGAAAAAGGTTTTTGTAGATGAGTTCAAGAAGCTGCAGAATATGTTCCTATTGGTGGGCGGGATACTTAGCCTGATTATGGGTATGATCGGAATGTTGAATTTTATCAACTCCATCCTGACGGGCATTATCGCCAGGCGCAGAGAATTTGCTATGCTGCAGAGTATAGGCATGACAGACCGACAGTTGTGTAAGATGTTGATGCTCGAGGGGTTGTTCTATGCAATGTGTACCATTCTCATTACCTTTTTTGTGGGAACCGTGTTCTCATTTGTGGTGATACAGGCTGTAGCCAGCAATCTGTGGTTTTTCAGCTACCAGTTTATCATCCTGCCACTACTCATCGCGTCGCCACTACTTATTTTACTATCTTTAGTGATCCCCTTTGTGGCCTACATTGGGACGAATCGGCAGACAATTGTTGAACGTTTGCGGGAAAGCGAATAAGCCGCCCCAACGGAGAAGCTCTTTAAAGTGCTTTTCCGTTTATGTTAAACTATAAGTATCAAGAAGTGTAATATTTAAAGGTTGATAGAATTAGAAAAAAGGTGGTGATGATGATGGCAAAAATCTTGATTGTCGAAGATGATGAACTTTTGAGTCGTGGAATTGCTTTTGCTTTGGAAAAAGAGGGCTACAGGGTTGTGACGGCTTATGGTTACACTGAGGGATATGCTGCCTTTCTAAGTGGCGGGGTAGATCTTGCTTTGCTAGACATAAATCTGCCTGGTAAGAGCGGCGCTACGCTATGTTCAGAGCTCCGCAAGACTTCCAAGCTTCCTGTCATTTTCATCACGGCTAACGATACCGAACAGGATGTGATCAAGGGCTTTCAGCTGGGTTGTGATGATTACATATCCAAACCATTTTCGCTAGAAGTGCTGAAGCAGCGCGTGAAGGCCGTTTTGAGGCGCGTAGTCGTCGTCGACAAGAATGTTTTCAGCTCGGGCAATATTATGGTAGATTTTCAGCAAATGATCGTCAAAAAGGATGCTGATTCGGTCAAACTGACGGTTACGGAATACAGGCTATTAGAATTGCTCGTCAGGAACAAGGGGCAGGTACTCACCAGACAATTACTCCTGGAAAGGCTTTGGGACGCCGACGGAAACTTCGTAGAGGAAAATGCCCTGAGCGTAAACATTCGCAGACTCCGTCAAAAGCTTGAGGACGATCTGAAAAAACCAGCCTATATAATAACAGTCTTTGGCATTGGCTACACCTGGGGGGATGCCGGATGAACATGAGCCTAACTGCAAAAATGGCCCTCTGTTTTTCAGTGCTTTTAACGATGTGCATCGGCTTCACAGTTTATGTAGCTATTTTCTTTGAGAATAGCAGGCTGACCCTAACCATGGCGCTGTTTAGTATAATGGTCATCGCCCTGTTTGTAGCGTTTAAGATTACACTGAAAAAGCATATGCTCTCTTTCCTGATCCAGCTTTCAGATGTGATTTCCGCGTTGATCGATGGGCGTGAGAATGAAGCGTTTTCGGTCTTGAATGATGAGCTGCTATCTAAGCTACAGGCACAGGTCACCAAGCTGTCCAGAATACTGGTAGCGCAGAACAACCGGCTGAAAAAAGACCGCGACGATATCAAATCACTTATCTCCGATATTTCCCATCAGTTGAAGACGCCACTTGCTAACCTCAGAGTCTACTTTGACCTTTTACAGGACCAAAGCATGACATCGGCGCAGCGGGAAGAATTCATGCAAACTATGCAGGGCCAGCTGGACAAGCTGAGTTTCCTGATGGACAGCATAATCAAGATGTCCCGCCTGGAGAGTGGCGTAATTCAGCTAAACCCCCAGATGGTAAGCCTAAACGAAACTAGTCTGACTGCCATTCGACAGGTTTATCAAAAGGCTCAGGCCAAAAACATTCAGCTCAGCTTCGATGAAGGACAGGATATTCAGCTTCAACACGACAGCAACTGGACCACGGAAGCAATTTTCAATTTGCTGGACAATGCAGTAAAGTATACGCCGAGTGGCGGGAGTGTCAATGTAAGCCTAGAAAAATACGAGTTCTTTGCTAGGCTTGATATTACTGACACCGGGTCAGGGCTGGATGAAGTAGAGATTAACCAGATATTTAAACGCTTTTACCGAGGAGAAAATGCCCGTCATCAAGAGGGGATAGGCATCGGACTTTACCTTTTGAGAGAGATCATCCAGCAGCAGGGAGGCTATATAAAAGTCCGATCGAAAAAGGATGAGGGGAGTACCTTTTCGCTGTTTTTACCGCTGAATTGATATGTCATTATCCTATTTGTGTAAATGGGGAAGGCCTTGACCCTTCTGGAACTTTAAAGAAATTAGATGTTGTTAGGTTAGGATTCCTTTTCAATAGTATGAAACTCCCACTTTCTAATTGGACCACAGCATCCAGCATTTTTTATTAGCCTAGTCGTCATAGCTTATATTGTGACCATTAATTATTAGCACCCGCGTTCTTATGAAGTGAGAATGCGGGTGTTATTGTAATACTTCGTTATCGGGTCGAAAAAGGGATTTGTCATTGTTTTATTGAATCTATAAGGTGAATGTTTTAATGGTTCGCTAATACTATTTAACAAAGAGTAATTACGACATACGTCAATATTTTTCAGAGGTGGGGGGTGGGTCTGCTATGCTCGTCGTTAAAGTAAGGGAAGCTAACATGCTTGATACGCCACAAGATACAATGCGTATTCACAAGACAGTTTTAAGGCATTAAGAAAATCAGTTTAAAGCTATTAAGAGATGCTGAAGTAGAAGCCATAAAAAGGTAGTGCATGGTAAATAAAGCAACGAAAGGCGGTATGTAGTTGGGCACTCAAGAAGATATACAGAGGTTACTTGAGACGTACGAAGAATTTTCAGAGGGTTTTACTAAGGTAATTAACGATTTTAAAAGAGACGACATTGTGCTGCAGAATAGTGGCCTTAAAAATAGCCTTAAAGAGAACGAGCAATTGTTGGTAGGTTTGAGGAAAAGTGTTAATGCACTATTGGAAGAGAATCTAAAGCTAAAGACAACTCTATCAGAGCAAATTATCGACGAGAGACTGCAAATACTTAAGCTCTCTAAGAGTAAAATTAATAGCTATTTCGCAGGAGTAGAGAAGAAAGGAAAAAACTCGCTAACCTCGTTAGAGAGTAAAGTAACGCGCAGTATTGACTCCCTTATACAGGACCTTGACGGCGTAGTTGATGCAGAGAGACGTTCGCTGCTAGTTGAACTCGTAGGAATGAAAACTAAAGTGCAGGAGGCAGTCAATCATTACTCCATTGAGCTAGAGACTAGATTAGACGCTATAAAAGATGGAATGCAGTCTCGGTATGATGAATTAGGATCTCTAGAGGTAAGTGAGGATATTCTAAAGAAGCGTGCGAAAAGTAACAACTTCGAGTTAAAAGTCGGTTTGAATTGGCTGAACTGGCTAGGAGCCTTTTTAATCCTACTCGGAATAGGTACTCTTGCTAAATACTCATATAGCAACTGGCTAGGAGCCTATGCGAAAGGCGTATCAATATTTGTCATAAGCTTAGTATTCCTAGCCGCAGGCGAGGTGTTAATGAGGCGCGCTAGGGAACAGTTTGCCAAAGGTATTATATCGATCGGTATAGGCGGTCTCTACAGCTCTATACTAATAAGCTATTTTGTACTGGGCATCATGTCGTCTCAGGTAGCGCTAGGTTTATCGTTCGTAGTAGCTATGGCATCCGTTCTTTTGGTTAAAAGATATGAATCTAGGACGATTAGCATATTCTCACTAGTGGGCGGATATTTGCCAGTATTATTGTATCATTTCACATCGCCAGATATAGGAAATATATCCTCACTAATACTAATAGCCTATGTACTCATGCTTAACTCAACCATCATGGTCACTTCCACCTTCAAAAAATGGAACAGTGTAAAATACTTCAGCTTCGTAACAGGCATGTTATTCTTCCTTGCAACACTCAATATAAGTAACGATGTTTATATTAATATACTCTACAGTTTCTCTATGTTTGCCTTGTTTACAGTTATGTTCCTGCTAAACCCTATCAAAGAGAAGATAGGAAAGCTGCTCCCAGGGGACATACTAGTACTTGGGGCCAATACGTTTATAACCTCCGTTGTAACTTACTTTCTGTTCGAGGGTGACAGGGTTCTGACTGATTATAAAGGAATCCTATCAGTCGCATTTTGTATAATATACTTTGCTTTAGCCAAACTAGTTCAGGCTTCGACACAAGACAGTGAAGACAGTAAAGACACAGTTTGGTTATTCCATGTCGCAGCAATTACCTTCTCGTTCCTAATAATTCCATTTCAGTTCGGCTATGTGTGGCTCAGCCTCGGTTGGGTAGTAGAGGGCCTAACTGTGATTACAATGTCCTTTAGAGTAAAAAGTCGGCTCCTCGAATACATGGGATGGATCGCTTTCTTAGTAGCCTGTCTCAGCTTCTTCTCAGCTCGTGAGATATATGTAAACTATTATCATTTAAAATACTTCGTAATTATAGCGAGTGCAGCTTACTTGCTGTATTGCTATTTCGCCAGTGGAAGATATGAGCAATACATTCTAACTTGGCGATGGCAGGCACTCAAGATATTCAAATACCTAGCACTGCTTAATATTTTCATATACTTCCAAAGAGAGTCGCATCAACTATTCGTGACATACTTGGTGCCACTTCTAGAGGTACATCAGATAAGCACCCTTAATTACGGCAGTGCAGTAAAGTATATGAATAATCTTTCGTATATTTCCGATTTCGTATCAATTGCCATTGTAGCTATTGTTTTATTCGTCTTTTCATACACGCTAGGTAAAATAGGCTGGCTCCAAGATAAGGTAGTTAGCATAGCAACGTTAGGTTTATTCGTTGCATTCTCGTTATTGATGCTTACTATCAACGGATCGTATCCAGTTCTCTCGTCAGACCACTTAAACTTATCAGTAGAGTTGATCTCATTAGCTATACTTATTGTCTTAAACTCGCTTGCAATTTTAAAAGCAAAAAGTACAGTGCTAAAAATTATAGCTCTGGTAGGGCGAGGCTTGGAGTGGTATCCAGTTGTACTTGGTGTATACTTGCTTATCATCACTTATACATTTATGACGAGCCAGTTCTCGTGGGTCAGCTTCATCGGGTACTTAGTCAATATAATGTATATGGCATACGCCCTACTATTTGTAAAGTATGGCTTTAAAAACAAGTATGTTTTGATAAGAAGAGCAGGTTTAGGTCTAGCCTTTATGGTATGTATAAAGCTGTTCCTAGTAGACTTATCAGGTCTTGAAACACTTGGAAGAATAATATCGTTCTTCGGTATAGGTGGAATAGCACTGTTTATATCGTATGCCTACCAGAAAATGAGTCGGGAATACGGAGAGGGTTAATTTGCTTCCACAAATTCTATAAAGAACATTGGGAGGAAAAAAATATTATGAGACATCAAATGACTCTTTTCATTGAACCATTTAGATCAATTAAATCTGGAAGAAAAACAGTTGAAGTACGACTTAATAGCGAAAATAAAAGGCAGATTCAAATAGGTGATACAATTGAATTTGAACTGCTTCCAGATAGAACGGAGAAAATAAATGTATTGGTTGAAGATTTGATGGTATTTAAGACTTTTGAAGAGATGTATAGTTCAATAACATTTAAAGAATTTGATTGTGGTCATTGGACTATGAATGAAATGATTGATGCAACCTATAAGATTTACTCTTCTCAACGAGAAGCAATGTGGGGTGCCTTAGGTATAAGAATTAAACTAATAGAGAATGAACTAAAGTTGTAAAACGTAGAAAACTGATTATTGCGTTGCGGGATCGGAAAAAGTGAATGAACATTTTTCTTATGTTGTGACGAATTAGTAGGAAAGCGCGTACTGCTTTTTTAGAATATGGAATAATCGCAGAGAGGGGGATAAATAAATGAACGAAATACCAAAGAATAAATTCAATAACAAGAATTATTATCTAATTTTATTTACTATAGGTGTCTGTATTACATTAGTAGCACTATGCATTAAACTACTATTATTATAACTTATCGGAGCAGCTGCTTTTATATTTCTCGTTATGCTATTTACAATCTTTGTAGGCTTTAATAATGGTGCTTTGCTTTGTAATCTCATTTAGAATACTTTTAAGAGTCATTCACACACTCCAATTATGTCGTATCATTCTAATTTTACGCAGTAAGGAAAATCCAAGGGGTCTGTCACGTGCAAAATGGGAATAGCCATGACTTAGCAACTTTGCTCGATCTCAGGCCGCTTATTACTACAGCAATAATACGCTGTTCAATTAAGAAGAATTAGAGGTAATTAATACTGTGGCTAGTTTCTTTAAAGAATATACTGCTAAAAGCATCTCAGACTTTTCACATGGAGAACGGGGTTATCAAGAATCGAGATTCAAAGAGATTGTTAACTACTCCTATGCGGTTGACTTGAAGTTAGATTAGTTGACTTTGAAATGCTCGCTATTGAGTAAGATGCTTTTACTGACTGCAGTCATTTTATTAATAATAATTGACATAATATTCAATTAATGATATATATTAATAACTACTTAGGAATGCTGGCTTCGAGGCAGCCATCGTTTAAAGTAGTGCATAGTAGCTCACCTCGTTATTAGCGACAGACGAGGTGTTGTAAATTGAATAAGAAATTGACATACATGGGCTGTGGACTTTTGTTATTTTCCTTCCTTCCTTCCTTCCTTCCTTCCTTCCTTGTAGCTACTCACGTAGGTATTGTTACACTTATGTTGGTAGAATATTCTTGGTCATCGTCTATTTGCATTTGAAACAGTTGTCGAAGGGGTCTAAATTAGGTGCCATACTAATTTAGACCCACTTACTGGTTACACTGACTTTTATTATGATAAATTCTCTCCCGAAAATACATTGACCTTAGCATTTATGGAATGTTAACGCAATCATTTATAACCAAAAGTTCTTCTCTTAGAGATTTTAATTATATTATATCAAACTATATTATATGGGAGGAATTTAATGCAAAATCAACATGCTTGGCAAGAGTTTATTGAGGAAAACAAATTTACAAGTGATGTTACTTCTGAAATTAAAAGTTCTTGGACTCGTTCAAAAAGACTTCGCATCAACCCTCGTCTTAAAAATGTTCAACTCTCAGTTTCAAAAAAGGAATTAGGAAGTCATCAAAAAACCTCAGTAGTCTATAATCTTCTTTTAAGTACGAATACCTTTGACTCAATATCGTCATTATTAAGTGATCTACATGCAGTATTTTCTTTTGCCGATAGGAATGGGTTACTTCTCCATACCGGTGGTGATGACGGTTATTTTGATATTGCATACAGACTAGGTTATGTACCAGGAACTGACTGGTCCGAGGCGAAGATAGGGACAAATGCGATTGGAAATTGCATTTCTCAGAAGTGATTAACAGTTGTTAAAGGGTCTGAGCATTATTGTGAAGTTTGGCATCCTTATGATTGCGCAGCCGTTCCAATCTTTTCTCCACCTGGAGAACTAGCTGCTGTATTTGCTATAAGTGCCCGTAGTAGCGAATTGCCATCAATTGGTATACTTGCCAGCTATATTGCTGGTTTTATGCAAATGCAGTTACAAGAAGCTGAACTAAAGGTGCGGAAATATTTCCCAAGAGTTAAATGTCAAAATTCAACGAGTATTAATTGCTTTGAAAATATTATAGGTAAAAGTAGCAGTTTCAAAAGTGCGATTGAACTCGCCCAACAAGTAGCTATGACTTCTAGTAGTATCTTGCTTGAGGGAGAGACAGGAACGGGTAAGGAGGTATTTGCTCAGGCTATCCACATGTCTAGTCGATGTAAAGCACCATTTGTTGCGATAAATTGCGGAGCGATCTCCAGAGAGTTAGCGGCGAGTGAATTGTTTGGCTATGAAGAAGGGGCCTTCACTGGGGCTAAAAAATCAGGGCATCCTGGTAAATTTGAACAAGCTTACGGCGGTACGCTGTTTCTTGATGAGGTTGGAGAATTACCCTTAGACATTCAAGTAATGTTATTAAGAGTTTTACAAAATAGGGAAGTCGTGCGAATGGGTGGTAAAAACATAATTCCAATAGATGTTCGGATAATCGCGGCCACCAATCGGAGATTATTTGATGAGGTTCAGCAAGGTCGTTTCCGATCGGATTTATTCTATCGATTAAATGTAGTAAATATTACTCTTCCCCCTTTACGAGAGAGGGCGGACGATATAACTTTATTCTGGGAGAAATTCTTGGAAACAGCGTGTAGATACACAGGCAAGGTTGTACCTATTACGACAGACACCGTTCGCCAAATACTATTGAAGTATTCTTGGCCTGGGAATATCCGAGAGTTACAAAATGCCGCTGAAAGAGCATCAGCATTAGCTGTTGATAAAGTAACTCTTGATCATTTACCCCAAGAAATACTTAGTAGGATTGGAGAAAACAAACATGAAAATATTCTCAGAAATCTCGAAAAACAGGCAATCAAAAATGCTATAGTAAAGGCTAAAGGGAATAAATCACTAGTAGCCGAGTTCCTGGGCCTCAGCAGACCAACCATTTACCGTAAGATTAAGGAATATCAACTGTAACAATTTGATAATTTGTGTAAAAGTTTGTTACACTCCTTAATGCATACTCCATCCTGATTCTCGTAAACAAACACATTACTATGTAATATAATTTTACAGAGGGCTTAATCAAGTCCCCTTTTTTTATGTTTTTTTTGGTTGGCACATTAATTGCAATAATATTATGATAATTGTGATATTTTTATTGAAAGGGGGGTTCAAAATGGAACAAAGTTTGTTGTCCTTGAGGTTGAAGCAAGAGGTAATTGAAAGCGGCAACTGTACACGTTGCGGGCTTTGTGTCGGAATGTGTCCCTATATTAAGACATTAAATGAACGTATTGCATTTATTCATGATTGCGGGCGTGAAGATGGTAATTGTTATCGTATTTGTCCCCGCACTCCGTCCGATTGGCCTGAACTCGACAGGCAAGTATTCGGACAAGAACGTGAAGACCATATTTTAGGCCATTACCAGGAAGTGCTCTATGCTCGTTCTCTGGACAAGAACATCGCGCAGGGTGGTCAGTACGGAGGGGTAGTCAGTAGCTTGGCTTCTTACTTAATAGACAGTGGCGAATCACAAGCGGCCATTCTGACGAAATCAGAAGACTACGGCCCACCTAAACCCTTCATTGCCCGAACTAGGGAAGAAGTACTTTCTTGTGCTGGTTCTAATTATAGTGCCAGTCCTACACTCTCGATCCTTAATGATGGACTACGCCAAGGGCTGGACAATTTGGTTGCAGTGGGCCGGCCATGCCAGATACTGGCGATCAGAAAAATGCAGGGCCTGACGGAAGTACCAGAGCATAACCTGAGTGCCAGAAAGGTGAACTTTAGCATTGGACTTTTCTGTTTCTGGTCTTTAGAAACTGAAGTGTACGCTTTTCTTAAAGTCAAAACAGGTGAAAGAGAGATTAAAAAAGTGGATATCCAAGTAAAATATGCAGTTGTAACGACGGAAGAAGGAGAAGTTCAGATACCTGTCGATGAATTCAGGGACTTCATCCGTCCTACTTGCCACCATTGTTTTGATCCAACGGCAGAATTTGCCGACGTCTCGGTCGGTTCAACCGAGTATGACCCAGAATGGAACACTTTAATCATCAGAAGCCCCAAAGGGCAAGAAGTCGTGGAAAAGGCTCGGGCAGCTGGTTTGCTGGAAACGAAACCTTATCCAACGGAACGTTTGCCCTTACTACGTAATGCGGTACTCAACAAAAAGAGGCGAGTCTTAGACGGGGTAGCAAACGATAAGGGGTATGAGTATTGGGGCTTAAGCCCTGCATACTCCAAGGGGATTGAGGAAGGAGGCGAAGAGAGATGAGTTTCTTAAGCTTACAATCCAATGAACCTGGGCGCTCTGTGCTCATGACCGGAAATGAAGCCATAACTAGAGGGGCGATTGAGGCGGGCTTAAGTTATGCCGCATCTTATCCAGGGTCACCCACGTCGGAAATTCTGGCGAACTTGGGACGCTTGGCAAAAGAGTATAATCTCTATGCAGAGTGGTCTGTCAACGAAAAAATAGCGATTGAGGAAGCGGCGGCAGCCTCCTTTGCTGGGTTGCGTTCTCTCTGTATTGTTAAGCAAAATGGCTTAAATGTAGCTTTAGATAGTTTGGTGAGCATAGCCATATCTGGAGTTAAAGCGGGCATGGTCTTGGTGGTTGGAGATGACCCCGGAGCACACTCCAGTACGAATGAAGAGGATTCTCGTTTGCTTTGCAAAGTGGTTCATATCCCTATTTTCGAACCGAGTACACCGGAAGAAGCTAAACAAATGACGATTGCTGCCTACGAATTATCAGAGAAATTCAGGCTCCCAGTAACTTTGCGCTGTGTGACTCGCATTTCGCATGCCAGTGGGAATGTAACTATCGGCGAGGTTCAGAACGTGAATAAAGTGGCGGCCTTTGCCAAAGAAGATCGTTTTGTTACCCACATTGCTTATCATCAAATGCAGGAGGTCAAGCTGGCAAAAATCCGTCAGATCGCGGATACTCTGCCATTCAATACCTATACCGGTCCAGAAGAAGCTAAGATAATCATCATCGCTTCTGGTCCCAGCGCCTTGTACGCTGGGGAAGCAGTGAGTACCCTGGGTCTGGAAAACGAAGTTGGAGTCCTAAAATTGGGGATCACCTGGCCCTTGCCTGAAAAGTTCCTTTTAAAGTATATGAAACAAGCAGAGAAGGTCATATTTGTCGAAGAAATTGAGCCATTTAATGAAGATAACGTTATGGCGTTAGCTGCTCAGCATATCATGGAAATTTATCCGATCCAGTTTTACGGGCAGAAATCTGGGCATGTCGCCGGGCCAAAGGGACCAGGCCTTGGAGAAATGGATCCAGATATTGTAAAACAATCCCTTGCTAGAGTTTTAGGGATAGAAAACAAAGTCACTGTAGTTAGGTCAAGCCTCAACTTGGAAATGCCGGATACTCCTGGGAGAGAAATGGCTTTTTGTGCCGGCTGCCCACACCGAGCATCATTTTGGGCCATGAAGTCCGCAGTGGCCCTTGATGGACGAAACGGTGTGGTACTTGGGGATATAGGTTGCTACTCTCTAGCTTTAATGAGGACAGGTTGGAGCCTGCCAAAAACCATGCATGCCATGGGCTCTAGCGCAGGGATTGCCAACGGGCTTGGTAAACTTGAGAGGTTTGGTTTTAAACAACCGGTGATTGCGGTTGTCGGTGACTCAACTTTTTTTCATTCCACAATACCTGCCTTAGTCAATGCGCGCTATACCAGTGCTACCTTCCTGCTTGTCGTCCTAGACAATGAGACTACGGCCATGACTGGACATCAACCCCATCCTGGGATGAGCAACAACGCCATGGGTGAAATTGTGGAAGGGATCCACATTGAAGACGTTGTTAAGGGGCTCAATCTCCCAGTAGTGATCCAGGACCCTTACGATATCAAAGGATCAACGGAAGCGGTGTATAGGTTACTCCAGACAGAGGGGACGAAAGTCTTGGTGCTTCGACGAGCCTGTGCACTGGTGGCCGCCAAAGCTTCAACTCGGCCGAGGGTCTATGTTAATCAAGGACTGTGTATTGGGGATGACTGCGGTTGCAATCGCTTCTGTAGCGCCACGTTCACTTGCCCGGCTACAATATGGGATCTGCAGAAAGGAAAGGCGATGATTGACGAAGTCGTCTGCAATCGTTGTCAGGTCTGCGTGAGCCTGTGCCCACAAGGGGCAATCCAGGTTGAAGGAGGGACTGACTTTGACTGCTAAAGCGTTAAACATTATCGTCACAGGGGTTGGTGGACAGGGCAATGTTCTAGCGTCACAAGTCATTGCCACGGCCGCAGTTGACAGTGGTTATTACGTATCTGTCGGAGAGACTTTTGGCGCCTCTCAACGTGGTGGCTCTGTCACGAGCCACATCCGGGTTTCCCAAGTAAAACCTTATGGTCCCTTGATTTCTCGAGGTGATGCTGATTTTATTTTAGGATTTGAGCCGCTGGAAACCCTACGGACATTTACGGTCTATGGGAATGCATTGTCTCAGGTTATCATGAACGTCCGTCCCAATTACCCCTTGGGAGTTTTACTGAACGAAGATAAATACCCAGACATCCCAAATTTAACCAACAAACTTATGACTCAAACACAAAAACTCTGGGTTCTGGAAGCGACAGAACTTGCGGTGGGCGTAGGCATGCCTGTCGGAACGAATATGGTGATGACAGGGGCTTTTGCAGGAGTGAAATTTCTTCCTATTCCCTTGAAAGCTTATGAAACGGTACTCAAAGGGCTGTTTGCCGGGGAAATCCTAGATTTGAACTTAGAGGCATTCCGGGCTGGAGTTAAGGCGGTTAGCTAGAGCTCAGGGGAGAACAGATCGCTAGAAAAAGTTATGGGAGTTGATAGAGATGCCTGGATTAGTTCGGGATTTAGAAGCTCTGCTTGATCCGCGACGGGTATTTTCCCAACCTGAAGATTTACTGGCTTATGCAAATGATGCAACCCATAAGCGGGTTATGCCTGCTATGGTGGTCCAACCTACAACACCAGCAGAAATATCCCGTATTTTGGGCTATGCCAATAAAAATCTTATTTCTGTTGTACCACGCGGGGCTGGTACCGGCTTATCGGGTGGAGCAACCCCAGGAGCTGATAGTATTGTCATTGACTTAAAACGTTTGCAGCAGGTAATTGAAGTAGATAAACAAAATCTGACGGCTACTTTGGAATGCGGGGTCGTGACCCAAAAATTTCATTCATTGGTGGAAGCGATGGGGTTGTTCTACCCCCCTGACCCTCAGAGTATGCTCGTTTGCACGATAGGTGGTAACGTAGCCACACGAGCTGGCGGGCCACGCGGGGTTAAGTATGGAACGACAAAAGACTATGTTATAGGGATTGAAGCAGTACTACCAGATGGGGAGATCATCCGTTACGGCGGAAAATCGGTCAAGATGTCTTCAGGCTATGACTTGGCACGGCTCATGACTGGATCTGAGGGTACCTTAGGGATTATCACGAAAGTGACCGTCAAACTATTGACTCTTCCAGCTTTTCGTCGGACGATGGTTGCTGTCTTTGCGGAATTAGAGGCAGCTGCTGAGGCAGTATCAGCAATTATTGCCACCGGGGCCGTGCCATCAAGTTTGGAACTACTTACAAAAAGTTCTCTTGAAACGATTGAGGCCTTCATACCTTTGGGGCTACCTAAAGACGCTGAAGCATTCCTGTTAATAGAACTGGATGGCCACGAGGGAAAGGTGAATGAGGAAACCCAGCAAATTATCGCAATTTGTCAAGATAACGGGGTGAGAGAAACGAAAGTAGCCGGTGACGCTGCCGAAGCGGAACGAATGTGGCTTGCCCGTCGGGTGCTCTTTCCCGCCACAGCTCGCCTTGCACCCAATGTGTTGATCGAGGATGCGACCGTTCCTCGTTCTCAGGTGCCCGCTATGATAAGAGAAATTAAGAGAATTGCCGATCTTAATCAGTTAATTATAGGGGTATCCGGTCATGTCGGGGACGGCAATTTGCATCCTGGAATTTTGACCGACAAAAGTAATCCTGAGCTTATGCGCCGGGCTGAAAAGGCTATGGGTGAAATCGCTAAGGAAGCTTTACGCTTAGGGGGTACCTTATCGGGGGAACATGGCATCGGTTATTTAAAGGCACCTTATCTAGAATGGGAATTCCAAAGCGCAGGAGTTGACCTTATGCGGCGAATTAAAAAGGCATTTGATCCCAATGGAATTATGAATCCTGGGAAGATATGGATAGATGGTGGTGATGCTGATGTATAGAATTGAAGATTACACCAAAGAGATCAACCGCTGTATTCAGTGTAATTTTTGCTTAGAACACTGCCCGGTCTTCATTGAAGACGGCATCGAATCCAGTGTAGCACGGGGAAGACTGAATCTGATTCAGGCCCTTCTCGTAGAAAAGAACCTTGCGCCAAGTGACCGGGCTGGAGAGCTTCTCAATCGCTGTCTCCTCTGTACTAATTGTACCCAGGGTTGCCCAAGTGGGATCCCAGTTGATGATATTGTCATTACCGCCCGCGCAGAGTTGCAAAAGAAGTATGGCCTAGGAAGGGGAAAACGTTTCCTTTTGCGGCAAGTGGTCAATCGCAGTAGTACTACTAATCTTGCTACTTGGGCCTTGTCTATGGCCAGACACTTAAACATGGTCCCTGACGAATTTCCCGAAATCGCCAGTCAATCGTTTGAACAGCTGGTGTCCGTGAACATTAAGCCCCAAGGAGAAGTTCGTGGGAAAGTCGGTTACTTCATCGGGTGTGCTACGAATTATCTGTATCCCGAGATAGGTGATGCCGTGATTAAGGTCTTGACAGCTAACGGATATGAGGTTGTCATTCCCGAAAATCAGCATTGCTGTGGGATACCAGCTCTGGTTCACGGGGAACTTGGGGTAGCTCAAGACGCTGTGCGCTGGAATGCAGATCTTTTTGCTAAGTTGGAAGTGGATGCGGTGATCACAGATTGTACTTCTTGTGGGTATATGCTGAAAGTGAAAGCTGCCAAAACCCTGGCAAAAGATGACCCATACCAAAGTAAGGTGGCAGCAGTAGCGGCGAAGGTTGTAGAGATCACGGATTTTGTTACCAGGGAGGGCTTATGGCAGGATCTCAAAGCTGAAAAAGAATTGAAAGTAACGTACCATGTACCCTGTCATCGTGCTTGGAGTCCAAATCTTATTCAGGCACCGCGCAAACTAATTTCCATGCTACCAGCGGTAAGCGTGGTAGAAATGAGTGAGCCTCAAAGATGTTGTGGGGCTGGGGGATCTTTCTTTGTGGATCATCAGCAGCTAGCCGAGAGCATCCGCGCGCGCAAACTGAAAGATATTCATGACACAGAAGCGGATGCAGTCATTACCCAGTGTCCCGCTTGCCGTTATTATTTGAGCCAGGGTCTGAAAGAAAAGATGCCTGTACTTCATCCAGTTGAATTGTTGGCCAAGGCCATCCGAGCAAAGGGGTTCTATGAATAATTTCACTAGAAAAGTACAGTCCAAGGTAACAGCAGGCCTCAAGGATAAGACAGCATCTATGGCTCGCCGCCGAATCTCGCAATTTTTGGGCCCAGCAAACGTAATTGCAGTTGAGAAATTTCCCCTAGCCGGCCCACTACATCGCCAGACCAAAGCACAGGCCATTGCTAATTTGCGGGAAAAGCTAGAAGAAGCGGTGCGAAATTTAGAGAATAACGGCTGCAAGGTTTACCGTGCTCGAACCTCTGCAGAAGCTGTCGCCTATGCACGGAAGGTCATTAAGCCAGGGTGTTTAGTGGTTAAATCAAAGAGCAACGCGGCAAAGGAAACGGGAGTTTTAGAAGCGCTTGCCCAAGACGGGGTAACCGTCATCGAAACGGACATGGGAGATAGAATCTGCCAAATTGGAAATATTCCAGCCAGCCATCCCTTGGGACCTGCGCTTCATGTGCCAGTTGGCAAAGTGGCTGAGTTATTCACTAAAGAATCTGGTCATCAAGTAGCATCAGATCCTAGTACCATTGTTAGCGTTGCGAGGAATTTGTTACGAAATGCTTTCTTTCAGGCCCAATATGGGATAAGTGGTGCTAATGCTATCGCTGCGGATACAGGATCTATTATCTTGACAGAAAATGAAGGGAACATACGGCTCGGGACGGACTTACCTCCTGTCCACATTGTATTTGCGGGGATTGAGAAGATCGTCCCAACTTTAGAAGAGGCCATCCATGTATGTCACACTGCTGCCCTTTATGGAACTGGGGCAAGCGTAGGAGGATATATCAATGTAGCAAGCGGCCCAGGAAGGGAATCCTTGGACGGTCCGCTTGAAATGCACGTCATCCTTTTAGAAGAAGGCCGTTGGGAAGCTATAGAGGCCGGATTTAGCGAATCCTTGGCCTGTATTAACTGCGGAGCCTGCTTAAATGTATGTCCAGTATACAAAGAGATAGGGGAACAATACGGCTATAAATATTTTGGCGGGATAGGGATTATTCATACCGCTCTGCGTAACGGGATCGAGAAAGCGCTTGAAAACGGTCTTTCCCTTTGTGTGGGTTGCCGACAATGCATTGATGCTTGCCCAGGAAATATTCCCACTCCAGATCTTATTCAAAAGCTTCGCCAACGCGCTGTGACCCAATACGGGTTGGGTAGGCAAAAGACGCTTGTGCTTAAGTCTATTCTTGGGAAGAATCCTTCGCGTACCTGGCGCTGGGGACGGAAACTGCAACCGTTGGGGTTGCGGCGGACAAGTAAGGGAGAGGGTTATCAGGTCCGTTTTCCTTGGATGAACGTAGATCCGAAACGATTACTCCCGAACTTGGCCGAGAAGCCAGCCTTTCTTTCTTATCCGAAGGAACAGACTGACACAAACCAAGAAAGTGAACAGGTTGCCTATTTTGCAGGGTGCTTGAATAACCTGGTTTTTCCTGAGGTGGCCGGTGCCACTCTTGAAGTACTTAAAGAGCAGGGAGTTGCTGTGTATTTTCCGCATGAACAGGTTTGCTGTGGATATCCGATGCAGACAGCTGGAGAATTGGATCTAGCGAAAGAAATGGCCAGGCGGAATATGGCGCTACTGACAGACCACCCAGTAGCCAGAATCATCGTGGATTGCCCAACATGCGGAACAGCTTTGCGCGGGTACGCTAAACTCTTATTAGATGATAAGGTTTGGGGAAATATAGCACGGGAGTTCAGTCTTAAAGTCCGAGATGTCTTTGAATTTCTAAGTGAAAGGGAGTACAAGGCTGGTGGATTTGGCTTAGCGAAGATGAAAGGTACTCTTCAAGGAAAGGTTAGTTACCACCAGCCTTGTCACTTAAAATATTTAGGAATAAATCATGCGGCCGAATTTCTAGCAACGATTCCTGGTTTGGACTTTGATTTGGCAAACGGTGATGGCGCTTGCTGTGGTTTCGGAGGCGTGACCAGTCTTGAACATTATAATTTGGTCGCAACGATCGCCAGCAGAAAGGTAGATTCCACTCTTGCAGGGACTGAGATTCTAGCGACCGCTTGCCCAGGATGTATGGTTCATATGGCAGATGGGCTATTTCAGCAAGGTAGAGCGATTAAGGTGAAACACGCTATAGAATTACTGGCCGAGAGTTACCGCAAGGGAAAGGAGTGAGGTTGATGATACAGGAAGAGAGGGCACCCCGGAGGGAAGAATACCGCCTTGATTTACGTAACCGAAGTGAAGAACTAGAACGCTTCTGCTCGGACAAACGTGAGAAGCTCAAGATGAAAGCGATCCAAACCTTGGAGGAACGTGGTTGTCAAGTATACCTAGTTTCAAATGCAGAGGAGGCCGCCACTCAAATTGCCGAGATAGTTCAAACAGATACGGTGGTAGCTTATTCCAATACCCTATTAGAGGAACTGGATTTGCTTGAAAAATTGCAGATGAAAGGAGTAAAAACCATATATACCGACGTGCTTGCACGAGATAAAGGGCTGGGTGATTGTTTCCAAGATACGATGAAGGATGCGCGTCTGGTTATCCGACAGAAAATTGCCTCAGCCTCTTTTGGGTTGACCGGGGTACAGGCGGTAGTAGCCAATCATGGCTCCTTGATGCTCATGGATGAGCAGGGGAGCGTTCACTCTGTTTCAAGTTTGCCCGACACACATATTGCAGTAGCGAGTGTCCAGCAAATTGTACCTGACTTGCCAGACGCCATGACCGTCGCCCGGCAGCTTTCTTTAGGTGGGACAGAGAGAGTACTCGTCCGTTACATTTCCATAATCACTGGACCTAGCTCAACCTCTGACATTGAAGGGCAAAACGTGCGTGGCATGCACGGGCCGAAAGAAGTAAAAGTTATCCTGATGGAGGAGAGTTAACTCAAAAGCTGCAATAGGAATCTGGTTAATGTTAATCCTACTTATATTCACTATAATAAGGTTGTTATGCTTTATATATTATGATAGAAAGGGGATTTGCAAATAAGTGCCAATTTTATATACAAACATTAAACAGTATAGTGAGAAAGCATTAACATTAATGAAGCAATTTGAACTTGCGAAATTAGTGGAAGTTAGACGAGAAACTATAGTACATTTAGAAAATGGGAAATATAATCTACCATAGACGATGGTGCATCCGTTTGGTGTGTCCATAATTGGACTCTGACATGTGGGAGTAGACTGCTAAGGGCAAACTCTTTCTAACTACGAGGAAGTGTATGGGCTGATCGGCGAAGGAATTGGCATTATTAGCTATCTGCGAAAATTTCTGCAGGGTAATCTTATGAAGAATTTAGGGGGAAAGGGTATATTAGGCGTAAAATCTTATTATTATTTGTAAATTATGTATCGCATCATTCATTCAAGCTTATGTGCTTATGCAGCAATAGGCTTTTTTTACGCCTGACTTCAAATAATTTGCTATTCATTATACGCAGTAAGGAAAATCCAAGAGGTCTGTCACGAGCAAAATGGGAATAGCCATGACTTGGCAACTCCAAGTCATGGCTATTTTCCTACTAAGAACTCACTGATTGATAATGCTAAACAGTTGTCGGAAAGATCAACCTAACCAGTATTCATGCTTTGTTACGTGAAAACTTCAGAAAGTCTTTAGTTTTTCCCATCCTTTCTCTTTATTTTTGTCATGTATGATTAGTATTGTTGAAAGGAAGCGAAAAACCATGGAATTAATAAATGATGATATGCATTTAAATTTTAGAGAAAAATTAACGTTCTTAATGAAATTTATGCAATCACCCGCTCAAGTAGGTAGCATTACACCCAGCTCAAGATTTCTGGCTAAAAAAACGCTTGAGCCCATTGAATGGAATACTGCCCGTGCCATCGCGGAACTTGGTGCAGGAACCGGTGCTTTTACAAAGCATATCCAGACACTCAAACATCGTGACTGCAAAGTTGCAGTGTTTGAAAAAGACCAGGAAATGCGTGATGAACTCAATACCTTGTATCCTGATTTGATCTATTTTGAAGATGCACTACGGTTATCTGAAAATGTGAAATCTATGGGCATGGACTCACTCGACGCCGTTGTTTCGGGACTGCCTTTTACTCTCTTCAAAGAAGCCGTTCGTGAACAGATCATTGATGGGGTCCTAGACTCATTAAAGAATAAAGGAGTCTTTGTAGCTTTCCAATATTCGTTACAGATGAAAAAACTATTATTACGAAAATTCTCTCGAGTTGAGATTTCGTTTGTATCTTTGAACTTTCCACCTGCATTTGTTTACGTTTGTCATAAATGAGAGGAGGACATAAAGTGCATTACGATGTATTATTAAACTTAGTTCAACAATATGGTTATCTCGCCTTGTTCTTTACCCTATGGTTAGGAATCGTTGGAATGCCAATACCAGATGAAGTGATTGTTATGACAGGCGGGCTTGTGACGGCTCTCGGAATCCTTAATCCACTCCCTGCGTTTATTCTCACGTATCTAGGCGTCATATCTGGATTATCTTTAGGGTATATTCTGGGTCATCGCTTGGGTGCACCGGTTGTTGACCGCCTCGTTCAAAAAAAGAAAGCAGGCACCTATCTTACGAAAGCCCAAGCGATGTTTCAACAATTTGGTCATTACGCCCTTGTGCTAAGCTACTTTTTGCCTGTGGTTCGCCATCTTGTCCCCTATCTTGCAGGGATGAGCAAAATGCCTTACCGGCAATATGCAGCCTATTCTTATACAACTGGCTTTTTGTGGACCCTAATCTATTTTGTCGTTGGAAGACTTTTTGGGAATAATATTGACCAAATCGCTAAACTTGTTACGGAGTATGGTTGGTACACCCTAGCCTTTATAGCCACTTCAGGTCTTGTTGTCTGGAGTATTCGCCGTCACCCAGCAAAACCTAGCCCAATTCTATAGGAGGTCATCATGGATCAACAAACCATTCTCATCATTGACGATGATGCTGAAATTTTGAATCTGATCGAGATCTACTTGAAAAACGAAGGCTTTCAAGTCATCAAAGCGGGCGATGGCTTGGAAGCTCTGGAATTTCTCGCAAAGACTGAAGTGCATCTTGTCATCCTTGATATTATGATGCCGAAGCTCGATGGAATCCAAGCATGCCTGAAAATTCGTGAAAAAGGAGAAGTCCCCATTATTATGCTCTCAGCAAAAGTAGAGGATATTGATAAAATTAATGGACTGAGTGTGGGCGCTGATGATTACATAACCAAGCCCTTTAATCCACTCGAATTAGTCGCCAGAGTTAAGTCTCAACTGAGGCGTTATCTACGATTTAGTCATTCCAATGAGTCAATGCCCGCTACGAATGAAGATCAGCTTGAGATTGGAAATCTCAGCATCAATACAACCATTCATCAAGTGCTAATTAATAAAAAAGAAGTAAAACTCACTCCCAAAGAGTTTTCAATCTTAGAGCTACTGGTACGTAATCAGGGGATGGTCTTTAGCAGTGAACGGATCTACGACAGTGTATGGAAAGAGCCGATGCTGGAGTCAGGAAATACCGTCATGGTTCATATCCGGAATATACGTGAGAAGATTGAGGTTAATCCTCGAAAACCTCAATACATAAAGAATGTTTGGGGCGTGGGGTATAAATTATGATCATGAATAAGGTGGGCAAGAAAGTCAGCCTTCAGCTACTTGTTGCCATAACTATAAGCTTTTTTGCCCCATTTGGGGCTATAATAATTTTTTCACTCATTATAAACAGGTATTATTTTTCAAAAAATCCAGAGGTGTTTTTACGCCCAGCTTTCTATTTCTATAACACTTATGCAATACTGATTATGGTCGTCTTCATTGGTGTTTTTATTATTACCTTTCTTCTTCTTATTAAAAAAAAATTAAAGTACCTTAGGTATGTGTCCATACGGATAAAAGAAATTGCTAACGAAGGGTTTGGTTCCATCATCGAAATTAGAGGGGATGATGAAATCGCAGAACTGTGTTCAAATATTAACTCAATGTCCAAAGAATTAAAGAGCAAATTTGATCACGAGAGAGATTTAGAAAAGGTGAAATATGAGCTAATCGGTGGGGTTTCTCATGACTTGAGAACCCCCTTAACCTCGATCAAAGGGTATCTTCAATTGCTTAAAGACAAGCAATATCAAACCCCAGAGCAGCTCGAGAACTTCATTGAAATTGCCTTTAATAAGACTGAAATGCTGAAAAATTTGATTGAAGACCTCTTTGAGTATACGAGGCTTGCAGGACAAGAGACCAAGTTAGAATATCAAAGATTATGTCTCAACGATATCGTGAATCAAGTGGTCATGGATTACGGTCCACTGTTTGAAAAAGAAAATCTCCAATTAAAAGCAGCCATCCCTAATGAAAAATATTATGTTCAAATTAACCCTGATAAATATGTGAGGGTCATTGAGAATTTACTGGGCAATGCCCTTAAGTATAGTCTCAAATCTGGCGAAGTGTGGGTCCTGCTTAGTACAGAGGATGATGGTGTTAAAATGACGATACAAAATAATGGGCAGGTCATCGATGCAGAAAGTCTTTCGCATTTATTTGATCGCTTTTATAGGATTGAGAAATCTAGGTCAAAAGAAACGGGAGGCGCGGGTTTAGGACTTGCCATTGCCAAAAGTATTGTTGAACTCCACGGCGGGAAGATTTGGGCAGAAAGCGAGAATGAAACCATTTGTTTTAATGTCTGGTTATTGTTAGATTAAGCAACTGTTGTATATATTACCAAATTAACGCATTCGTTTAATGTTTCCTGCAAGAGTTGAAAACTCCTTATCATAAAGCGATTTTTAGAAACAAGAGATGTGGTAAGCTGGAGTTCGCAGGCCATTCTCGTCGCAACGATGAATGGCTTGCTAGCGCTGAGCGACCTGGACCTCACCCGTCCACGTATTTGCACACAGGAAGGAATTCGCGGATCCCGTCCCGGGCCGCGTATGAACAAGCATGAGCGGGAATTCGGGGACGGACGGCTAGCAGGCCGGGACCACTGGCCTGCCGCACTTTCCCATCCGTGCGGCAAGGTCCGTCCAGTGACCCAAAGAAGTGTCTAAATGCAGTATGAGAGTACAACAACCAGGACAATGCATAGGTTGCTTGAATTATTATATGTAAGATTAATAGATGTTTAGTTCTTACAAAAGTAATTACAATAGGAAGACCGAGCAGATAAATAAATGGCAGCCAAGTTCTCGGCAGACGGTGTCAGCAGTACTCATGCGACTTGTCTTCCCGATTTCTTTTACCTCGACCTTTAGTTCGTTAAGCGTAATAAACCCGGGAATGCAACAAACTTCAGGAGCCTTAGCATATGTGCCCTATAATATGGGCCTTATGCAAACTCCAAGTATTGATGTTGGCGTCGATGGCATAAACAAAGCGGTGAACAGTTCTTTGCCACAGGCAGTACTAGGTGCCGGTGTAAACCCTATGCAGATTGTTATAGCTATTTTAAGCATAGTATGGGTCGTCGGTGTCGCTGTACTTAGTTTATATAGCGTAATTTCTTATCTGAAAGTAATCAACAAGGTCAAAACGTCGACTCTCGTAAGAGATAATATTTTCGAAACAGATAGAATCGTCACACCGTTTGTCTGTGGGTTTAAAAAACCTAAGATTTATATACCGACAGATATTTCACAAAATGAGCTATCATATATTCTGGCTCACGAAAGGGTGCATATCAAAAGGCTGGATTACCTCATCAAACCGTTTGCGTTTCTAGTCTTGTCCGTCCACTGGTTTAATCCGTTGATGTGGTTTAGTTTTTTCTTGATGAGCAAAGACCTGGAAATGTCCTGTGATGAAAGCGTTCTGAAGAGTTTTGGCGCCGAGACTAGAGCGAACTACAGCCATTCTTTGTTAGCTCTCGCCACCGGCCAACGTCAGTTGCTTTCAGGAAGTCCACTAGCCTTTGGAGAGAGTAATGCGAAAGCAAGGATTAAAAATATTCTAAACTATAAGAAACGTCCTTTTTGGGTTTTGGCAGCAGCGCTAATAGCGACGGTTGCTCTGGTTGGTCTGTTTACTGCAAATCCGAAAAATAATATGATACCACAGGTATCAATTCTTACTGATAAAGAGTCGTTGGCTTTTGACCCATTAAAATCGTCATTTCAGGGTTTCAACATGACTCCAAATTTTAAAAATGGTAATGCAACTGGTCCTGTCCAATATCGGTGGTCAGTAACAGAAGGCGATTTTATTATTATGGGAGATCACTCGAAAGAGGTTGTAAATAATGGCGAGTCATTATTTTGGTGGCCTAATCTGATCGGTTCTTCTTCAACTTACGATATAAAGCTTAAAGTAGAAGAAATAAAAACTAGTAAAGTTTTAGCAGAGACTACACTTACCATTGAACGAAACGACCAAGTTTTTAAGGTTAACAAACTAAACAAACAGACATCAATTAAACTAAACAACGAGAATGTGGACAACGTAGCTACTAACATCACGATGGAGGATCAAAAACACGTAGAACAACTCATAAAGAATTATCTTAATTACCTAGACAAGCAAAACTATGAAGAAGCATGGAAGCTCCTGACCCCACAAGATAGGGACGGTCAATCACAAGAGAGTTTTATGAAGGGACATCAAGGTGTAAAAACAATTAAACTTATCTCTCTTAAGGGATATAGCGTGGTTTCGGGCAATAATGATAATACAGTTGTATATGATGCAAAAGTTCCAACTGTATACTTTGATCTTGTACTTGATGTTGTACCAACGGAGGGCTCGGCGTGGGGACAAGGGACAAATGAAAGGTTTATCATGGGCCGCAAAGGAATAGATGGGGAATGGCTAGTTAGTAGCTTCGCAACAAGTCCTCAACTATAAATAGAATTCTGATAATTGTATCTCTCATAGAGGGGATGAGTACAAAAAGTGTTAATCAGCCGTGGAATGCCCTTCGTCTCCGAGTGGATTAGAGCGAGAGCACTATCCGAAAAGACAGGGGTGGTCATATTGGCATTCTTCATTTGATGTCGAATATAAGCTGCTGTTTCTTGGGCGTTAAGTCCACTTAGGTGGTACTGAAGGTGAATTCGCTGGGCAATAGCCTCATATTTGTAAACATTGCGGCGTTTTTCTTCTGCCATCTTGAAAAAATTGAGGCCCGTCGCTGGGGCATCCTCCTGCTTTTCGACCTTGGATCTCGATTTGACCCGTTCATGGATACTGCGATTTAAATCGAGAAGCTGAGCATCGGGTAGCCGGTTTCCGTCGTGCCAAACTTGCATAACGCTTAGATCGTAGGGGTCAAAGCGAAGTGTGACGGTTTGACTAGAAAGATGAGACGGGACCTCGAAGATATTTCCAAAAACGCTGACACAGCCCGTCTTATCCACCTTTCACGATTCTTCCCAAAGGAAGATCTAATATCCCGCTCATCGTCCGTTTAAGACTTGCCGCCCTATCCTTAGGAGACTGACCGGTGCTACCGTGCTTTCGTAAGTGGTAGTAGCCTTCCAACCAGGATGTAAAGGCCTCATTTAACTGCTTTAACGTCAAAAGACTACCGTTTCCAATTGTGGGTTGTCATTTATTGTCGTTCCGCTTCGGTTCCAGGACCCTTTGCGAAACGACATGTTTCGTCAAATAAGTAAATAAAAATTTGCCACACATATATATCTTTATGTGTTTAATTAAGAAGATCATCACGTCAATGGTGCCATTTTCATAATGACTAAAAGCGACTTAATTAAAGGTCAAAGAATTCCCATAGAAGGTCAGAACCTAATTAGGTCCTTGATTAGAAAGCATTAGCAAATTCTGCTAATGCTTTTGATTAGGGGCCGTTTATTAATATGACCCTTCATTAGTGAGGACCCAATAACAATAGTCTAAAAAGATTTCTCATAGTGTGAACCTAGCCCTGGTGGTTCTAAGTCGTTTCGCCAACACCTTAATGCTTAATCTGTCTGACATAAAGCAGCCATCACATTACCACTATTTTGTACTTGATGATCAAGGAAAATCTTTGTACGTTATAGGAAACGGCCAAGGCTCTGCTAGTAAGCAGAATATTTCCTTTGTCAAAGGTAAGGAAGATCTAAATGAAATTACACTTATTCCCTATACTTTTAAATCCGATTATGATCTTAATCCCATAAAATGGCTTCCAAAATCCACAAAAGTCCTTCCAATAGTGTTTCATCCAGGTAATGATTCAGCAGTTAGTGTGAAAAAAATAGAATCCGATAACCTTATAACCAAAGTATATTACTCTGTAGAAGGATTGTACCCTGAAGGTTATGTTACTAAGATGGTTTTGATTGATGATAAAGGAAAGGTCATATTACCTCGCGGTGGTTCCGAAATACTTATTGACCCAGAAACCAACGAATTTATGGCCGAGTTTGACACGTTAGATAAAAATATAGAATACAAGGTGGCAACTCCTCAACTCAACGACATTACAATTTTTAAGGAATACAAAATTTCAATACCACTAAAATAAACTATATTAAAATATTATTTCAAAGTGTTAGCATCAAAATCAATAATCTAATAGCACCAGCGTCCTTAATCAAGAGGCTGGTGCTATTGCAATAATGCTAAGTAATCTTACGCCAAGGATTATTTGGCATACTTGGAAAATGGTACACTTAAGGTTTTCAATCTTATAAAGGGTAAGCAGGTTTTTGAAAGGGAATCACCTTCGACTACAGATAAAACATTGGGGGTTCTTACGTACCAATGGCTACCCGATCGAAATATCTTACTCTATTTTTGCCGAGAAAAACCCTAATGAGGTAACAACCGTTAAAGTCTACCCTCCTAAAACAAAAATTTAAACCACTCTGGTCTCGCCACAAGCAGAAGACCCTAACCACCCAAAGATCGTGCCCAAAGAGGTTCACGTAAAGCCACGGATCAAAAAGCGGTATGGGAATCCCAAAATCACAGAACTGTATTCGCCTAAACTTCCGAATAGAAGTCTTTTTTTTTAAAGAGATCGCTGAATTCCCTGCCAGAAAACTGTGTCGTTATTGAACGACCATCAGAAGAGGCTAGTTGTGTAGTTCAAACTCAACCAGCCTCTTTTCATTAATTCTCAATATTTCTTGAATTCACATAATCACTTCATGACATCTTTGTGGTTAAATAGGGATGGAGGGGATAGCGTGAAAAATACTATGGGTTGAACTAAAGAAGGGTATACTTAAATAAAGGCCTTTAATGGCCCCGAAAAAATAAACTTTAGTTTAAGCTACAGAAATGTCAGTAGCCTTTATTAGACCTAGGGAAATAAGAAGTTTTGCTGCTTGTTTAATAGCTTTCTCTTTTTGCTTGTCCACCATTTCTTGTGGCATATCAACTTTATA
>DASRMA010000087.1:0-6217 GCA_035648155.1 Desulfosporosinus sp.
ATCGATGAGCAGTCCTTACGTCATTATATTGACTTCCTGATAGGAAATAGAGTTCATGGGCTTTTTATTGCCGGTACCAATGGAGAGGGTCCCTTACTTAAAATGAATGAAAAGAAGGACCTGATCCGTATTATTGTCGAGCAAACGGCTCGCCGTATTCCAGTGATTGCTCAGACGGGTGGAATAAGCACGGAGGAGACGGTTGAACTTACAGAGTATGCGCAAGAGGCCGGTGTCGATGCAGTAGGTATTGCAGCACCTTGGTTTTTTCCTCACGATAACGAGAGTCTGTTCAGCCACTTTGGCACAGTAGCCGAGCGGGTGCCAGATCTGCCAATCTACCTTTATAATATCCCAAGTAATGCCAAGAATGATATTAAGCCCGTTCTTGTCAAGAAGTTAGCAGATAGCTATCCCAATATTCAAGGAGTGAAGGATTCTTCTAAAGATTTGGATCGCTTATGTGAGTATCTCGATTTAATGGGGAAGGACTTCACAGTTGTGATCGGAACAGACTCTATGGTGGTGCCGGCGATGTTCATGGGAGCTACGGGTGTAGTTTCAGCCGTAGGAGATGTCTTCCCTGAGATTATGGTTCAAATGTATGAGGCCTTTATGGCGGGTCAATATCAAGAAGCCGTCCGCTTACAGTTTCTAGTCATCAATATCCGTAAGGCCCTAAAATTAGGGCCTTACATCACACCCTACAAAGCAGCTCTCAGTTTGCGAGGAATACCTTTTGCTGGAATCAAGCCTCCCTTTCGACTGCCGACGGAAGAAGAAGTTGGAGCCATGAAACTTGAATTAGCGCGTTTAGGTGTACTGAAATAAGGAGGAAGATTGATGGAATCTTTAAATTTGGAACGATTTACTGATATTACACTGCCAAAGTTCTTAAAGGTGAAACAAAATTTTAAACGAGACCGGATTGAAGACATTGGGCAAGAAGTTAGAACTCAACTATTACCGCACTTAACTCAGCTTCAAGGCAAGAGCATTGCAATTGGGGTTGGAAGCAGGGGAATTGCTAATATCAAGGAAATGACAAAGACCCTGGTTGATGAATTGATCACAGCAGGAGCTAAACCATTTATTATACCAACGATGGGCAGCCATGGAGGGGCAACAGCCCCGGGACAAGCGGAAGTTTTAGCATCGTACGGAATTACCCCAGAAAGTATGGGAGTTCCGGTCGACGCCTCCATGGAGGTGGTAAGTATCGGAGAACTTGAACCAGGACTTCCAATCTACGTCGCCCAAAGTGCCCTTGAAGCGGATGGCATCGTAGTGATTGCCCGTATAAAAGCTCATACCGCTTTCAGAGGCCCCATTGAGAGTGGCGTGGCGAAGATTCTAACCATTGGACTGGGTAAACAAATCGGAGCGGACTCCTTACATCACGAAGGCTTTGGCCGTTTTGCGGAATTGATTCCCCAGGCTGCTAAAATGATTGTTGAAAAAACAAAGGTGCTATTTGCCCTCGGAATTGTTGAAAATGCGTATGAACAAACGTATAAAATCGCAGTATTTTCACGTTCAGAGATTCTAGCAATGGAAAAGGAGATGGCCTTGCTCGAAGAGAGTCGAAGGATTATGGGGCGGCTCCTGTTTCCTGAGTTTGACGTATTGGTGATTGAGGAAATCGGAAAAAACATTAGTGGAGACGGCCAAGATCCTAATGTTACGGGTTTATATATCACCAAGTATTGTGATGGCGGTCCGAGATTCCAAAAAAGCGTTATCTTTGGGTTAACCGAAGAAACTCATGGCAATGCCAATGGAATGGGCGTGGTCGATGTCGTTGCAAGAAGCTTATTTGACAATATAGATTTTATCTCGACTTATACTAATGCCTTTACTAGTACGGAAATTCTACCCGTCAAGATTCCGATGGTTGCGGGCTGCAAAGAGGACGCACTAAAGATTGTCGTCAAAGCTTGCAATGGTGTTGATCCTGGGAAACATCGGATTGTGTGGATTAAAAACACTCTGGAGTTAGACGAGATCATCATAAGTGAAGCTCTACTTGAAGAGGCAAAGGCCCATTCGCAAATCAAAGTTTTAACTCAGGCAGGGGATCTAACCTTTGAGCAAGGAGAGCCTATATTCCGGTGGTAAAAGAGGTGCTGAAGTGCGTGTTGTAATAAAACTATTGGCCAGTCTTCGAATTGGGCGTTTCAAAATGGAGGAGCGAAGCATGGCTGAAGGAAGTACAGTCTTAGATGTCTTGAATCTTCTAGAGCTTCAATCCCATCAAGTTTCCATCATCCGAGTCAATAGTAAAGCGGTATCCAATGACTATGTTTTGCAGGATTTGGATCAATTATCTTTATTCCCCCCTATGGGAGGGGGTTGACGTACGGTTTGAAAGGAGATTTATTATGGGAACTAATTCTTTTCGACTCGACGGAAAAGTGGCAGCGATCTCAGGACCGACCCGGGGAATAGGTCATGCTATGGCCTTAGCCTTGGCTGAGGCCGGTGCGGAAGTTGCCCTTTTGCAGCGTATTCCAGAGCAAGAACATGCCAAGAAAGAGATCGAAACCTTAGGGGGGAAATGTCTGATTATTCCCTGTGATATGGAGAAAGTCGATCAGGTCAAAGGGGCGATCCCTTCAGTTGTCTCACATTTTGGTAAGATCGATATCCTAGTTAATAATGCCGGTATACAGCGACGGTCGCCTGCTGTTGATTTCTCAGAAAAAGATTGGGACGATGTGATTCAAGTCAATCTCAAGGCGACTTGGCTTCTTTGCCAAGAAGCAGGGAGATTCATGGTGGGCCAGCAAGCCGGAAAAATCATTAATATTGCCTCCTTACTCTCTTTTCAGGGAGGAATTAACGTGCCAGCTTATGCTGCTGCCAAAGGAGCTTTGGCTCAGCTGACCAAGGCCTTAGCCAATGAGTGGGCAAAGTTTGGAGTCAATGTGAATGCTATTGCTCCAGGATATATTGAGACGGATATGAACACTGGTATTATTAGAGATGAGATCCGATATCGTCAGATTAGTGACAGGATTCCCGCCGAACGCTGGGGAACCCCAGAGGATTTTAAAGGAAGTGTCGTTTTTTTAGCATCCGAGGCTTCGAACTATATTCATGGTCATGTGCTTACTGTTGATGGAGGCTGGATGGGAAGGTAGAGTGAAAGCTTTGGATGTTGTAACCATCGGAGAAACCATGGCCCTTTTTATTCCCACATCGGTTGGGCCTATGAGATATGCAGGCCAATTCGAAAAGTCTATCGGCGGAGCGGAGTCGAATGTTGCGATAGGGTTATCCAGATTGGGACATCAATGCGGTTGGATTAGCCGGTTAGGTCAAGACGAATTTGGTTTGTATATTAGGAATTTTATCCGGGGTGAGGGGGTGGATACCTCTCAGGTTCATTTTGATGAAAAGAATTCGACGGCTGTCTTTTTTAAAGAAAGGCAAATGATGCAAGAGCCAAAAATATCTTATTATCGGAAAAATTCCGCTGCCAGTGAGATGTCTCCTGATGATTTGAATGAGGAATATATTGCGAAAGCTAACTATTTGCATGTTACTGGGATTACACCTGCGTTAAGTCCATCTTGTAAAGAGATGATCTATGAAGCGATTCGTATGGCCAAAAAGCACGGAGTGACGGTAGTTTTTGATCCTAATATCCGACTGAAGCTTTGGTCGAATGAAGAGGCCAGAGAAACACTCATGGCCATTGCAAGAGAAAGTGACATTGTTTTACCGGGACTCGAAGAAGGGTTCATTCTCACGGGTGAAATTAAACCAGATGCGATTGCTAACCAATTAATAGACAATGGAGCCAAACTGGTTGTAGTTAAGCTCGGTGCTGAGGGAGCTTATTATGCTAATCAGACAGAAACAGGTTTGGTTCCTGGATTTCCGGTTGAGCATGTTGTAGACCCTATTGGCGCAGGCGATGCATTTGCAGCAGGCTTGTTATCGGGATTATTACGTGAATTCCCGTTACGAGAGGCAGTAAAACTGGCTAATCAAGTAGGGGCCTATGCCTTAACTGTAGCGGGTGATGTGGAAGGACTTCCATTTTGGTCACAGGTTGATCCGAACCGTAAGCAAGAAGTTTACCGTTAATTCTTCTACTTGAAGTTCAAGGATAGTCTGTGAACACCTGCTCATACACATGTAGCCTCTCGGAAAATGACGAGAGGCTACATGTATATACTTAGGATTCGAGGCCACTGAAAATGGAGGAAAATAGAATGAAAATTGTAAATCTTGAATTATTCACGGTTCCACCTCGATGGGTTTTCTTAAAAATAACAACCGATGATGGTTTGGTTGGCTGGGGTGAGCCCGTGGTTGAGGGTCATGCTGCCGCTGTCGTTGCGGCAGTTAAGGAAATGGAAGATTATTTGATTGGACAGGATCCAAGCCGTATTGAAGATATGTGGCAAGTTTTATATCGTTCTGGTTTTTATCGCGGGGGCCCAGTTTTGATGAGTGCAATTGCAGGAATTGACCAAGCGCTTTGGGATATCAAGGGAAAAGTACATGGATTGCCTGTCTACGAATTCTTAGGAGGGGCAGTTCGAGATAAAATTCGTGTTTACACCTGGATCGGTGGCGATCGGCCAGCCGACGTAGGGAAAGCTGCCAAAGAAAAGCAACAACTTGGGTTCAGAGATATCAAAATGAATGCTTCGGAAGAAATGCATTATGTTGATTCTTTTAGCAAGGTTGAAGCCATTATAGCAAGAGTTGCTGCAGTTCGCGATGCAGTTGGCAAAGATTTTGGAATTGCGGTAGATTTTCATGGCCGTATCCATAAGCCAATGGCCAAAGTTATTGCAAAAGAGTTAGAGCAGTTCCATTTGCTATTTATTGAAGAGCCAGTGTTACCGGAAAACAATGAAGCACTTCGTGAAATTGCAAACCATACAAGCACACCAATTGCTACTGGAGAACGCATGTTTTCGCGTTGGGATTTTAAAAAGTTATTACAAGACGGATACGTAGACATTATTCAACCAGATCTATCGCATGCAGGTGGCATTTCCGAGGTGAAGAAAATTGCTGCAATGGCAGAGGCTTACGATGTGGCTGTCGCACCCCATTGTCCTCTTGGGCCGATCGCTCTCGCAGCCTGTCTTCAATTAGACACTTGTACACCCAATGTGTTTATTCAAGAGCAAAGCTTAGGAATTCACTATAACAAAACAAATGATTTGCTTGACTATTTAAAGGATCCTACAGTCTTTAAATATGAAAATGGGTATGTTACAATTCCAAGTCGCCCAGGGTTAGGGATAGAAATTAACGAAGAGTTCGTTCGGGAGGCTGCGAAGATCGGTCATAATTGGAAAAATCCTGTTTGGCGTAATGAAGATGGCACCATTGCGGAATGGTAGAGAAGGAGAAACAAGGAAAATGAAGAATATATAAACGGGAGGGAAAATGCAGGGGATTGCAGCGCCCGAGTCAACATATAACGGTTCTGCAGGGGGAGCCAGGATTTCTTGCTTACTCTTGGAATACCCGGAGATGCTGTATCAGCAGTAATGCTAGTTACCTTAATGGTTGAGGGTCTGCAACCGGTACCCATGTTTTTTACCCAAAATGCAAATATTGTCTATATACTTTTTGTAGGCACGATTTTTGCAAACTTCATAATAATGCTTTACGGGACTCTGGGTATCGGATTATTTACCAAGGTCTTAAAGGTACCGATAGCAGTGTTAACGCCAGTTATTCTAGTTCTGTGTGTGGTCGGATCCTATTCCATGGGAAACAACATGTTGATGTATATAGCAGGGTGATCGGTTATTTCATGCAAAGGTATGAGTTTCCAGCCTCACCAGTCATCTTAGCCTTGATCCTAGAACCCATGATGGAAGCGGATTTTAGACCGACTGCGGCAAGTTTCATTATTTTGGCTATGATTACACTTGTAACTCCCATAATTAGACGAATATTAAAGAGTTAGGAAAATAGCAAATACCTAAGAAAGGAGAATGAAATGAACCCTAAAGTTTTTATAGCTAGGAAGGTTCCTAGGGAAGTGGAAGACTATCTTGCTCAATATTGTGACTGTGAAAAATGGAATGGGTCAGGGATTATTCCTCGTCATGAACTATTAAAGGTATTAGGAGATTCTGAGGGGTTGTTGATTAATGGAGAACGCATCGATCAGGAATTATTGGATTCTGCTCCAAAGCTAAGGGTAGTAAGTAATAACTCTGTTGGATATAATAAT
>DASRMA010000088.1:0-19899 GCA_035648155.1 Desulfosporosinus sp.
AGAGTGGCAATCTTGAAGATTCATACGAAAAATAAACCGTTAGCCAAAGAAGTTAATTTGGAAGAAATCGCTCACGTAACCTTCGGATTCTCAGGAGCTCATTTGGAAAGCGTAACCAATGAAGCCGCAATTTTTGCCCTGCGTGAAGAGGCAAACGAGATTACCGAGCATCATTTACAGGAAGCAGTTGAGAAAGTGATGTTGGGAGAAAAGCTGGATCGAAAACCAACTACAGAGGAATTAAGACGTGTAGCGATTCACGAGAGCGGACATGCAATGGTTGCGGAGAAAGTCAGACCAAACTCCGTAGCTCAGATTTCTATCCGATCACGGGGAAATGCTTTGGGATATGTTCGTCATTACCCAAAGGACGATATATATCTATATACGCAGGCGATGCTCGAGGATCAGATTATGGTCGCTTTAGCAGGGGCACTTGCAGAAGAGGAAATTCTAGGTATGAGGAGTACTGGAGCTATGGGGGATTATGAACAAGCCCTAAATCTTGTTGAAAAGTTGCTTAGCGCAGGGATGTCTTCGTTGGGTGTTACGGATGTCTCTCTCTTGAGCGCCGAACAGCGTCAGTCCGTGACGCGTTCTATCTTAGCAGATCTCGAAGTGCGAACGATGAAGACCATTAAGGAAAATAAAGATGTCTTGTTAAAGATTACTGACATTCTTGCAGATGAAGAAACCTTGACTGGGGACATGTTGCGAAGTTATTTCCAAAATGTGGCATGAAAGAAATGATCCTCTAATTAAGAGGTTCATTTTTTTTGAGGAAGAAGAATAGTAATAGGTTTGGTGAGAAATAACTAATATGGGGTATAATGTGTTAACATTTGCGTTGATAATAGGAGAGTGATAAGCTATATGAAGGCTGAGATAGTTTCTAGTGGGACAGAGTTATTACTTGGTGAAACCCTCAATACGAGTGCTCACTTCGTGACAGGAAAACTGTCGTCCATGGGTATAGAAGTGGACTATCATACGACGGTCGGGGACAATCCTGAACGGTTAGAAGACGTTTTACGTCAAGCGATTGGGCGAGCAGATCTGGTCTTTACAACGGGAGGGTTAGGCCCAACGGTTGATGACTTGACGAAGGAACTTGTCGCAAAGGTTCTGGATATTGAGATGGAGTTAGACCCCTCTAGTTTAGAACAGATTAAGCAGTTCTTTGGTCGTCGTAAAGCTCCGATGCCTAAGAATAATGAGAAGCAAGCTTATTTCCCCAAGGGCGCAAAAATCCTTCCCAATCCCATTGGAACAGCTCCTGGTGCTATCATTGAAAAAAACGGCAAGACCGTTATTATATTGCCTGGTCCTCCGTTCGAAATGACCCCGATGTTCGATAATTTTGTATGGCCAGAGTTGCAAAAGTACATCGAACCCAATGTTGAACGTATGAATGAACGCGTTTTGAAAGTGTTTGGCATGGGTGAATCGGCAATTGAGGAAGTACTAGCTGATCTGATGGGTGTATCAAACTTGTCGATGGCATTACTTGCCAAACGGGCCGAAATGCACATACGATTGGTCGCAAGAAGCTCAAAAAAAATATCCGTTGAAGCAGAAGAACTCTTAACTCAGGCAGAAGCAGAAATTCGACGGCGCTTAGGTAACAAACTATTTGGCCGTGATCAGGAAACCATGATTGGCATAGTAGGACAACTATTAAAAAACGAGCAGTTAACTATTGCAACGGCAGAGTCTTGTACAGGAGGCTTGCTGGGTGCTGCGCTGACTCAAGAACCAGGGAGTTCCGGAGTTTATTTGGGTGGGGTTGTTAGTTATTCCGATTCTCTAAAACAAGGCTTACTTGGGGTAAGTACAGAAAATCTTCGTAAGTATGGTGCAGTGAGTGAAGAAGTTGCCAAGGAAATGGCCGCAGGAATCCGTTCGAGGACGGGGGCAGATCTGGCCATCTCAACTACGGGTATCGCCGGGCCAGACGGAGGCAGTGATCAGAAACCAGTAGGTCTTGTTTACGTCGGATTCGCAACGCCTGACGGGGTTCAAGCAGATAAAATTCAGCTTTACGGAGGACGAGAGTCGGTTCGACAGTTAACCGTTCAAGCGGCCCTTAATAAGGTGCGAGTGCATATGTTAACCAGCGAAAGGAGAATACAAATAGTTGATGGATGAACCTCTACAATCCTTTGGAGATAATCAATTAAGTGAACAAGTTTTACAGGCTTTGTCAGAAATGGGGTTTGAAGAGCCTTCCCCAATCCAAAAAGAAGCGATCCCAGTGGCACTTGAAGGCCTTGACCTAATTGGCCAGGCCCAGACTGGGACAGGGAAAACCGCCGCTTTTGGGATTCCAATTACAGAGAAGGTGAATCCTAAATTCCTAGCGGTACAAGCGCTTATTGTAACCCCTACTCGTGAACTGGCGATACAGGTTGCAGAGGAAATAGCCAAAATTGGAAAGTATCGACATGTCAAACTATTGCCTATTTATGGGGGACAGCCTATTGATCGTCAGATTCGTGCCTTGCGAATGGGATATCAAGTGGTGGTTGGAACTCCTGGGCGGTTATTAGACCACATAAACAGGGGCACACTTCGTCTACAACATGTAAAGATAGTTGTACTTGATGAAGCAGATGAAATGCTAGACATGGGTTTTATTAAAGATATTGAAAGCCTTTTAAAGGAAGTTCCGGCTGATGATCGTCAAGTTATGCTTTTCTCAGCGACCATGCCACTTGGAATTCGTAAATTGGCTCAAACTTATATGAAAAAACCTCGTTCAGTATCCGTTAGTAGAGATGAATTAACTGTACCACAGATTGAGCAGGTTTTTTATGAGACCAATGAAAGTATTAAAGTGGATGCTTTGTGCCGAATTATTGATAGAGAGGACATCGGGCAAGGGATTATTTTTTGCCGAACAAAACGTGGAGTGGATGAACTTGTAGTGGCCTTGGAAGCCCGAGGATATTTGGCGGATGCCCTGCATGGGGATCTGGATCAACAACACCGTGACCGAGTCATGAGACGTTTCAGGGACGGGAAATCGGAATTGTTGGTAGCAACCGATGTTGCCGCCCGGGGCTTGGATATAAATAATGTAACCCATGTTATTAATTTCGATATTCCTCAGGATCCGGTTTCCTATGTGCATCGAATTGGGCGAACTGGGCGAGTTGGACGTAAAGGTCAGGCTATTACTCTGATTTTACCGAAAGAATACCGGCAACTTCGACTGATTGAAAATCTTATCAAGACTAGAATTCGACGACAAGAACTTCCACCATTGGCTGATATAAGTGAACATCAGGCGGAAAATCTTAAGAAGCAAATTATGAAGCTAATCCAAAGTAATCACTTGGAAATTTACCGTACGATTGTCAGTGAGTTGCTCGAGAACTATGACGCCACTGATGTGGCTGCCGCTGCCTTGAAGTTCGCGGTAGAGGGAGCCAGTGTCCAAGAACGTATTGAAGATAAAGATCAAGAGGAACTTCAGTTTGTACACACTGGGGCAGCAGCAGGAATGGTACGCTTTTTCATGAACATCGGTAGGGTACAACAAATCTGCGCTCAGGATATCATCCATTGGATTGCAGATGAAAGTGGAATACCTGGAAACATTATTGGAATGATTAATATTTATGATAACTTTACGTTTGCTGAGGTACCTGCGGAATATGCTTCTATAGTTTTGAGTTGTATGAATCATGCAATGATTAAAGGTCGTAGAGTGAATGTTGAACCGGCTAAAGCACGTGGAAATGCAGACTATTAATAATAGAGAGAAGAGCTTCTTAGGTGAAAAAAGCTAACCAATGGCTAGCTTTTTTACGTAGGAGCACTATCCTCGTGTCCCTACAACCGACAGTAAAACATATTATTTTGTCAAATAATATGTTTTACTGTCGGTTGAAATAAACAAATTGACAAGCATTGCGGGGTACATTTATAATAAATCGAACAGATGTTTTGCCAAAAAGCGAAATTCATTATTAAACAATATGAGGAGGAGAAACGGAATGGCCGAAACGAATAAGCTGAAAGCACTTGACATTGCACTTGCTCAAATTGAGAAGCAGTTTGGCAAAGGTTCGATTATGAAACTTGGGGAATCTCCGGCGGGAATGTCAATCGATGTAATCCCGACGGGTTCATTGGCGATAGACCTTGCCTTAGGAGTCGGAGGGGTGCCACGCGGGCGAGTTATAGAAATTTACGGACCAGAGTCATCGGGTAAAACAACCGTGGCGCTCCACATTATAGCAGAAGCTCAAAAGATGGGCGGAGTGGCTGCTTTTATTGATGCTGAGCATGCCCTCGATCCAGTTTATGCTAAGGCTTTAGGTGTTAATATTGTTGATTTGCTGGTCGCGCAGCCAGATACAGGAGAACAGGGTTTAGAAATCTGTGAGGCTCTTGTGCGCAGTGCCGCAGTTGATGTCGTTGTGATCGACTCTGTCGCTGCTTTGGTTCCGCGTGCAGAGATTGAAGGGGAAATGGGAGACAATCATGTTGGCTTGCATGCACGGCTCATGTCTCAGGCCTTGCGTAAGTTGACAGGATCTATTAGTAAGAGCGGTACTTGTGTTATTTTTATCAATCAAATTCGGGAAAAAATAGGCGTTATGTTTGGTAGTCCGGAGACAACCACTGGTGGAAGAGCGCTTAAGTTCTATGCCACGATAAGGATGGATATACGTCGACAAGAAGCAATTAAAAATGGCCAAGAAATCATCGGAAACAAAACCCGGGTCAAAGTAGTTAAGAATAAAGTTGCTCCCCCCTTCAAATTGGCAGACTTCGACATTATGTACGGAGAAGGAATTTCGCGTGAAGGAAGTATCGTGGATATTGGCACGGAAATGGAGATTGTCACAAAGGCGGGAGCTTGGTACTCCTATAACGGGGAACGATTAGGGCAGGGGCGTGAGAACGTCAAAGAATACCTCAAGCTACATCCAGATATGGCCAACAATCTCGAACAATTGATCCGTGCGAACATGAACGCGACAGAAACCACAGACGAAGTAGCCGATGAAGAGGATGGTTCGCTTGACGAGCTCTAAACCGCTTAAAAGTGCCCGGGAAGTTGCCCTGAATGCTTTGTCACGGCGGGCTTTGACGCATTATGAGTTAGAGACCCGTCTCAAGGAAAAAGGATATGAAGGGTTAGAGGTTAATGAAGTACTGGAAAAAATGAAAAGATTGGGTTATCTCAATGACCAAGAACTGGCGTTGACCGTTTCACAAAACCGGCTTAAACGTTATTCACGGCGAAGAGTTCTACAAGATTTGCAAAATCGAGGGTTAGTGCCCCAAGTGGTTGAGCAAGCGTTGGAAGCAACCTATTCAAGCGATGCTGAGTTTCAGCAGTGTTTGACCCTTGCAAAACGGTGGTGGGTACAAGACGGTAAGCGGTGGGATCAAAAGATTCGTCAAGACAGTCTAAAGAAGTTTCTGTCACGTGAACTATCACTTCAGCAAAAAATTGCAAGAAAACTTACTCAACGTGGATATCCCACGGATATGGTGAGGAACGTACTTTATCACATTCAAACGAGTAATAATGGGGACGAGGGGATAGTTGATCCTAGCGTATAAAACTCACCCGTTTCGGACAAGCTTGACATTTTTTGCAAATGATATTAAGATCTTAACAGAGGCCTGTCTCTGTTAAGATTTAACCTTTTAAGGTTTTCTTATAGATTTCGTAGTAGTCAGCTAAAATATACGTTTTTTTGACTAACGAGAGGTGTAGGAAACGGGGGGGAGGCTCCCGTCTTAAAGGTTGTGTTTAATGTGACTGGTTTTGGAAACCAGTTTTTTTAATGTGAAAATAGAATTTTGACAAACAAGGAGGTGTGCACGCTGATGCAATTATTTATTACTGGGTTAGTTGCGATATTAGTTGGGTTAGGTTTTGGTATCTTCATCGGTATTCTTATTCGTAAAAATACTGCAGAAAAGGGTATCGGATCTGCAGAAGAAGAGGCAAAACGTATTGTTGAGAATGCCTATTCGGCAGCTGAAAGCAAGAAAAGAGAATCCGTCGTTGCTGCTAAAGAAGAAGTCATGCATATTCACAGTGAAGTGGAGAAGGAAACTCGGGAACGTCGTAACGAACTACAACGGCTTGAACGTCGCTTGCTCCAAAAAGAGGAGAGCTTAGACCGCAAAATCGAGTCACTTGAACGCAAAGAAGAAAATCTACATCGTAAAGAAAACGAAGTAGAACATCAAAAAGAAGAGTTGAACTTGCTTGTTGGAAAAGAGCAAGCTGAACTAGAACGTTTATCTGGCCTGACCTCAGAAGAGGCCAAACAGTTATTGCTGAAAAGAGTTGAAGAAGAAGTTCGCTATGAGTCAGCAATCATGATTAAGGAAATTGAGACTCGTGCTAAAGAAGAGGCTGAGAAACGGGCTAAAAATATTATTGCTTTAGCCATTCAGAGGTGCGCGGCGGATCATGTGGCAGAGACGACCGTATCTGTTGTGGCGTTGCCCAGTGACGAAATGAAAGGAAGGATTATTGGCCGTGAGGGTCGTAATATCCGTACCTTGGAAACTTTGACTGGGATTGACCTGATCATTGATGATACTCCTGAGGCCGTTATTTTATCGGGGTTTGATCCAATACGCCGAGAAATTGCGCGTATTGCTTTGGAAAAGCTCATTGCAGACGGCCGCATTCACCCGGCACGTATTGAAGAAATGGTAGAAAAGGCTCAAAAAGAAGTTGACCAAAAGATTCGCGAAGAAGGGGAGCAGGCAACGTTTGAGACAGGAGTGCACGGGCTGCATCCTGAGTTAATCCGTTTGCTTGGACGACTTAAATTTCGTACAAGTTATGGACAAAATGTCCTGAAGCACTCTACGGAAGTATCTCATTTGGCGGGATTGATGGCTGCTGAATTGGGTGTCGACATTCCGCTTGCCAAGCGAGCAGGTCTTTTACATGATATAGGTAAAGCTGTTGATCATGATATGGAAGGGACACACGTTGAGATCGGAGTGGACCTTGCGAGAAAGTACAAAGAATCCAGTGGTGTTATTCATGCAATTGAAGCTCATCACAACGATGTTGAGCCTAAAACTTTAGTCGCAGTTCTAGTGGCGGCTGCGGATGCAGTTTCGGCAGCTCGCCCAGGAGCACGTAGAGAAACCCTTGAAACATATATCAAACGTCTCCAAAAACTCGAAGAGATTGCCGAGAGCTTTGAGGGAGTAGAAAAGTGCTTTGCTATTCAAGCCGGACGAGAAGTTCGCATAATCGTTAAACCGGATAAGATTGATGATGTGCTCGCTCCACGTGTTGCCCGTGAGATCAGTAAAAGGATTGAAGAAGAACTTGAATATCCAGGTCAAATTAAAGTTGTCGTGATCCGTGAGACTCGAGCAGTTGATTTTGCAAAATAATTAATATGAGATATTACAACAGGCGATCCTGCGGATCGTCTGTTATTTATTTAGGAGCGCCTCATCCCAGATATGCCCAGCATTATTCGGAGAGTATTGAGCAGGAGATTGCGGCAGAATGGCGAATAATTATAGGTTAAGGGCAGCTCAATAGAGAGGACGGATAACAGGGATGTTGAGTAACTTATTACATAAAGAGGCAGGACGCGTTCAAGACGGAGTAGGATTGTTAAGTTCAATTCTGTTGAGATATGCTGAAGTGGGGTCAGCCCATTATTGGCGTGATCAACATGCTCTAAAATTCACGTTTATGATCCAAGAACATCAAGAGGTGGCATCTCTGCAAGAAATTCTACAACCTGCGTTAGAATTTTTCCATAAACTTGAAGGGCATAGTATGCGGGTTTTTGACCTCGCTTGCCGCAGTGAGGAAAACGTTTGTGTGATTACAGTAACTAGGGATGTGGATAGTATGTCTCAACGTGAAGTGGGTCTTATAGTTGAACTGATTAAGGGAAACTATAAGAAACAGTTGCTATATGATGAATTGTATCTACCTGAGGAGGAACAGATTTTTCAGGAAGAGATGATAACCCACATGTTGTCTTCTATTCATAGCAATGATATTAATAAAAACGTGGTGGCATTGCGAGAAAAAGGTCGGGTATTGGTATTCAAGAGCTAATATAACGGCATTCTATGGATAACATTAAGAAAGGAGGGACGCTCGTTGCACGTTCTTTTTATCGGAGATATCATGGGCAAACCTGGAAGAGAAGCCATTAAGCGATTTTTAAAACCAATACAATTAGAATATGAAGTTGATGTTACCATTGCCAATGCAGAGAATGCTGCGGCAGGGAAAGGATTAACCAAACAAATAGCTGAGGAACTTTATGACTACGGAATTCAATTTTTAACGATGGGGAATCATGTATGGGACCAACGAGATATTATGAAATTTATCGATGGTGAACCAAGACTTGTTCGTCCTGCGAATTACCCAGTCGGAGCACCAGGCCAAGGATATGGATTTTTACGAACAATGGGTATCAAGATTGGAATCCTAAATCTCTCAGGTCGTATCTTTTTGCCGCCGCTCGATGATCCCTTTAGTTGTGCGATTCGCTGCATTAATCAGATTAAACAAGAGACCTCACTCATTATTGTTGATTTCCATGCGGAGGCAACGTCAGAAAAAGTCGCATTGGGCTGGTTTCTCGATGGGCAGGTAAGTGCTGTTGTAGGCACTCATACTCACATTCAAACCGCTGATGCACGCTTGCTTAACCAGGGGACAGCTTATATTACAGATGTCGGCATGACTGGACCACGGGATTCAGTCTTAGGAATCAAAAAAGAAATAATTATAAATCGTTTTCTGACACAATTACCGGCGAAATTTGAGGTGGCGAGTGGCGCTATTCAGATTAATGCTGTGGTCTTAGACATTGATGAAAAGTCGGGAAAAACTCGTCAGATCCAAGCGATTCAAAAGTTTACAGAGGTTTAAAGATAGGCATATCGTAACACTTTTATATAAAAAGTTGAAAATTTTTCTTGTAATAGAGGATTTTGACTATCCCCTCTCGAATACATATATTCTAAGTTATGGTAATACATGTAAAAGAATTCGAGCAGGAGGATGAATCTATGGATGTATTAAAAGTTTCAGCAAAATCTAGTCCAAATGCAGTTGCAGGCGCACTTGCGGGGGTCCTTCGCGAAAGAGGAGGCGCAGAACTACAAGCTATTGGAGCAGGGGCTCTCAATCAAGCAGTAAAGGCAGTAGCGATCGCTCGTGGTTACGTAGCGCCGAGCGGAGTCGATCTAATCTGTATACCAGCCTTTACGGACGTAATAATTGACGGAGAAGAGAGAACAGCTATTAAGTTAATTGTTCAGCCACGCTAAACGTCTAATGAGAGTCACCTGTTTGCTTTAACCAAGAGCGGGCAGGTGCTTTATTATGTTGACATAGTATAGTTTAGAAACTTGGAGACGAGAAAATATAGTAGGAAAGGAAAGGTTAAGTTTTCCCAAGTTTCCTTAACTTGTATAAATTATGATAAATTCCTTTATTGTAGACGGACATTGTGATAGCTTAATTGATTTTGTAGATAACGTCCGGACCCTTAAGGATCCTTCTGGGGGAGGGCAATGGGATATACAAAGTGCTAGACATACTGGAGTATCCCTTCAATTTCTAGCGGCATATATTCAGACAAAATATAAGCCCGATAGGTCGTCACATCGTGGATTGCAACTCATAGAAGGAGCGCATCGTTTTATTGCCAATTATTCGGATCAGATTTTCCTGGTTCAGGGGAAAACTGACCTTGAGCAGATACCTGACCCAAATCGTCTGGGCATCCTGCTGAGCGTAGAGGGTGGAGAAATTTTGGGCGAAGATCTCTTTATGTTAGATGTTATATTCAAATTGGGGGTGAGAGCCTTAGGCTTAACGTGGAATCAACGTAATGCCTTGGCTGCTGGTGTTGGCGAAGCGGATACTCATCTCAAATTAACTACGTTTGGCCAGGAAGTTGTACAGCGCATGAATAAGCTCGGGATGATAGTCGATGTTTCTCATTTGAATGAAGCGGGATTTTGGCATGTTTTAGAGATTTCCATGGATCCCATAGTGGCAACACATTCCTGTGCTAAAGCCCTTTGCGACCACCCGAGAAATCTAACAGATCAACAGCTCCGTGCTTTGGCACGACATAAAGGCGTAGTTGGGGTGAATTTCTATCCACAATTTTTGAAAAATACGGGCGTAGCAACTCGACACGATGTTGTGCGTCATATTTGCCATATTGCAGAAGTAGCGGGTGTAGAAACGGTTGGATTAGGCTCAGATTTTGACGGAATCAAAGAAGTGCCAGAAGGACTTGGGCATGTTGGAGATTACAACTATCTGCGGAACGATTTAATAAAAGCTGGTTTTTCTATTCTGGAAGTTGAGAAGATTATGGGTCGCAATTTTATGCGTCTTTTGTCGGATGTGTTGAAATAGTGATGAAGTACGAAGCAGACTTACATTGCCATACGACAGCATCTGATGGGTTATTATCGCCGACCGAACTTGTCCGACTAGCGGCAAAGTTGGGCTTAAAAGGGATAGGCATTACAGACCATGACACGATACAGGGATGGATTGAAGCTGAGCAAGCGGGTGTGGATTATCAGATACGGATCCTCAAAGGGCTAGAGTTAAGTACAAGTTGGAAGGGTAAAGAGGTTCACATTCTAGGCTACGAGGTGGATCGTTCATCTAATGATTTAATAGAACAGCTGAGTGTTTTGAGCAAAGAGCGTGAAACACGCATGGCCAAAATTTTAGCCCGTTTTAAGGACCTGGGGATTAATATATCAGTTGATGAAGTTCTAAGATTTGCACGAGGAGAATCCATTGGACGGCCACATATTGCCCAGGTGCTCATCGCTCGGAGGTACGTGCGAGACATGCAAGAAGGATTTGAGCGTTACCTTGGGATAGGGGCTCCCGCTTATGTTCCTCGCTATAAATTAACTCCAGAAGAGGGAATCAGCTTAATACGAGAAGCGCATGGAGTTGCGGTTCTTGCCCATCCAGGAGTGCATGGCCTAGAAAAAGGGATTCCCGCCTGGGTAAAAGTAGGTCTACAAGGGATCGAAGTTTTACATTCTCAGCACAACCTAGACGATGAATTTAGATATCGTGAGGTCGCACACGAGTATTGTTTACTCACAACGGGAGGATCTGACTTTCATGGAGAAGCTCTTAAGCCTGGAGTGCAGCTCGGGGGATGGGGCGTGTCTATAAGTGTCATCGACCAAATCATCCATTTAGCACAGCACAATTAGACGCTATAACGAGAAAAAATAAACAAATTTTCAGTTCAAAATAGGTTGGCAGTGACTTTTTATCTATTCGTAAGACTCCCGCTTCTATAAGTGGGAGCGTTCTACGTCGCTTCAGTGGGGGTAGAAATCCCCTACTGAAGTTTCGATGTTCAGCTTAAGCTGAACGAGTTCACTTTTTCAACTTAGACTGAGGGTTAAAATATGCTCTCCCGGCATAGAATACAAGGGTGGATAGAGTCGGGGGGCGTAAAAGAATGGACACTATAGACGAAGCAAAACTACTCAGGACGCGTGTTGGTGAACTGGAACAGCGTGTTGAACATTTGAGAGTAAGCAGACGAGTACTTATGAACCTGCTAGAAAAAGTAGAACGCGAAAAGGTGGACTTAGTGCACCACCTTGAAAAAGAAAATGTGAGGTTACAACGAGATAATAAGAGATTTGCCCATTGGATTTTTTCAAAAAACACGGAAATAGTGGAACTCCAAGAAAAGATGGAATTATATCCCTAAAAAGCATGAGCCTACCGCTTGGTAGGCTCATGCTTTTTACTCTTTAGTTGAACGAGTTCACTAATGAGTATTATCTACACTTTCTAAAATTCGACCTAATTCTGTTTTAGGACTGTGATGTTCTTGGATCAAAAGACAAATCACGGGGTTTAAGCCCGCTCTCTCAGCTAAATCACTGCCCCAAATGGCGTGTTGAGAAGAGGTCTTTAAGGGTGCCGCGAAAACTGTATGACCTCTTTCGAGTTGTGACCAGATGGATTGGGGCATTTTTTGGATTATAACAATAAATACTCGGTGCCAGAGGCGGTTGGAGACCGTAGATTTGCCGCAATCGTGGAGGAGTGCTGCAGTGAGAAGGTTTTGAAAGTTGAGGGGAGTTAACGTATCTTTCTCGTTCATTATACTTTGAGCCACACTTAGAGCGTGACGCTGTTCTGTCAATGACTGTTTAAGAAAGAGTGAACAGGCTTCGGAGGGTATGTTATTAAGTGCCCATGTAATTTCCGAAGGATTAATATGGGGGAAAATAGCATCGATGAATTGATGAACACGATATAGCATATCTTACATCCTCCTAATCCCATCGTGATGAACCAAGTTCTATTATACAAGATTATGGACTTAATTTCTAAGATGAAGAAATAATCTCTATTAAACCTTATAAATAAACAAATTCTGTGCTTTTGCGAATTTATCTGTTATACTAATTAGAAAACTATTAGGAAGGGAGCTAATCATGCAATCCAATCGTATTATCAAAGAAGCAGGTCTTACATTTGATGATGTACTCATTGTTCCTGCCAAATCCGAAATTCTACCTCGAGATGTTGACGTCAGCACATATTTAACGAAAAGAATTAAACTCAATATTCCACTAATGAGTGCCGGAATGGATACAGTCACAGATTCTCGGATGGCCATTTCCGTTGCAAGAGAAGGCGGAATAGGAATAATTCATAAAAATATGAGCATTGAGAGGCAAGCCTTAGAAGTGGATAAGGTAAAAAGATCGGAACATGGTGTTATTACTGATCCTATTTTTTTACATCCAGAAGACAGTGTTCACCAAGCCTTAAAGTTAATGGAACGCTATCGAATTTCAGGGGTACCCATTACTGTCGAGGGAAAGCTGGTCGGGATATTAACGAATCGTGATCTGCGCTTTGAGAGCAATTATGATCGGTTGATAAGTGAGGTTATGACTAAGACCGATTTAGTGACAGCCCCTATTGGTACGACGCTTGAAGAAGCTCAAAAAATATTAGGCCATTATAAGATAGAAAAGCTACCCATTGTTGATTCAGCGGGGATGCTTCATGGACTTATTACCATTAAGGATATTGAGAAAACACGACAATATCCAAATTCAGCTAAAGATGAAAGTGGTCGTTTACGGGTAGGAGCTGCCATCGGTGTCACACCGGACACGTTAGAGCGTGCTGAAGCGTTGGTTAACGCGCGTGTTGATGTGCTTGTGCTGGATACTGCTCATGGACACTCCAAAGGGGTTATCGAAATGGTGAGGGTCTTAAAAAACCGTTTTCCCGAAACGCAAGTTATTGCCGGCAACGTGGCAACTGGGGAAGCAACTCGTGATCTGATCGAAGCAGGTGCAGATGCCATAAAAGTCGGGATTGGACCAGGATCCATTTGCACGACACGCATTGTTGCAGGTATCGGAGTTCCCCAAATTACTGCCGTTATGAATTGTGCGGAAGAAGCAGATAAATTTGGCATTCCCATTATCGCTGATGGAGGAATTAAATTCTCTGGGGATATCGTCAAAGCTTTGGCTGCTGGTGCGCAAATCGTGATGATTGGAAGTCTTTTCGCCGGGACAGAAGAGAGCCCGGGCGAAATGGAAATTTATCAAGGACGAAGTTTTAAAGTGTACCGTGGGATGGGTTCAATCGGCGCTATGAAAGAAGGAAGCCGCGACCGCTATTTCCAAGAAAAAGATCAGAAACTTGTGCCTGAAGGCATTGAGGGACGCGTTCCGTTTAAAGGACCCGTTTCGGAAACCATCTATCAAATGATTGGCGGACTGCGTGCCGGGATGGGGTATTCAGGAACTGCAAACATTGAGGCATTAAGAACACAAACCCAGTTCTTGCGGATAACCGCTGCAGGTCTACGCGAAAGCCACCCTCACGATATAACGATTACCAAGGAAGCACCAAATTACAGCTAATAAATATTGTTGGGGGAGAGTTTTACTCTCTCCCTTCTGCCAAGTTATCACTTGTTAGGAGGAACGTCTTGAATTCTACTTTTTGGCGCTATCTGCTCATATTAAGCTTGCTCTTCATTATTTGGGGCGAGTTTTTTGTTTCGGGTGGGTTATTCAATCAACTGACTTTCAATTTTGCAATTTTCTACCCGCTCGGATTTTTGGTCGGGTATCGTTCCCGGTCTGAGAATATACGCTCTGCATATATTGCAGCCTATTCATTTAATAGCCTATCTTATATGATTGCGAGTTTTTCGGAAATCCCCATTGAAAGTTGGACAATGGTCGTTTTGGACTTTGTTAGCGTTGGTTTAATTGTAAAGGCTGGAATGATGATGGGGCTGCGTGCTCAATCGAAGGAGTGATCATGAAAAAAACTAGCCCTAACATTTCTATTCGTTGCCGTTATTTTGAAATCACCAAAACGCATGTGAGCATTCTAATCAATGGCTCACATGCGTTTATTTCTTTAATTATCCTAGCTCACTGACCTCGCGAGCTTAATCAGTTCCTCTTCTTCGATTTTCCCTATCAACTCTATCTTTACATAGGACTTTTATCCCATTTTAAATTTTTCCCAAAATTTATGAAGCTTTTTCCATGGCTCAATTGTATAATAAGTATAAGGGGGTAAAATGGTTTAGATAAACCGGTTGTTAAGATGCGAATTATCCTTAAGGGATTTAGATTATCAGATTATCAGAATATTAGTATTAACGATGAAAGTGCTACTGTTACTTTGCTTGAAAATGCAGATATATATTTTAACTCAACACCACATATAAAGTCACAAATGGCTGGTCTGAAGCATACTATTAAACTGAATAAACAGAAAAATTATTGGTATATAGTAGAAGATATATACTATAATGAACATAAATCAGTTGTTGATTCCTATCTTCAAAAAGTAAAAACTTTAGATGAAGCTAAAAATGCTTATATTAAAGGATTCTGCAGAAGAAGCTAATAATATCAAGAATATAAAAGTGAAAATATACAACTCAGAAAGTGATGACGATTGAGAATAGTGGTGAAAGGAAAGAGTTCGTTCAACTCTAAACAAGTCTCTATTCAAAGAGATGTAGGTATTATGATTTCACAATTTGAGTCAATAAAAACTGCCTTTCAGGGGTACCTTACTATTTCTCCTCCTAACGAAAAGATAGCATATATTTTAGCACTAAAAAAAGCAAATCCACTAAAGGCTATTCCTTGGCTTTTAAGTGTGGGCGCAATCGATAGCTTAGAAGCTAACGACTCTCTTTTACTAAAGAAAAATGAGCTTCTAAAAAGTTCCGATGAATTATTCAATGTAATGATACAATATGGTGATAAGTCAAAACAGAACGACCTAGTGCAAACTCAAATCAATCAGTTAATCTCAGTTTTAGATGAACAGAGTTCAAAATTAACATATTACTATATTAACCAACCTCAACAGGACCATCAACAAGTTTTCGAAGTTATACAGTTGGTTAATTCTCAGTTTAGAAGTGTTACTGAGCGACTTAATAAATTGCAACCTGTGCAAGAAAGCTTAGAAGGTATATCAATGGTCGATTAAGCGTAGCAAGCGATTTCTTCAAGAAGTTGACAGAGGCAAGGTTAACAGGAAAGGCATTGCTTTACCGTAAGTGCGTAATTAGCACGGGATATTTATAGAGTGAAAGTTCTGCCAAGCGGCAATGGTAGAATTGCCGTTGTTAAAGTAATGCCGTCTGACTGTTATTGGGGATCTGTATGTCAACATTTTGTGCCTTGAGCGCAGCGAAAGGAATGTTTATAATCATGAGAATCGTCATTGCACCCGATTCTTTCAAGGGTTGCTTAAATGCTCTGAACGTAGCTCTTGCCATGAGTAGGGGTGTTCAACGAGTTTACCCGGAAAGCGTGATCGATCTGATCCCGATGGCAGACGGGGGAGAAGGTACAGTAGAAGCCATACTTAGCGCGGTACGTGGAGAAAAGATCAGGATTAAGGTTACAGATCCTTTAGGACGGCCGATAGAGGCGACTTATGCCCTTATAGACAATGGTAAGACAGCGATTATTGAAATGGCTACGGCTTCTGGGTTAACCCTCTTGAGTCATCAAGAAAGGAACCCTCGTGTAACCTCTACGCAAGGAACTGGTATGCTAATTCGGAACGCGTTGGATCGTGGAGTGAGGAAAATTCTCCTAGGAATCGGGGGTAGTGCTACGAACGATGGCGGGGCTGGTCTGGCTGTAGCTTTAGGAGTTAAGTTATTGGATGGCCAGGGCAACGAGTTGCCCCAAGGTGGAGCTGCACTTGCGAAGGTTGTCAGCATTGATATGTCGGGACTAGATCCTCGCCTAGCAACCGTGCAGATCGAGGTTGCTTGTGATGTCCAAAATACGCTCTGTGGTCCAGAGGGTGCGAGTGCTGTTTATGGCCCGCAAAAAGGTGCAAACTCGGAGGATATCCGAGTAATGGATACAGCATTGCAAAATTTTGGAGAAGTATTAAGCAAAGTTGCAGGCATGAATTTGTTGGAGTTAGCAGGTGGGGGCGCAGCAGGAGGACTTGGAGCAGGTGTTGTCGGTTTCCTAGGGGCAAAATTGCGACCGGGGTCACAAATGGTTTTAGAGGTGGCAAATGCTGATGAGAAAATTAAGCACGCTGATTTGGTTTTAACGGGTGAAGGAAGCACAGACTTTCAGACAGCATATGGTAAAGTGCCAGTCGGGGTCTCTGCTTTAGCACAAAAATACTCTGTCCCTGTACTTGTTATCTCAGGATCTGTGGAGGGCTCTCCTGATTTTCTTGCTGATGTCGGAATCGCAAGCTGTCTGAGCGTTTCTGAAGGGCCGGCAACCTTGGATGATGCCTTCCTAAACGCAGAAGGACAGTTGGAGCGGGCGGTATGGAGGGTACTAACAGTCTGGAAACTTGCGGAGGAATCTACTCTTAGGAAAATCAGTGAAGGAATAATAGATAGAAAATCCTCTTAAAAAAGAAGGTAATATATGGATGTTAGAGAATGAATAGATAGAGGGTATTTATTCATTCTTTAATCTTAGTATAAGGGGGATTTGAGGTGTCTCATTTGTCTGATTTGTCTAGGCGAGAGCGTAAGAAAAAAGAAACCCGCGAAAAGATTTTCTCGAACGCAATGCACCTTTTTCGTATGCAGGGATTTACGGCTACTTCTGTTGAACAGATTACGCAACATGCTGACGTGGGGAAAGGAACCTTCTATAACTATTTTCCCACCAAAGAATCCGTTATTTTGGAATTCTCACGTCGCACATGTCAAGATCTCATTAATAATGGTCGTCAAACGCCCAGCTTAAGTACGCGACAGCGCTTAGGTAATCTTCTCCATGATTGGGCTGATTTTATGATAAAAGACCGACAGATTGCTATGGTCACTGTACGGAATCGCGAAGGGGCAGATTATGACATGAGTTTGCATTATGCTCTTTTGGCTATTTTAACGGTTGGGCAACAAAATCGCGATATTAGTCGTGAGTTTGAACCAGCTTTTTTGGCGGAAAGCTTGGAGGGTATGCTAGTACAGCATTTCATCCGCTGGTTTGTTTCAGGTGTGGGTGATTTTCATGAAGAGGTGAATCATGCACTCACTGTCTTTCTAGACGGCCTCACGGAAAAGCAGCAGGAGGCATAACGAGTTTTCTTTTATGTGTCATGATATCCTCTCTTAGCGCGTAAACATGCTTATGGAGAAAAGCTAAGGGAGGTTCATTGTGAGTATAACCTGGAACAAGATCTGGGAGGCTCATCCTGACGTATTTATTGCTCGCGAATGGATAGAACTACCAGATGACAAGAAAAAAGAAAACCGCCTTTCCTTACTATTTGCCTATTTCACGGGTGGGAAGACAGCTTTAAGAGTAGGTATCATTGCCAGCAACACTTCTATTATTCATGAGGAAGAATTCCTTTTAGCTGGGGTATTATGGGGGAATCGCCTTAGTAATGGTGCTAAAACTGTGATCTATTTTGTGGCACCTGATTTTTCACCAGCTTTTTTAAATGGGGTTTCTAAGATTGGGGGGAATATCTCTGCGAGGGCCGTGTATTGGCGTGAAAATCTTACGCCTAGTTTATACCTTATTCCGCAAGAACATCAAAGCAGCCAGTCACGTTACGCCCTGGGAGAGGAACGGCAAGATTGGAAACGCTGGGCGCAGAGCTTAAATCCAGTCGCTCAGCAACAACTTGGAATTGTGAACACGTTCTTTGATAGTTTAGCCTGTCGACGTGTTCGCATTGAAATAAAACCACAGCATATTGCTTTCCTTTGGGGAAACTTTGAAATTGCCGAAGTTCGCCGTAAGGGTAAGAAATTTGAGATCAATAGCAAAGTAAAGTGGCTTAAGAATAACGAACATCTTTCGAAATGGCAAAAACAAGGATGGGTAGATGCTTCAGGTTCACTTAATACAGAGTTCCAGACGATCATTCTGAAGATTCTCGACTACCTTGAAGGTCTTAAAAAAGAGGGCAAACTTCGCACTCAAGATCTCCTTGCTTTGTTTCTTCACCAGGGGGAAGGGGTTATGAAATCACTATGGGGGAATCCGTGGCCTTGGCCATGGCTTCCTAAAGGGCGTAGTGAAAATTCAGTGCAAGAATTGGAAGAATGGTATTTCTTTCAAAACCATGGGCAATTAAGTGTCATATGTCCGATCTTCGAAAAGCCATTGCTAAAAGCATCTCAAAGTATCTTGTTGTCATGTGTGTTGGATAAGAGCCTCCTTCTAGTACGTGCTAAAGATGCACTAGGAAATTCATTAACGTGGGATGGACGAGTACATTGGATTACGACGCTTGGGATGGAGGAAGACCTCCGACGCTGGTATTGTTGGTTAAATGATATGGATAAATTTCCGATCTGGACGTTGCCAGAAAATTGGCAGGAGAAAGGCATTTATGAACTTAATTGTCGAACACCTTCAAACCCGTCACTTATGAAAAAAGCTTATTCGTAAAAAGAAGATGCAACAATATAATATATGTTGTATAATTATGCAAAACAAGTAAGGGAGAAAAATTGATGAAATTGCGTAAGGCGCGTATAACAGATGTTGAAGAGATGATGTTATTGATTAATAGTACTGCAGAACAAGGATTCATGCTTCCCCGATCGAGAAATATGCTATATGAAAATATACGCGAATTTGTGCTAGCGGTAGTCGATGACCAGTTGGTGGGAGTTGCTTCACTTCATATCCTTTGGAGTGACTTGGCTGAAATACGGGCCTTGGCAGTATCTAGTGAATATAAACGAAAAGGTATCGGGACACTGATAGTTAAAACACTGGAGGAGGAAGCTAGGGAGCTGGGCTGTACGAAGCTTTTTGCATTGACATATCAGCCTGAGTTCTTCAAATACTGTGGTTACGAGCAGGTTAGTAAAGATCAAATGCCCCAGAAAGTTTGGACGGAGTGCATTAATTGTATCAAGTTCCCCAATTGTGATGAGATAGCAGTGAGCCGTATGCTATAGGGATGACTTGGGATTTCCGTCCATTCATTGCCTCAACTCCTCCCATCGTGATCTAGAAACGTCGAACCGATCGGTTCGACGTTTCTTTTCTAAGTAACAGTAATGGTTCATTTACACCTTCTTAGCGAAGTATTTACGCTGAGGAGTGGAATTATCAAGAACCACTAACTACCGCGCTGACCACGATTCTGGCCTTACAGCGATATTGATGTTTAAACCGGAGACCATTTTAAGTGGAACCTGGGACATTAAAAATACCCCCAAACACTTATCAATGAACGCGAAGTGTTTGGGGGGGTATTTATAGTTCATAAGTAGACCAAGCAGTTGGAATATCGCGTTTGAGAATTGTATGAAGGAAATTCCACTGTAAGTCGAGATACGCATTGGTCATCTCATCTTCACTTAAGCCTTT